>JBMHDP010000204.1:0-7371 GCA_049889335.1 Planctomycetota bacterium
GCGCGCCGCCCCCGCCCGCGTCGGCCGGCGCCGGCTGCGCAGCGCCCGCGACCCGCGCGAGGATCTCCGCCGACCGGTCGGGCGGCGTCGTCCGACCCGCCAGCTCGTCGAACGCGTGGCCGACCAGCTGCTCTTCGACCGCGTCCTGTCCGTCCCCTTGCTCGCTCATGGTCTCTCTCCCTCTCCCGGCTGCTGCACGCACGCGCGCAGGGCGGCGCGCGCGCGCGACAGCAGCGACTTGATCCCGTTGGCGCCGATGCCCAGCCGCGCCGCGACGTCGGCGCACGACGCCCCGTCGACGTGGTGCCACCGAACGGCGTCCTGCATCCGCCCGCTGAGGCGCTCGACGCAGCCGCGCAGCCGCTCGAGCCGCTCGTCGTCGAGCGCCGCGGGGTCGTCGCGGAGCCGCTCGTCGACCTCCTCGAGCCACGGCACGGTCGGCGGCCGACGCCGCGCCTTGCGCCGCGCGCTCAGCAGCAGGTTGCGCGCGGTGCCGCGCAGATAGGCGCCGACGTCGACGAGCCGCTCTCCCGCGAGCAGCCGCTCGGATGCGACCACGAACGCGTCCTGCATCAGGTCGTCGGCCTCGTGCGGGTCCGCCCCGAGCAGGCGCAGATAGCGCCAGACCGGACGCTGCTGCCCGCGGACGAGCGCTGCGAATTCCGCTATGGCGCCCACCTCGACGGACGGGCGGCTCCGGCTCGGATCGACAGGTCGCACGGCGTGCATCGTGACGCGTCGTGCGCGGCGGGCGCCGACGGGGTGCAGGAAACTGCAGAAAAACGTGGCCGGCTGTCGCTGCCGCTAGAGGAACAGGCGGTGCTGGCGGAAGCGCTCGCGGATGCCGGCGCCCCCGTCGACCGTGCGCGGGCGCATGCCGCCGCAGAGCTGGAGCAGGCGCTCGGCGAGGGCCTGCACCGCCAGCGACGTCGGCGCCTCAGGCTCGGTCACGACCAGCGGCAGCTGTCCGAGCCGGTGGTGCATGACCGCGTCGTCGTCCGGGACCTCGCCGAGGTACTGCAGGTCCACGCCGGCGTGCTGACTCGAGACTTCGGTCAGCCGCCGGAAGGCCATCTCCCCGCGGCCCGGGGTGCTGACGCGGTTGACGACGACCAGGAAGCGGGCGTCCTGCTTGACCTGGGCGACGCACTTCACGACCGCGTAGGCGTCGACGAGCGCGGCGATCTCGGGCTGCGTCACGAGCACGATCCAGTCCGCGGCGAGCATCGAGAGGACGGTGGCGGGCGCGATCCCGGCGCCCAGGTCGAGGAGCAGCGCGTCCTCCCGCGCGGCGAGCACGCCCAGCTCACCTGCGAACGAGACGAGGTCCTTGTCGCTGAGGTTGGCCATGCGCCGCACGCCGGACGCGCCGGGCAGCAGGCGCGGACCGCAAGGGGTCTCGAGCAGCACCTGGTCGAGGGTGCACTGCCCGCCGAGCAGCTGTTGGAGCGTCAGCGTCGGCTTGACCCCCAGCAGCAGGTGGTCACAGGCGAGGCCGAAGTCGCAGTCGACCAGCACGGTCCGGCGCTCCGCGCGGTGCAACGCCACCGCGAGCGACGTGGCCAGGAACGACTTCCCGGTGCCGCCCTTCCCGCTCGCGATCGCGATCGAAGCCGCTTCGGTCGTCGGCGCCGGCGGCGCCCGCAGCCCGCCGAGGATGCGCCCGAACAGGCCCTTGCCGCGCGGGCCGAGCGACGACGCGCGGGGGCGCCTCTCGGCGCCTGCTCGCTGCTCCCCGGCGTTGCCGTTGCCCGCTCCGCTCATCACGAAGTGCGGCTCACCGCGAGCCGCGCGCGCCTGACCGCGCGTAGCGGACATTGTGTCAGATCCGGACGCTCACCGCAGGGGCTTTCTCGCGATCACTTGGATTCGGGCAGCAGCTGCTGCGCAAAGCGGATCGGGACCCCGAGGTTGTTGCCGTCGAAGTTGCGCTGGATGGCGTAGTTGACGGCGATCACCCGGCCGTCGCCGCCGAACACGGGCCCGCCCGAGCCGCCGCTCGTGGTCGCCGCGTCGTAGGCGACCACGTGCTGCTCGACGTTGCTGACGATCCCCTCGGTGATCACGGGGGAGATCCCGCCCGCCGCCGCGAGCTGCGCGATCGCGTCGCTCATGCTCGCCGCCGAGCGCCGCAGCTGCGCGAGGGTCTCCCCGTCGGCGCGCGCCAGCAGCGCGGCGAGACCCGTGGGGTAGCCGACGACGATCGCCCGACCGTCGCCCTCGGCGTCGCCCGCTCTCGCGAGCGGCAGCGCCGGGATGCCCGCGGCCTCCTCGGGCAGGATCCGGAGCACCGCGACGTCGAGGTCGTCGGGGCGCCGCACGATGGTCTCCTGCGCGACGTCCATCGGCAGGTGGCCGGGGAAGGTCACCGTGAGCGTCGTGAAGACCGGCTCCGCGCCGCCGGCAAGCAGCGGCGCGAGCGCCGGCTCCTCGGTCCACGGCAGCGCCACGTGTCGGTTGGTCACGACGTGGCCCGCCGCGCTGACCAGGAAGCCGGAGCCGGTGTACTCTCGCTCCCAGGTGCGCCCCGGCGACGGCGCGAACCACGCGCCGTCCTGGGTCCGGACCCGGTAGACGCCGTGCACGAGGCAGACGCCGCGCGCCCACCGCTTCTGGACGTCCATGACCATCGCGTTCGAGCGCTCCAGTCGATCGATCTGCGCCTGGTGCTCGGCGCGCAACCGCTCGACCTCGGCGCGCGTCACCCGGTCCGCCGTCATGCGCTGCTCGGCACGCCGCAGCTCGTGGCCGAACCAGAGCCACATCAGCAGCGCGACCGCGCCGAGCAGCAGCGGGAAGCCGACCTTGAGCTGCAGCGTGGCCTTGGTCAGCAGGTCGCTGGTGAGCGTGCGGGTCGCCGTGACCGTCCCGCTGTAGCGCGCGACCTCGGCGGCGTCCGAGAGCATGCTGCGCACCGGCTTGCAGACGGCGCCCTCGGGCACGTAGATGCGGAACCGCGCCATCGGCCCGCCCGCGCCGAACTCGATCAGGTCGCCGTCCTTGAGGATGATCTCCTCGATCTCCTTGCCGTTGACGAACACCTGGCCGTCGGCCCGCCGCAGGTAGAACTTGCACTGCTCCTGCGCCCACTCGATCTGCGCGTGGTCGTCGGCGACCAGCGCGTGCAGCAGCGGCACCTCGCAGCGCTGGGCGTGCCCGACCCGCACGACCGACTGTTCGTAGGTGATCGTGCGGCCGCGCAGCGGTCCGGAAAGGTGCAGCAATTGCGCGCGCATATCACCACCATAGGCGGCGTGTCGGACGCCGCCAATCCACCCGTGCTCGTCGAGGTCTGTGTCGAGTCGGTCGCCGGAGCCTTCGCCGCCGTCGTCGGCGGCGCCGGACGGCTCGAGCTGTGCGGCCACCTGGACGCCGGCGGCCTGACGCCCAGCGTCGGGCTCTGCGAGGCCGTCTGCGCGGCCGTGCAGGTCCCGGTGTTCGCGATGATCCGGCCGCGCGCGGGCGACTTCCTCTACGACGCGGCCGAGGTCGACGTGATGGTCCGCGACATCGAGGCGCTGCGCCGCGCGGGGGCTGCCGGCGTCGTGGTCGGCGCGCTCACCGCGGACGGCGAGGTCGACCGGCGACGGATGACCGAGTTCGTCGACGTCGCCGACGGGCTCCCGGTGACCTTCCACCGCGCGTTCGACGTGTGCCGCGACGCCGACGGCGCGGTCGAGGAGCTGTGCGCCCTCGGCGTCGCGCGGCTGCTGTCCTCGGGCCAGAAGGCGTCGGCCCCCGAGGGCAAGCACCGGCTGCGCGAGGTCGTCGAGCGCGCGGCCGGCAGGCTCGAGGTGATGGCCGGCGCCGGCGTCCGCGAGGACAACGTCGTGCGCCTGGTCGAGTTCAGCGGGGTCCGGGAGGTGCACCTGTCGGCCGCCGGCAGGCGGCGCAGCCGCATGGCCTTCCGTCGCGAGGAGGTGCACATGGGCGACCCCCGCGCCGACGAGCACCTGCTCCGCACCACCGAGGAAGCCGCCGTGGCCCGCGTCGTGTCGGCGCTGCGGAATCGCTGACCGGCGGCTACCATGCACCCATGAGCCAGGCCTCGCACCCGCTCCTCGAAGCCGTCGCCGCGCTGCTCGACGCGTCTCCGCCGCCGTGGGACGACGTGCTGCGCGCGTTGACCGAGCACTTCGACTGCCCGGTCGGCACCGTGCACCGCCTCGACGACGGCGACGGCATGCTGCACCTCGAGGCGCAGCGCGGGCTCCCGCCCCCGGTCCTGGACAAGGTGCAGGTCATCCCGGTCGGCAAGGGCATGGCCGGCCTCGCCGCCGAGCGGAAGGAGCCGATCCAGGTCTGCAACCTGCAGACGGACGACAGCGGCGTCGCCCGCCCGGGCGCGAAGATGACCCAGATGGAAGGGTCGCTCGCGGCGCCGATGCTCCGCGACGGCGTGGTCCGCGGCACGCTCGGGGTCGCCAAGCCGAGCGCCTACGACTTCTCGCAGGAGGAGACCGACCTCCTGATGGCCGTGGGCGCGCTGATCGCGCAGGCCGGCTAGCCCGCCGCCGGGACCGGCTTGTTGCGTGCGGCCGCGCTCCGCCGGGTAAGCTCCACAGGCCCATGCGCGCCACCCTGCCCCTGCCCCTCGCGCTGTTCGCCCTCGCCGCCTGCGGCGGCCGCGACGACGGCGCGATCGACCCGTCGCTGGTGCACACCGTCGGCCGCGGCGACCTGCACGTCACGGTCACCGAGCGCGCCGAGATCCGGGCCGCACAGGACACCCGGGTCAAGTCCAAGGTCGAGGGCCGCGCGACGCTCAAGTTTTTGATCCAGGAGGGCGTGCTGGTCGAGCAGGGCCAGCTGGTCGCCGAGCTGGACGCGAGCGAGCTCGAGGCCAAGGCCGCGACCGAGGCGATCTCGGTGGCGCGCGCCGAGGCCGCCTACGAGCAGGCGGTCAAGAACAACGAGATCGTCGAGGCCGAGCTCGAGGCCCTGGAGAACACCGCGGAGAGCCGCCTCGACATCGCCCGGATCCGCCGCGAGAAGTTCATCGGCAAGCCGCTGGCAGCGCAGCACCGTGCCGACGGCATCGAGGGCACCAACGCCGCGATGCTCAAGAAGCTCAGCGGCCTGATCGTCGAGCAGTACGCCGACGACGCAGAGCTCGCCGAGCGCTTCGGCGGCCTCAACACCGCGGTGCGCGCCATGCTCGGCTCGAAGCAGGAGGTCTCCTTCGAGATGGGCGACATGGCCAACCAGATCCTGACCCAGATCGACGAGATCAACCTCTCGCGCGCCGAGTTCGAGCTGGGCGCCGAGACGCTGTTCCACAGCCGCCGGCTCAAGGAGAAGAACTTCATCACCCAGAACGAGCTCGAGCGCGACATCATCAGCCACAACCGGCAGCGCTCGAAGGTCACGGTCGCCTGGAACAACCTGCAGATCCTGATCAACTACACGCTGCGCGAGCAGCTGATCACGCTCGACCAGGAGATCGAGAACGCCGAGCTCGGCCTCAAGAGCCAGCGCGCGGCGTCCGAGGCGCGCCGCGTCAAGGAGAACGCCGAGCTGCGCGCCGCGCAGTCCGAGCTCGCGCTCGGCCGCGAGCAGCTCGCCAACTACCGCCAGCAGGTCGAGAACGCCCGCTTCGTCGCGCCGACGCCGGGCCTGATCGTGCACGGCCGCTACGACTGGGACGAGCCGGTCTACGAAGGCATGAGCGTGCGCGAGGGCCAGGAGCTGGTGATC
This sequence comes from Planctomycetota bacterium, assembly GCA_049889335.1. Lineage (GTDB taxonomy): Bacteria > Planctomycetota > UBA1135 > UBA1135 > UBA2386. The sequence goes on from JBMHDP010000204.1 coordinate 5,698, forward strand.
ATCCCCAACATCCAGCGCATGGTCGCGCGGCTGCGCGTGCACGAGGCGCAGATCGACCAGGTCGCGATCGGCCAGCCCGCCAAGGTGACGATCGACGCGTTCCCCGGCCGCGTGTTCGCGGCGACCGTCGACGAGGTCGCGACGCTGCCCGAGCCGACCCGCCGCTCGACCGACACCAAGGTCTACGAGGTGCGCGTCGCGCTCGCGGTCGACAACCAGGACGGCGCCGTGCGCCCCGGCATGAACGGCTCGGTCGAGATCGACGTCGGCGTGCTGCCCGACGTGCTCAGCGTGCCGGTGCCCGCGGTCAAGCGCAGAGACGAGGCGCACTACGTCTGGATCCTCGACGGCGACGAGCCGGTCGCGCGCCGCGTCACGCTCGGTCGCAACAACCTGACCCACGTCGAGGTGCTCGCGGGCCTGTCGCGAGGCGACCGCATCCGGCTGGTGCCGCCGCCCGGCCGCGAGCTGCCCGACCCGGACAGCGACGGCGCCGCCGAGGCAGCGCCCGCGGCAGACGGCGGGAGCAGCGACGGCGCCGCGCCTACGCCCGAGCAGGCCCCCGGCGCGCCCACCGGCGGCTGAGCCCGCGCGCCGCGACCGCCATGGTCTCCCTGTCCAACAACGGCTTCCGCACGATCCGCCTCGGGATCAAGAGCCTGCTGCTGCACAAGCTGCGCTCGTTCCTGACGATCCTCGGGCTGTTGTTCGGCGTCGCGTCGGTGATCTCGATGCTCGCCGTCGGCGAGGGCGCCAACTACGAGGCGCTCGAGCAGATCAAGGCGCTCGGCCCGACCAACGTGATGGTGCGCAGCCAGCGCCCGCCCGAGACCCGCTCGATGAAGGAGGGCAGCCGCTGGCAGTGGTTCGAGTACGGGCTGCGCTACGTCGACGCCGAGCGCATCCGCGCGCTGTTCCCGCGCGCCGAGCACGTCGTCTCGGTGCGGGAGACGCCGTTCAGCCTGCGCAACGGCCAGCACTGGGCGAGCAGCATCGTGGTCGGCACGGAGCCCGCGTGGCTCGACGTCGTCAACGTCCGGGTCGCCGAGGGCCGCTGGCTCGGCGACGTCGACCTCGACCACCGCGAGAACGTCGTGGTGCTCGGCAGCCAGGCGGCCGCGGTGCTGTTCCCGCTGGAGAAGCCGCTCGGCCGCGTCATCCAGGCGGGGCCGACGCGCTTCACGATCATCGGCGTGCTCGAGGACGTCGGCCGCGAGGCGAGCCCGGGCGGCATGCCGCTCGACATGTGCTGCTTCGTGCCGATCACGACGTCGCGGCAGCGCTTCGGCGACACGGTGCGCAAGCGCAGCGTCGGCAGCGAGGAGCGCACCAAGGTCGAGCTGCACGAGATCAAGGTCAAGATGCGCACCACCGACGAGGTCGTGCCGGCAGCCCAGCTGCTGTCGTCGGTGCTGGAGCTGGGCGACCGCGTGCAGGACGACGTCAAGCTGATCGTGCCGCTGGAGACGCTGCGCCAGCACGAGGCGACCGCGCAGATCTTCAACATCGTGCTCGGCTCGATCGCGATCATCTCGCTGCTGGTCGGCGGCATCGGGATCATGAACGTCATGCTCGCGACGGTGACCGAGCGCACCCGCGAGATCGGCATCCGCCGCGCGCTCGGCGCCAGGCGCAAGAGCATCGTCTGGCAGTTCTTGATCGAGACCGTCGTGC
>JBMHDP010000205.1:0-5014 GCA_049889335.1 Planctomycetota bacterium
AGGGCACCAGCCGCGGTAGAAGACGCGGCTGATGTTGCGCGCCTCGAGCTGGTTGAGCGCGTAGAAGTCCCGGTTGTTGTCGTGGCCGACGTAGCGCTGGTAGAGCACGGGCGTCTGCGTGCTGCGCGTCGCCATGTAGGCATTCGCGACCAGCTCGTAGCCGTCGGGGTTGACCGGCGTCGCGAGCAGCACGACGTTGTCGAGGATCCTGCGCGTCTCCGCGTCGTCACGCGAGCTCATCTGCCAGACCAGCTCGAGGATGTTCTGGCCTGCGATGGTCTCCGTGGCGTGCAGCCCGGCGTCGATCCAGATGACCGCGCAGCCCTCCGCGGCGAGCGCTTCGGCCTCGGCCCGCGTCATGTCGCCCGGGTGCGCCATCGCGTAGCTGATCTCGCGCAGGCGCGCGAGGCGCGCGTGGTTGCGCGGCGACGTGATCACCGACATCCACGTGCGCTGGCCGTAGCTGGTCGGGCCGATGTCCACCAGCTTGACGCGGTCGCTGGCGGACTCGACAGCGCGCAGGTAGCGCACCATGTCCGTGTAGTTGACCAGCTTGTAGTCCGCGCCGACCTCGTGACCGAAGAACGACACCGGGTCGGGCACCTGCGCGCGGGCTGAGGGCGATACGACGACAGCGCACAGCAGCGCGAGGAGAGCGCGTAGGGAGACGATCACGGCGGGATGCTACGCGCCCGGGAGCGGCGAGGCACCGGCGGTCCCGAGGGGAGACACGTTGGTGACATGGGCGGCGCGGGCCGTCACCGGATAGTCTGCTGTGCCTTGACGCCGCGGAGCCCGCCGAACCACTGCCAGCTCTGCTCGGGCGAGCGTGAGCTGACCTTCCACCACCTGATCCCGAAGAAGGTGCACCGGCGGGCGTACTTCCGCCGCACCTACAGCCGCGAACAGCTCCAGCGAGGCGTCCACCTGTGCCGCCTCTGCCACAGCGCCGTGCACCGCCTGCATGACGAGATGACGCTCGCCAGGGAGTTCTCGACGCTGGCGGCGTTGCGAGCCTCTCCCGAGCTCCGACGCCACGCCCAGTGGGCTCGCAAGCAGAAGTAGTCCGATCCGGTGCAGCCGCGGCGCTTGACAGCCGATGAGGTCGACCGGACGCTACCGAGCCCGCCCACATGGCAACCTCCGGCACCAACCGACGCGCACGGCCGATCCTCTGGATCACGCTGGTCGCGTTGATCCTCGTCGCGATGACGAGCCAGGTCGAGGTGCGGACGTGCCTCGGTAGCTGTGGCGCGGACGCGGCGGTCGCGTCGATGTCCTGCTGTGCGTCGACGGACGACGCGGGCAAGGACGACGCGGGCGGGGACCTGAGCGACCAGCGCGCCGACGACTGCTGCGGCTGCTGCGAGGGCGGTGAGGCCCCGGCCAACCCTTCGGAAGGCGATCCTTCGGAAGGCGAAGACGACGGCTGCTGCCTGACGATCGACTTCGACGTCGACCAGGCGCCGAGCGTCACGCCGTTCCAGCTGCCGCCGGCAGCGCCCGTGGTCTGCTGGGTCGCGCCGACCTGGTCCGCGGAGGTGCGCGCGCTCGAGGCGCCGCGCGGACACGGCTTCGACCGCGGACCACCGCGGACCGACCAGGGTGCAGCGCTGCGCGCCACCCAAGTGCTGCTGATCTAGCCGAACGCGTCCAGGTCGACGCTCGGCAGCCACATAGCCACGCTGCAGCGTCGACGGACTGCTCCGTTCGCTCGATCTCAGCACCGCCATGTCGGCACGACTTTCATCCCTACTGCCTGTAACCCTGCTGGTCGCTGCTTGCGTCGCCTACGAAGGCGACGACGCGAGCCCGCGACGTATCCACGACGAGCTGGCCGAGCGCGCCGGCGGCAGCTACACGTTCGCCGACGCGGCGTCTCTGGCGCTGCGCCAGAACCCCGAGCTCCGGTCCGCCGAAGCCCGCGCGCGCGCGGCCGGCGCGGCAGCCACCGTGCCGCTCCCGGTCGTCGGAGAGTGGCGCGGCCGCAACGAGGCGGTCGGCGCGATGCTCGATCCGATCGCGCTGCTCGGGCTCGGCCCGCGAGGCGCTGCGATGCAGGCGGCCGACGCGCGCGCCGCGCAAGCCGCGACCGCGCTCGCGGTCGCGCGCTGGCGCACCCTCGCCGAGCTCGCCGAGGTCTTCCGGCTGCACCGCGTCGCCGAAGAGCTGCGTCCGCCCGAGCTGGGCGCGCTGGACGCCGACGCGTATGAGCAGGTCGGCCTCGCGAGCGAGGTCGCGGCCGCGATGCTCCGCGCCGCCGTCGCGCGCGCCCGCGCCGAACAAGTGGAGCTGGACCGCCTCCGCGACGACCAGTTGGCCCGGCTGCGCCACCTGCTCGGACTGCCGGCAGGCGCCGTCGTCGAGCTGATCCACGAGGACGACCCGGTCGGACCGATCGACGGCGAGCTGCCCGAGCTGCTGTCGCGCCCCGACGTCACGCTCGCGGCCGCGCGATTCGAGGTCGCGGACAGAGAATTCCGCCGAGCCGTCGCGGCGCAGTATCCGTCGTTCCAGCTCGGCCCCAACGTCTCCCTGCGCGGCGACCCGCTGCGCGCGATGGCCATGCTGAACGTCCCGCTCGGCATGCAGGGCCTCGCAGAGTCCGCGCGCGAGCGCCGCGAGGCCGCGCGGCACGACGTCGAGGACGTCCTGCTCGAAGCGCGACGCGAAGCACAGGTCGCCGACGCCGCGCGCCTGGCGGCGCTCGCCACCGACGAGACCGCGCAGGCGATGCTCGCCGCGCGCCGCGCGGCCTTCGTCGCTGCGAGCGCAGCCGTCGAGGTCGAGCCCGACGCGTTCCAGCGCTACGCCGGCGCCGCCGGAGAATACGCCAAGGCCGCCGCCGACCGCCGCCGCGCAGCCGCGGCCCTCGCAGTCGCCGACGTCCGCCACGCCGTCGCCTACGGGTGGCCGCAGCCCAGCCAAGAGGAGGAGAACCGATGAGCAACGTCGACCTGTCCGCGCTCCGCATCGACGAGTCCAGCGCCGCCGTGCCCAAGCGCCCGCTCGGGCCGCGGCTGCTGGTCGCCGGCGTTGTCGCGCTCGCGCTCGCCGTGGCCGCGACCTTCCTCTGGCCGCTGCTCGCGCCGCCGCGCGCGGTGCGCTCCGCGGCGATCCACCCGGTGGCCGACCAGGGTAGAGACGGCGCCCGCGCCGCCACCGCGACGACCGAAGCGGTCGGGTGGGTCGAGGCCGACCCGTTCCCCCACGTCGTGCGGCCGCTCGTCAGCGGGCGCATCGAGACGCTCGAGGTCCTCGAAGGCGCGCGCGTCGTCGCCGACGAGACCGTCGTCGCGCGCCTTGTCAGCGCAGAGCTGGAGGCCGCGCGGGACCGCGCGCTGGTCGCCGTCGCCGAGAAGGAGGCCGTCGTGCTCCGCGCCGCCGCCGACCTGCAGCTCGCGCGCGACCGCCTGGAGCAGAACGCGACGAACGCGCTCCGGGTCGCGGACGCGAAAACGCGCGTCGCAGCGGCGAGCACCAAGGTGACCACTGCGCAGGAGGAGCGCCGCCAAGCCGAAGCAGCCGCGACCGGCGCTGCCGCCACGGCTCGCGCGCAGCAGCAGCTCGCCGAAGCGGGCGAGAGCCATCCGGTCGCTCTCCAGCGCGCCGAGGCAGACGCAGCAGCGGCAGCCGCCAACGCCAGAGCCAAGGCAGCGCAGCTCGTCGGCCTCGAGCGAGAGCTCAGCTCACTGCGCGCGACGCTGAAGCTGAGCGAAGAGCTGGCGGCCGCACCGGTCGACCTGCGCGGCGCAGTGGCGCAAGCCGAGGCGGGCGCCAGCAACGCAGAGGCCATGCTCGAACAAGCCCGCACCGAGCTGGCCATCGCAGAGCGCGAGCTGGGCTGGGCGGTCGTGCGCTCTCCTGTAGGCGGCGTCGTGATGCGACTGGAGTCAGAGCCCGGGGCGCGCGTCGGCGGCGGCGCCGCCGGAGTGGTCGCGCTCTACGACCCGAAGAAGCTGCGCGCGCGCATCGACGTGCCGATCGACTCGCTCGCCGGCATCTTCGAGGGCCAGGAGGTCGAGGTGACCTCCGAGGCGATCGGCGACGCGGTCGTGCGCGGCGTCGTGCAGCGGCTCCAGCACGAGACCGACATGCTGAAGAACACGCTGCAGGTGAAGATCGGACTGATCGACCCGCCGGCGCTGCTGCGGCCCGAGACGCTCTGCCGCGCGCGCTTTCTGGCAGGCGCCGACGCGGACGCCGAAGGCGGCGTCCGGGCGATCAAGGCGTTCCGCGTCCCCAAGGAGGCGGTCCGAGGAGAGCAGGTGTTCGTCTACGACCCGTCGACGCGACGAGCGCGCGCGGTTGCCGTCGAGGTCACCGGCGAGCAGGGCCCGGACGCGGTCGTGCGCGGCGCCCTCTCCCCCACCCAGCGGGTCGTGCTCGACCCGGTCACGGACGGCGAGGCCGTCACGGAGGCACAACGATGAGCTTGATTCAGCTTCGCGACGTCACCAAGACGTTCACCTCCGGCGCCGAGTCCGTGACGCCGGTCGCCGGCCTCGACTTCGACGTCGAGAAGGGCGAGTTCGTCTGCCTGATGGGGCCGTCCGGCAGCGGCAAGACGACGCTGCTGCACATGCTGGCGGGCATCGACCGGCCCACCGACGGCTCCGTCGTCGTCGACGGCGAGCGCGTGCACGAGCTCGCGCCGAGCCAGCTCGCCAAGTGGCGCACGCGCGCCGTCGGCTACGTGTTCCAGCAGTACAACCTGATCCCGGTGCTGACCGCGTTCGAGAACGTCGAGGTCCCGCTGCTGCTGCTCAAGATGAGCAAGGCCGACCGCAACCAGCGCATCGCCACGGCGCTCGCGGCGGTCGGGCTCACCGACCGGGCGCACCACCTGCCGCGGCAGATGTCCGGCGGCCAGCAGCAGCGCGTCGCCATCGCGCGCGCGATCGTGACCGACCCGGTCGTGATGTTCGCCGACGAGCCGACCGGCAACCTCGACCGGGAGTCCGCGACCGCGACGATGACGCTGCTGCGTCGCCTCGTCGACGAGTTCGGCAAG
>JBMHDP010000206.1:0-8205 GCA_049889335.1 Planctomycetota bacterium
GGCCCGATCGGCAGCGCACCCCTGGGCTGCTGCAGGCCGTAGTTCTTCCAGTTGGTGCCGACGACGGCCTTGGTGATGGCGCACGCCGACTGCTGGAACACCAGCGGGACGCGGTTGGCGAAGCGGATCAGCCGCACCGGCTCGTCCGCGTTGCCCATCAGCAGCTCCTCGTTCTTCTTGATTGACTTCTGCTGGATCTTGCCGCTCTCGGTCATCTCGAGCGTGTCGCCCGGGCGGCCGTAGGCGATGCCGACCTCGACGGCGAACGGCCGACCGCGGTAGACGACCGGCTTGCGCGAGGCCGCCTGGTAGAAGTCCGCTTCGACTTCCTTCTTGAGGCCGGCGATGATCAGCTCCTCGCCGATCGGCGCGATGCAGGTCAGCGGCGGCGCCTTGATCTTGGTCGCCTCAATCGCGTCCTTGATCTTCTGGACGGTCTTGGTGTCGAGCCGGCGCGGGTTGGTCGTCGGCTTGACGCCCGCCTTCTCACAGATCTCCTTGGCGACGCCGGGGCCGACGCGCGAGAAGTCCTGCTGCAGGAACGCGCTGACCGTGCGGTTCTCGCTCTCCTGGATCATCTTGAGCAGGATGCCGAGCTCGACGCCGTGCGGGTGCGGCTTGATCTCTTCGACCTCCTTGGGGAGGTCCTTGGTGTTGCGCACGTACTCGGTGACGGTGCCGTCCGGCTCGGTGAACGTCAGGTTGACGTGCGGGTTGGACACCGCCATCAGCTTCAGGAACTCCTGGATGCTGCGCTGGCCGCGGCGGTACTCGCCCTCCATCGGGATCGAGACCTCGGTGCCGTGCGGCTTGTCCCACTCGATCGGCTCGTCCTTGGCCTCGGGGCGGTTCTTCGCCGTGTCGATGCGGATCGTGTACTGCATCGGGATCGCGCGGCGCCCGGCCTTGCTGCGCACCCTGACCGGCTGCCCCGTGGTGAGCTGTCCGTACATCCCTGCCGCAGAGATGCCGATGCCCTGCTGGCCGCGGCTCTGCCGGAGGCGGTGGAACTTGGAGCCGTAGAGCAGGCGGCCGAAGACGTGGGGCACCTGCGCCTTGACGATGCCGGGGCCGTTGTCCTCGACGATCATCCGGAACTGCTTCTCATTGTCGCCGATGCGCTCGATGGTGACCTTGAGGTCCGGCAGGATCCGGGCCTCTTCGCACGCGTCGAGGCTGTTGTCGACGGCCTCCTTGACGGCGGTGAGCAGCGCCTTGCGCGGGCTGTCGAAGCCCAGCAGGTGGCGGTTCTTGGTGAAGAACTCGCTGACCGAGATCTCGCGCTGGCGCTTGGCCATCGTCTCGGCGTTGATCGTCTTGCTCTTCCTGGCCTTCGGCGCGCCGGCGGGCGCCTTCTTCGCTTTGCTGGCTGCCATCGTGTCGTCGTCGGATCCCCCGGCGAACAGGCTCTGCTGCCCGGACGTATTGCTCATCTCGTGCCGTTCTCGGTTGCCATGGTCGACCGTGCGTCGCGCGCGGCGGTCCTCCGCCCGCGCGCGCTGCGGCACGGCTCGCGCTCTGACCAGCGCGGGCAGCGATCCTAGCCACGGGGGCGTGGGCCGGGAAACTCGTTTTGTCCGGCTCCGGAACGGTCCGCGCAGGCCCGGCGGCGGGCTGCGTGGGAGCGGCCCGCACCCTCCCATGGCATCGCCGTGACGCTCGGGCGCAAACTGGCCGCCGGCGGGAGCCGCGCGCGAGCGGGGCTCCGCCGGGCATCGCGGCGGGCCGGTCGTGCTGCCTCAGGCCGCGACAGCCGCTAGGATTCTCGCGCGCGCGATCCCTGTCCCGGTCCGCCGTGTGCTCGTCATGATCCGACCCAGTTCACCGACGTCGATCCTCTCCCTCTCCCTCGCAGCGGCGCTCGCCGCCGGGGCGGCCGCGCAGCAGAGCGGCGCCCGCCTCCTGCTGCGCTACGGCGCGTTCGACCCGGCGCGGTCGGTCCCCGCGGCGCCTGCGGCGTTCGAAGCCGTCACGCAGGGCGGCCTCTGGATCGTGCAGTTCGACCACATCCCGACGGCGCGGGACCGCGAGGCGCTGACGGCCCTCGGCGGCCTGCGCGTCGGCTACCTGCCCGAGAACGCCTACCTCGTGCGCATGGGCCGGGCCGCGGCGACCGCCGCCGAAGGGTTGGACGGCGTGCGCTGGGTCGGCGGCTACCACGCCGCCTACCGGCTCGACCCGGCGCTGCTCGAGGCCGGCGCGCACCTGGACCCGACCCCGTCGCGCTACAACATCGTGGTCGCGGACAAGCGGACCGACAAGCCGGCGCTGGTCGCGAAGATCGCCCAGCTCGGCGGCCGGGTCGAGGACCTGCACGCCGGCAGCGTGCTGATCGACGCGACCCTCACCGGCGCGCAGCTGCTGCAGGTGCTCGGCTTCGACGAGGTGCTGTGGGTCGACCGTTGGGGCGCGCCCGAGGAAGACATGGACAACGCCCGCGTCCAGGGGGGCGGCGACTACATCGAGGCCCAGGCCGGCTACACCGGCGGGGGCGTCAACCTGCACATCTACGAGGGCATCGAGGCGACGCACCCGGACTTCACCGGCGGCGCCGTCAACGTGCAGAGCGGCGGCGGCGCCGAGGACCACGGCCACTGCACCGCCGGCATCGTGTTCGGCAACGGCACCTCCAACCCGGCGGTGCGCGGCATGGCGCCGGACGCCGGCAAGTTCTACACGAACTACAACTCCGTCGCGGTCTCCCGCTACCAGGTGTTCGACGAGCTCGCCAACGTCCACGACGTGAGCCTCTCGACGGCGTCGTGGGGCGACCCGCGCACGACCCAGTACAACTCGGTCTCGATGGAGTCGGACGACATCGTCTTCGACCACGACATCACCTGGACCCAGAGCCAGTCGAACGCGGGCAACCGGCAGTCCCGGCCGCAGGCCTGGGCCAAGAACGTGCTGTCCGTCGGCGCCGTCAACCACAACGACGACGCGGACCCGACCAACGACTCCTGGGCCGCGGGCGGCGCGTCGATCGGTCCGGCCAGCGACGGCCGCATCAAGCCGACGCTGTGCGCCTACTACGACAACATCGGCACGTCGGACCGCACCGGCGCGGCGGGCTACGCCGCCGGCGACTGGTACGGGGGCTTCGGCGGCACCTCGGGCGCGACGCCGATCGTCGCCGGCCACTGCGCGCTGGCGATCCAGATGTTCACGGACGAGTCGGGCACGCCGGGCTTCGGCAAGTTCGGCAACGCGCTGCGCGTGCCGGGCGGCACGACCCACGACAACCGCCCGCACGCGGCGACGCTCAAGGCGCTGATGGTCGCCACCGCTGCGCAGTACAACTTCAACGCGACCAGCACGGACAACCTGCGCGTGCACCAGGGATGGGGCTTCCCCGACCTGCGCGAGCTGTGGGACCGTCGCGACGAGACCTTCATCGTCGACGAGGACAGCCTGCTGACGCAGGGCGACGCCGACACCTGGAAGATCACCGTCGCGCCCGGCGAGCCGACGCTCAAGATCGCGCTCAACTGGAGCGAGCCCGGCGCCAACCCGGCGGCGAGCCAGCACGCGATCAACGACCTGTCGCTGCGCGTGGCGGCGCCGGACGGCACGATCTACATCGGCAACGCCGGCCTCGAGGACGAGATGTGGTCGACGTCGGGCGTGGTCAGCTTCGACACGGTCAACACGATCGAGAACGTCTTCGTCCAGAACCCGCTGCCTGGCGACTGGTACGTCGAGGTGACGGCCACGGCGGTCGTCGTCGACAACCACGTCGAGACCGCGGCGGTCGACAGCGACTACGCGCTGGTCGTCGTGGGCGGCGCGGGCCAGGCAGCGCCGGGCGGCGTGTTCGCGGCGCTGCAGAAGATCGGCGTCGGCTGCGACGGGAACGTCTGCATCGACGCGATCTACGAATACCCCACGTTCAGCATGGCCAACAACTCGTTCACGCTCGACTACGAGAACGGCGACTACACGCTGGTCCAGGGGCAGGGCACCTGGATCCCGCCGGCGGGGAGCAACCTGGGCCTCGGCGACAACCAGGAGGTTATCCGCAACGTCGGCTTCACGTTGCCCTACCCGGGCGGCTCGACCGGCACGGTCCGGATCTGCAGCAACGGCTGGATCACCGACGGCATCTTCACGGGCGGCTCGAACATCCTGCCGGACCCGGCGCTGTTCCTGAACCACATCATGTGGGCGCCGCTGTGGCGGGACCTCAACCCCGCCGCCGGCGGCTCGGTGTGGTACGACGTCTCGGCGCAGCGCTGCGTGATCTCGTGGATCTCGGTGCCGAACTTCTTCAACAACGGCTCCTCGACCTTCCAGGTGCAGTTCTGGAACACCGGCGACGTCCACTACATCTACCAAGGCGTCAACGTGCAGGGGGACTACCTCGCGGGCTTCTCGCCCGGCGCGGGCTCCGCCAACGACCCTGGGAGCCTCTCGCTGGCCGCGAACCTCAACGGCGGGGTCGGCATCTGCGCGACGAACCAGCCGGAGATGGACCTGGACGGCTCGGGCCGCCCGGTCCTGGGGACGCCCTTCGACCTCGTGGTCTCCGACATCCCGTTCTCGGCGCTGTTCGGGACGATGATCTTCTCGACGACGCCGCTGTCGCCGTCGATCGACCTGACCTTCCTCGGCATGCCGAACTGCCAGCTGCACCAGACGCTCGACGTGGCCACGATCTTCGGCGGCTTCGGCAGCGCGGTGTTCCCCTGGCCGCTGCCCAGCAACCCGGCGCTCTCCGGGTTGGAGGTCTACTCGCAGGCCGCGGTGCTCGCGCCCGGCATCAACGCGTTCGGGATGGCGATCTCGAACGGCGTCAAGCTGACCGTCGGGATCTACTGATCCCGGCGGACGGCGGCGGCAGGGTGCCCTACGGCGTCGCGGCCAGCGGCGTGATCTTCGCCAGGACCTTGCGCGTCTTCACGTCGAGCGCGATCAGGCTGCCGCGCCAGTCGGCCGTGAACACGCGGCGCCCGTCGGCGCTCGCGGCGACGCCGTAGACCCAGTCGGCGATCCGCGGCAGCTCGCTGTCGCGGCTCCCGTTCGTCTTCCAGGTGAGCACGCGGCCGTCAGCGCCGCTGCTGAGGAGGCGGCTCGCGGACCGCCACGTCAGGCAGAGCGCCTGGTCGCTGTGGGACCGCTGCTGGAACAGCCGCCGGCCGTCGCGCATCCGGAACAGGCAGACCGAGCGGTCGGCGCCGGCCGTCGCGAGCGTCGCGGAGTCCGGCGAGAAGGCGAGGCTCGTCAGGACCCCGTCGGCGCCCTTGAAGTCGTGGACCTCGCGGCCGTTGGCAGCTTCGCGTACGACCACCCCGCCTTGACGGTCGGCGCTCGCGATCAGCTTGCCGTCCGGCGAGAAGGCGACCGCGGTCACCCAGTCGTCGTGCGCGTGCCGCCACAGCGACGATCCGTCCGCGGCGCGGAAGACCTGGAGCCGCCGACGCGTGCCGCCGACCGCGACGAGGTCTCCGCGCGGCGACACGGCGGCCGTCAGCGCGGCGTCCTTCCGCGCGCCGAACCGGCCGCGCACAGCGCCCGTGCGGACGTCGTAGAGCACGGCGCCGCCGTCCTGGCCGGGCGTGCCGCCGGCCGCGACGAGCGCGGTCGCGTCGGCGGAGAACGCGAGGCTCTCCACCTGACCGAAGGAGAAGTCGAGCGCTCCCAGCTCTCGCAGGTTGTCCTGGTGCAGCAGCAGCACCTGTCCGAAGCCCGGCGCGGCCAGCAGCGGCGCGCCGGGGCTCGCGGCGAGCGCTCGCATCGCGCCGGGCCGCGGCGGGAAGCGCTTCGCGACCGCGGGCAGCGACTCGGGCATGGCGGGCTGCACGACGATCTTCGCCGCTGCTCGGGCCTCCGCTTCGGCGGCCGCTCGGGCCTTGGCCTTGGCGCGTCGCGCCGCGAGCCGTGCCGCCTCCGCGTCGTCGCGCGGCGCTCCTTGGGCGATCCACGTGCGGATGGTCTGGACCAGCGCCATGTCGATCCGGGCCTCCTTGGGCGGCATCGTCGGCTTCTCCTTGTGGGACACGAGCAGGTAGAGCCGGCTCTCGTCCGGGCTGCCCGGCTTGAGCGTCTTGCCGGAGCTGCCCCCCTGCATCGTCGACGCGTGGGAGCTGAGGTCCAGGCCGCCGGACGCGTCGCCCTGGTCGTGACACGCGATGCAGTGCTCGTCGAAGATCGGGTAGACGTGGTCTTCGTAGGTCAGCAGCCGCTCCTTGGCCGCGCTGGCGGGCTTCGCGTCCTTGGTGGCCATCTGGGCGGGCGACGCGCTCGCTGCCGCGGGCTTCGCCGCGGGCTTGGGGGACGGCGCCGGTGCAGGCTTGGCGGCAGGCTTCACGGCGGGCTTCGGCGCCGCGGGCTTGACGGCAGGCTTCGCCGCGGGCTTTGGTGTCGCGGGCTTCGCGACAGGCTTCGGCGCCGGCTTTGGTGTCGCGGGCTTCGCGGCAGGCTTCGCCGCGGGCTTTGGTGTCGCGGGTTTCGCGACAGGCTTCGGCGCCGCGGGCTTGGCGGCGGGCTTCGCCGCGGGCTTTGTCTTCGCGGGTTTCGCAGCAGGGGCCGCCTTCGCCAGCACCTCCAGCTGCAGCGAGCCGACCAGCTGCTGGAGCTGCTGGAGCTTCTTGCCTTCGGTCTCGAGGGCCTTGGCCTCGGCGTCGGCGGCGGCCGCGTCCTCGAGCAGCTGCTTGTGCTCGCCGCGCAGCGCCGCGGCGCGCTTGTCGTGGGCGCTCGCCTGGCTGCGCATGGCCTCGCTGCGCGCCTTCCAGGCGTCCGCGGGCGTCTTGCGCAGGGCCGCGAGGGTGCGCTCCAGCTCGCCCTGCGGGCTGGCCTTGTCGCCGCCGCCGGCCGGGTCGACGAACGAAAGCGCGATCACCAGGCCCCGCAGCTGCTCGAGCTTCGCGAGCTCGGCCAGGATCGCCTTGCCCGCGGCGGTCTGTGCGCCCGCTGCCTGCTCACGTCCCTTGGCGTCCGAGCGCAGCGCGGCCGCGCGCGCCGCGGCCTTCTGGACCGCGGCCTGCATCGCGTCCCCGCGCGCCTTCCAGCTCTCGCCGCCGGCGCGCTGCAGCTGCGCGAGCAGGCCGTCGAGCCGGACGGCGCCCGGGTCCTGGCTGGGAGCCTCGGTCGTGAGCAGCAGGCTCGGCGCCAGCGCCGCGCACGCGAGGCGCAGGGTCCATCGTCGGTGTCGTCTCATGGTGTCAGTGCTGGAAGAGGAACTCGCTGCTGTTGAAGATCGCCCAGAGGACGTCCTCCCACGCGCCCCGGGCGTCCTCGCCGGCCGCTTGCACGGCCGCGAGGATGCGCTGCTGCTCGTCGGGTCGCGGCGCGCGCGCGTAGGCGGCGAGGAACAGCTCGTCGAGCATCGCGGGCGGGGCGGCCTCGGCAGCCAGCAGCCTCGCGAGGCGGCTCTTGCTGCTCCGGACCTTGGCCTCGATGGTCTCGCCGTTGATGAGGTGCAGGACCTGGTTCAGCGTCGGCTCCTCGCGACGCTCGCAGGTGCAGACCGAGTCGCGGTCCGGGCGCCCGAAGAGGTCCAGGAAGCGGTTGCCGCCGTCGGGCTCGACCACCTGGACCGCGCTCTGTCCGAGCGGGATGCCGCGGAACTTGGTCGGCACCTCGGTCACCTGTCCGATCGCGTCGAGGAGCTGTTCGGCCGAGAGGCGCCGCGGGCTGGCGCCTGCGAACGTCGCCGCCGGCGGCGCGTCCGGGTGCTGGGCCGCCTGGTAGGTCGACGACGCGCAGATCTCCTGGATCAGCGCGCGCACGTCGAAGCCGGACGCGGCGAGCTTCTCGCCGAGGCGACGGTGCAGCGTCGGGTGCGACGGCGGGTTGCTGACGCGCACGTCGTCGACCGGGTGCACGAGGCCGCGGCCGAAGAAGCGCGCCCAGACGCGGTTGGCGATGTTCTTCGCGAACCAGGGGTTCTTGGTCGACGTCAGCCAGTCGGCGAGCACCGCCCGCCGGTCGACGTCGCCGGCGATCTCGGGCGCCTCGCCGCCGAGGAAGCGCGGCGCCGCGTTGCGGTTGGTCCGCTGGTTGCGGATGTCGCCGCTGGAGCGGTCGTAGATGATCGACTCGCGCGGCGTGTCGCCGTTCTTGCGCCCGATCTGGGCGAAGAACGCGGCGAAGCCGTAGTAGTCGTCCATGCGCCAGCGCTCGAACGGGTGGTTGTGGCACTGCGCGCACTGCAGGCGGATCCCGAGGAAGGTCTGCGCCGCGTTCTCGGCGAGCACCTTGGGGTCG
>JBMHDP010000207.1:0-9358 GCA_049889335.1 Planctomycetota bacterium
GATCATCACGCGGCTCTGGATCGCCGCGCCCGCCGAGCTGCCGCCGACCACGCCGCCGCGCGCGAGCAGCGCGTGCACCTCGCGCTCGAAGCGCGTGCCGAGGTAGGCGTCGGCGATCCGCTGCTGGG
The DNA here is from genome assembly GCA_049889335.1 of Planctomycetota bacterium. GTDB lineage: Bacteria > Planctomycetota > UBA1135 > UBA1135 > UBA2386. Next base: position 129 of record JBMHDP010000207.1, read on the forward strand.
CGCCGCCGCCGAACCACACCGCGGTCGCCTCGCGCAGCGGCGCGCAGAACGACGCGCGGTCCGCCTCGTCACGGTCGCGCGTGTGCAGCACCGAGAAGGTCGCGTCCGGGTGCGCTCGCCGCCACCGCGTGAGCGCGCGCGCGCGTCCTTCTTCCGTGTCGGCGCGGCTGCTCGCCGTCGGCACCAGCACCACGCGCGCGCTAGCGCCGCCGGCCAGGTCCAGGAAGCGCTCGTAGACCTCCTCGGGGAGGCCGCCGCCGCCGCCGAGCACGAGCGCACCCGGCACGCCGCGCGGGTCGACCGCAGCGAGCGCGGCCGGGTCCGGTGAGGTCTGAGCCAGCACGGCGCCGAGCAGGATCGACGGCGCGCACAGCAGGCGAAGGTCTCGCATGCCGACAGCCTACGGGGCGCGCGGCGGACGCGCCCGCTATCGCTGCTCGGGCCGCGTGCCTTACCATCCGGTCCTCGTGACCGACGACGCCGACCATCCCCTGATCCTGTTCGACGGGGAGTGCAACCTGTGCAACGGGTTCGTGCAGTTCGTGATCCGTCGGGACCCGGGCGCGCGTTTCCGCTTCGCCGCGCTGCGCTCGGCGGCGGCCCAGCGGGCGCTCGAATCGGCCGGCGTGCGCGGGCCGCTGCCCGACAGCGTGGTGCTGGTGGCAGGCGGGCGGGTCCGCGTCCGGTCGGCCGCCGCGCTGGCGATCCTGCGCGGGCTCGGTCGGCTGTGGCCGCTGCTGTCGGTCTTTCTGGTGGTGCCGCGACCTCTGCGCGACGCGGTCTACGACGGGATCGCCCGCAACCGGCTCCGCTGGTTCGGGCGGCAGGAGTCCTGTTGGGTGCCGACGCCCGAGCTGCGCGCGCGCTTCGTGGACCTGGAGGAGCGGATTCCCGCGTCGCCGCAGTGATCGGACGCCGGTCCGCCGCGTTACGCTGTCGTGATCGTGTTCCTCCGCCTCCACCTCCTCCTCGTCCTCGGCTTCTTGCACGTGCTCGGCCTCTCGGCGCGCGCCCAGCAGGCTGCGCCGCTCGGGGAGTCGCTCCGCGTTCAGGTGTCGGGCCCGGTGGGCCTGCAGGCCGCGCTGGCGCGTGAAGGCGTCATCGGCGACCACGTGGACGTTCATCAGCAGGGCGCCTGGGAGACGGCGACCGTGATCGTCGGCGCCGCGGAGCTGCGCGAGCTGCGGGCGGCGCTGCCGCCTGGGACGCTGTTCCTGGTGCTCGAGACGTCGCGCCCCTACAGCCAGATCGCCGCCGCGGGCGCTGCCGCCGCGCAGTTCTACGGCTGGCCCGGGTACCACACGCGCGCCGAGGTGGTCTCGGACCTGCAGGGCCTCGAGCAGGCCTATCCGTCGCTGTGCAAGGTCTACGACCTGCAGTCCCGCTACGGCGCGCCGATGACGCACGACGGGTTCCGGATCTACGCGCTGCGGATCAGCAACGCGCCGGCGGTCGACCAGGACAAGCCGAACCTCGTCCTGTCGGCCAACACGCACGCCAACGAGCTGGCCGTCATCGAGGTGCCGCTCTACGCCGCCGAGCGGCTGCTGCAGGCCTACGGCAGCGACCCGCAGCTGACGCAGCTGGTCGACGAGAACCAGATCTGGATCCTGCCCAACCTCAACCCGGACGGGCTCGAGTACACCTGGAACCAGAACCACCTGTGGCGGAAGAACCGGCGGGACAACGGCGACGGCACGGTCGGCGTCGACATGAACCGCAACTACCCGTTCTTCTGGAGCCAGTGCGGCAGCAGCTCGAACACGGCGAGCAACACCTATCACGGTACGGGCCCGGCGTCCGAGCCCGAGATCCAGGCGCTGTTGATGTTCGCGGAGGCCGAGGGGTTCGAGCGGCTGCTCGACTTCCACTGCCAGGGGCCCGACGTGCGGCACCCCTACAACAACCTCTGCGTCGCGGCGATCCCGGCCACCGTGCGCGCCACGATGGACCCCATCCAGAACGCGATCGCGAACGCGATGAACTACCCCGCGGTCGGCACCTGCTGCTGCGGGACGCTGATGGAGTGGCACTTCTCGGCGAAGGGCACGATGAGCTTCCTGGTGGAGTTCGCGACCTGCACGAACCCCTACGCGCAGACGGCGCAGGAGCTGGTGAACACCTGGCCGGGCGTGGTCGAGCACATGACCGCGCCGGTGCCCATGCGCGGTCACGTCACCTCGAGCAACGGCGGCGCGCCGCTGGAGGCCTCGATCACGGTCGCCGGGCACGAGTTCCAGGACGGCCAGAAGGTCATGTCCGGCGGCCGCTTCGGCCGCTACCACCTGTGGTGCGGTCCGGGCACGTTCGACGTGACCTTCGCGGCCGACGGGCACCTGCCGCACACGGTCCAGATCACCCTGGTCGCGGGGCAGACCCTCGACCACGACGTCGTGCTGCAGGAGGGCAGCCTCGCGACGCACGCGACGTTCGGCGCCGGGTGCCCGGGCTCCGCGCTCCAGCCGGGCGCCTGCGCGTCCGCCAACCCCGGCGGCGGCGCGCTGCTCGGCCACCAGTCCAACAACGAGTACTGCTACCGCGTCGACGCCGCTTCGGCGATGACCGTGACCGGCTTCCGGCTCTACACCCGGGCCGCCGGCAGCTGGCCCGTGATCGTCCCGGCCGGCCTCTACCGGGCAGACGCGCAGGGAGAGCCGGAGGACGTGGCCGTCGCGACCGGGACGATGGTCGTCGACGTGCAGCCTGGCTTCTACGACGTCACCCTCAGCGTGCCGGTCCCGGTGCAGGCCGGCGAGATCTTCTTCGTCGGGTCGGACACCGGCACGATCCTGACCTCCACGCTGCAGGCCGGCGCCGCCGGCGTCGGGTTCTGGCGCCGGCCGCCTCAGCACCCGGACTGGTCGCAGTCGAGCGTGGTCGCGCACCCGTGCTACGAGGTGCTGTGCCTGGGCGGCGGGGTCCCCGGCGCCGTCCCGTCGCTCTCGGCGAACGGGACGCCGGCGCTGGGCGGGACGTTCGACGTGGCGCTCGCGGGCGCGGTCCCGAACTCCGCTGCCGTGCTGGTGCTGGGCAACAGCGACGCGGTCTGGCAGGGCGCGCAGCTGCCGCTGTCGCTCGCGGCGCTCGGGGCGCCCGGCTGCGCGCTGCTCGTCTCGGGCGACGCGACCCGGCTGGTCGCCACCGACGCCAACGGCGCAGCGGCCGTGCCCATCAGCGTGCCGAACGTCGCGTCGCTGCTCGACGCCACCTTCTTCGAGCAGTTCGCCGTGCTGGACCCGGCGGCCAACGGGTTCGGCTTCGCGTTCTCCAACGCGGGAGCCGGCGTCGTGGGGCACTAGCGTCCCGTCAGAAGGTCCCCAGCAGCACCTGCACGAAGTTGCTGATCGGCGCGGCTTCGCGGGCGTCTTCGATCGCCCGTGAGACCTGGTTGAGGATGCGGCGGAACTGGACCGCCATGTCCTGGTCGTTGATCAGCGCGCCGATCAGCCCCTCCTGCCGGGTCAACTGGTCGCTGACCACGTTGAGGTTCGCCAGGGTCTCCTTGAGGTCCGCGGCGGTCTGCGGGTCGCTCAGGATCGCGCCGAGCGCGCCGGCGTCCGGGTCGTTGGCGTTGCGCATGACGGCGTTGAGGTTGTGGACGACCTCGCCGAACTCGTCGGCGAGCTGCGGATCCTGCAGCAGCCGGCCCAGCACGCCCTTGCCGCTCCGCGCGTCGGCGACCAGCTGGTCGAGGTTGTCCAGGATCCCCTGCAGGTCGCGAGCCGTCTCGCGGTCGTTGAGCAGGACCCCGAGCGGGCCGTCGGTGGTGAGCAGCCCGTCGCTGACGCGGCGCAGGTTCGCGAGCAGGGTCGTCGCGTCGAGGGCGGTCTGTCGGTCCATGACCAGCGCGCCGACGGCGCCTTCGGCGTTGACCACCGCCTCCAGGATGCGGTTCAGGTTCTCCGAGGCGTTGAGCACGGAGTCGTAGAGGTCGCGTCGCTTCACCAGCCGGCCGATCGACGTGTCCTCGTCGTTCATGCTGCGGAAGAAGTCGCGGATCTCGGTGAGCGCGCCTTCGAGCTGCTCTCCGACCGCGCCCTCGCCGTCGGCGATGTCGCCGAGCTTGTCGAAGGCGCTGCCCGCGACCTGACCGACGAGCGTGGCGTCGGGGGCGACGGCGCCGCCCTTGCCGGGGTCGATGTAGACCTGCTTGCCGCCGAGCACGCCGGCGTCGCGCACCTCGATCACGTGTCCGTCCTTGAGCGGCACCTCCTCGCGCAGCAGCAGGTTCATGCGCACGGGCGTCTCGTCGCGGCCGTAGTCGATGTCGATGGCGCCGACCTTGCCGATCTTCTTGCCCAGCACCATCACGTTGGTGCCGACGTCGACGCTCCCTGCCTGGGGGAAGTACACGACGAGCTCGCGGCTCAGCGACAGGTCGGTCAGGTTGACCGTCGCCCAGAGCAGGAACCCGAGCGTGCCGAAGAAGACGACGCCGAGCAGCGTGTCGCGTTGGATCCGTTCCATGGTCTGTGCCTGCGTGGGTGCGGGTGGGTTCTCAGTCGGAGCCCTCGCCCATGAAGGCGCGGGCGAGCGGGTGGGAGCTGGTCACGATCTCGTCGACGCTCCCCTCGACGGCGATCCTGCCTGCCTCGAGGATGCCGATGCGGTCACCGCACTGGGTCGCGCACGCGCGCGAGTGGGTCACGATCAGGCCGGTGACCGAGAGCGTGTCCCGGACCTCGGCGATCAGCTCGTGGATCTGCCGGGAAATGATGGGGTCGAGGCCGGCGTTGGGTTCGTCGTAGAGCACGTACTCCGGCTGTGTGATCAGGGCCCGCGCGAGGCCGGCCCGGAGCTTCATGCCGCCGGAGATGTCCGAGGGGAACTGCGACGCCGCGTGGTCCATGCCGACCAGCTTGAGCACCTGGTGCACGCGCTCGTCGAGTTCGGACTTCGGCAGCCGGCCGTGCTCCTGCAGCGGCAGGGCGACGTTGGCCGCGACGGTGAGCCAGTTGATCAAGGCGCCGTTCTGGAAGAGGTAGCCCATGCGCTTGCGCAGGCCCATCAGCGCGGCGCGGTCCATGGCGGCGACGTCCTGTCCGTCGACGTGCACGGCCCCTCGATCGGGCCGGAAGATGCCGATGACGTGCTTGAGCGTGACCGACTTGCCGGTGCCCGAGGGGCCCATGAGCACGAAGTTCACGCCCTTGGGCACGCGCAGCGTCAGGCCCCGGAGGATCTCGCGGTCGCCGAGCTGCTTGTGGACGTCTTCGAGCTCGATCATCGGCTCACCCCAGGAAGTAGAAGAACCAGGTGACGACGAACCCGAGCACGATGATCAGGATCACGGAGTTGCGCACGGCGGTCTGCACGGCGAGGCCGACGCCGAGCGCGCCGCCCTGCGCGCGCAGGCCGGCGGCGCAGCTGACGCACGCGATCGTGACGCCGAAGACCAGGGACTTCAGCAGGCCGACGTAGACCTCCTTGGGCAGGAGCGCGCCCGACGAGGTCAACGCTTCGACGGCGCTGACCCAGTAGAGGTCGGGCGTCACGCCCAGGTTCTGCTCGGCGATGACGCTGCCGCCGTAGATCCCGATGAGGTTCGAGAGCACGGTCAGCGTCGGGCACATGACCGCGAGCGCGACGACGCGCGGCAGCACGAGGTAGTCCACGGGGTCGATCGACAGGACCTCCAGCGCGTCGACCTCGTCCGAGACCTTCATCGTGCCGAGCTCGGCGGCGATCGAAGAGCCGACCGTCGCGGCGAGGATCACGCCGGTGATGAACGGGCCCATCTCCCGGCACATCGAGAGCGCGGTGATCGTGCCCAGCACCGCCGTGTCGCCGAACCGTCGGAGCTCGATGCCCGTCTGCATCGCCAGGATCGCGCCGGCGAACGCGGCGACGATGACCGTCACCGGCAGGGCCCGGACGCCCGCGTTGAAGGCGTTGTCGAGCAGGAACCGCAGCCTGCGGGGGAGCCTCGGCAGCGCGAGCGCGGTGCGCAGCAGCAGGCTCACGACGAAGCCTGCGCCGGCGGCGCGCGCGCCGAGGAAGCGGGTGGTGGCGGCGAGCGGGTTCACTCGGAGCCGCCTCCGAGCGGGAGCTCCAGGAACTGCAGCAGGCGGAGCGTCGCCGCGCCGTCCGGGGCGCGCTCGTAGTTGAACAGGAACGGCACGCTCGCGGTCGCGCCGTCGGGTCGCTCGCGCTGGGTGTAGACGCGGCCCAACAGCTCCACGGCGTGGTCCTCGGCGTCGCGCGTCACGCCGCGCGCGAGCTCCCAGAACGCGCCGAACGCCTCCTGCAGGCCGTAGACCATCGAGTTGCGGCCCCACAGCGGGGATAGCAGGCTCCACTCCCCGCGGAGCGGCGCGCCGTCCGCGCCGTACTCGTAGTCGTAGTGGGCGATCGGCCACAGCCGTGAGTAGCGGCGCGCGCGGCCGTCCTCGAGGTCCTGCGCGACCCGCCACCAGAACGGCAGGATCCACTGCTGCGAGTTCGTGCCCTCCGGGTTGACGAACTCGCGCCACCAGACCAGCGGCCACAGCGCGGACCACCCGCGCTGGTCGTCGCTCTCGACCCTGCTGAACAGCGGCCAGATCCACCAGCTGGTGACGTTGTCCTCCGCCCGGTTCCAGTAGTAGCGGAACACCGGCCAGAACAGGCTGAGCGTGTAGAAGTGCTCGCGCTTGCCGGTCGCGCTGAACAGCGGCCAGAGGGCGGTCCAGCCCGACACGGCGGGGCCGTCGCGCCAGCCCAGGAACGGCAGGAGCAGGAACGTGTCGACCGGCCCCGACGGCGCGTCCTGGTTCTCCTGGCCCCAGTGCAGCAGCGGCCACAGCACCGAGCGTCGCTCGTGCCGGCCCTCCTCGACCTCGTGCGCGTAGAACGGCAGCACGCGGAACCAGCGGTGGCCGCCCCCGCAGTCGCTCCATCCGATCAGCGGCCACAGCACCAGCTGGTGGTGGTGGTCGTTCTTCTCCAGGCTCATCCAGAGCGGGAACAACACGGTGCGGAACCGGCGGTAGCTGAGGAACTCCGGGATGTCGGCGTAGAACGGGAAGAACGCGAAGTAGTCGCCGTCGCCGTCGCCCGCGCCGCCCCAAAGGAACGGGAACAGCGCGTACCAGTCGACGTCCTCGCGGCCCTTCTCGTCCCGGGCGGCCCGGTAGCTGAAGAACGGGAACAGCCGCGCGTGGGTCTGATCGGGGTAGCGCTGGACCCGGCCGAGCGGCCAGAGGAACTGGTGGTCGACGGCGGCGTCGGCAGGGCGCGTCTCGGCGGGCGGCGTGACCCGGCGGTAGAGCGGCCGGACGCGGAAGTCGTCCCCGCCGTCGGCCGTGCGCTCGTAGTGGAGCAGCGGCCACGCTGCGTCCCACTCCAGCAGGTTGCCCTCGGCGTCCATCCGATGGAACCAGAGCGGCGACAGGTTGAGCTCGCGGGGGACCGCCGCGCAGCCGGCCGCTAGCAGCGCGGCCAGGGCTGCGATCAGATTCCGGCTCGGTCGCGCCATGCGTCGTGGGGGAGAATGCCAGAGAAGGGGCGTCGTCGCACGCGAGATCCGGCCCCGCGGCGCGGCGCGGCAGAGCGCAGGGCGCGCGCAGGCGTGACACGAAGTTTCGTTCCTCTCGCCGGCCGCGCTACAACGTGGGCATGGTCCGCACCATGTCCGGCATCCAGCCGACCGGCAGCCTGCACATCGGCAACTACCTCGGCGCCCTCGTCAACTGGGTCAAGCTGCAGGAGCAGTACGACGCCTACTTCTGCGTCGTCGACCTGCACGCGCTGACGCAGCGGCCGGACGCGGACGCGCTGCGCGCCGCGGTGCGCGAGATCGCGATCGGCGTGCTCGCGAGCGGCGTGGACCCGGAGCGCGCCACGCTGTTCGTGCAGTCGCACGTGCCGGAGCACACCGAGCTGTCCTGGATCCTGACGTGCCTGACGCCGCTCGGCGACCTGAACCGGATGACGCAGTTCAAGGACAAGAGCCAGAGCCAGCCGGAGAACATCAACGCGGGCCTGTTCACGTACCCGGCGCTGCAGACCGCTGACATCGCGCTCTACCGCGCCGAGGCGGTGCCCGTCGGCGAGGACCAGGACCAGCACCTGGAGCTCGCCCGCGAGACGCTCCGCCGGTTCAACTTCACCTACTGCCAGGGCCGGGACCCGGTGTTCCCGGAGCCCAAGACCGTCAAGTCGGAGGCGCCGCGGGTGATGGGCGTCGACGGGGAGTCCAAGATGTCGAAGTCCAAGGACAACGTCATCGGGCTGTTCGAGACCGAGGAGGAGACGATGCAGAAGCTGCGGGGCGCGAAGACCGACCCTCAGCGGCTGCGGCGGAAGGACCCTGGAGATCCGACGGTCTGCAACATCTTCAGCTACCACGGCTTCTTCTCGCCCGAAGCGCAGCGCGCGGAGATCGCGGCGGGCTGCCGCGCCGCCGAGCTGGGCTGCGTCGACTGCAAGAAGGCGCTCTCCGACAACATGGAGTCGGTCAAGGGGCCGATCCGCGAGCGCGCGGCCGCGCTGCGGTCGCAGCCGCAGCAGCTGGACGAGGTCCTGGCGGCGGGCGCCGCCAAGGCGCAGCGCGCCGCCCAGGAGACCATGGAGCTGGTCCGCGAGGCCACCGGCCTGCGCGCGCCGAGGTAGCCACCAGCGAACAAGAGAGAGGAGGGATCGATGCGAACGAACGCCCGACGGATGCTGTCCCTGGCGCCGCTGCTGCTGGTCGCGGCCTGCGCGTCCACGCCCGCTTCCGACCAGCAGGCGAAGATGGGGGAGCGACGCCTGCTCATGCCCTATCTGCAGACGCGCAGCGTCGGTTGCAGTGAGCTGGTGGTCGAGATGACGCCCAACTTCTACCTGCACGTCAGCAGCCCGGGCGTCGACCCGCAGCGTCACCGGTTCGATCGGGTCGAGAAGACCGCGCAGGTGGACAAGGTGTGGACCAACCTCGCCGGAGGCCGGGCCGGCTGGTTCACGGTGACGATCGGGGAGCCGCCGGATCCGACCGACGTCGTCGCCAAGCCCGGCCCTCGGACCACCTTCAAGGTCATGAACCAGTTCACCCTGCGGGTGAAGGAGCGCGGCGAGATGGCGCTCTCGTGCGAGGCCACGGGCCCCGGGCTGTTCGTCCAGGAGGCGGGGCGGCCGCTCCGCGAGGTGCGCTCGTTCGCGGTCGCCGACGGGGTCGCGCGCTACTGATGTCGCGGCCGCGCGCGCTGCTCGTCCTCGCCGCGGCGCTCTGCGTCGGCGCCTGCGCCGGGCCGACGGGCGGCGGCGCCCGC
>JBMHDP010000208.1:0-12181 GCA_049889335.1 Planctomycetota bacterium
CTGGTCGACCTCGGCGTGGTCTTCTACGACAACGACCGCGCCTCGGCCCGCCAGCTCGAGCGCATGCACGCGCTGCTGCTGGCGCTGCCGCAGGCCGTCTGGGACGTCGAGCTGATCTCGGTCGCCGGCTGGCTCGGCGACGGCACGAAGCGGCACCCGGTGCGGGCCCGCACCGGGATCAACATCTTCGCGATGGACCTCGGCGTGCCAGAGAACAGCTTCCCCCAGGACGCGCCGCGCCCGGGCATCACCGACGTCTATCTGATCTGTCTCGCCCACGAGGTCGCGCACAACATGCTCGACACCGTCGGCAGGCGGCTCCGGCCGGAGCTGTTCGAGCGCAAGTTCGAGGGCCTGCAGAACGCCGCCGGCGACGACGTCGTCTACCGGACCCCGCGCGCGCGCGGGATCGACATGCGCGCGACCAAGGCGCGCTTCTTGGAGCGCGGCCTTTGGGACGGCGAGGACGCGAGCTGGCAGGCAGCGTGGCGCGGCCACTTCGACCAGGTCGAGCGCTTCGACAAGTCGTACGCGCGCGGCAACTGCCGCTTCTTCCTCGAGGCGCCACAGGAAGCCTTCTCGACGCTGGCCAACCAGTACGTGGCCGACAGCCAGCTGATGCTGGAGTTCAGCAAGGCGCGCTGGGACCAGGGCCACCGCAACGTGGTCAACCAGTTCTTGCTGATCGCCGACTACCTCAGCGGCGAGTCGCTGCAGACCCCGACGTACGTCCTGAAGCGCGGCGGTGGGCTGTCGACGGGGACCGCTCGGCTGCGACGGGACCGACGCGGGCGGGTCACCTCGTTCGCGACCGACGCCTTCGTCGCGACCTTCGGCTACGGCCGCGGCGACCTCGTCGAGACCTTCGCGCTGTCCGCGCGCTGACTCAGGTCGCGAACACCAAGAAGCGCATCACCTCGAACATCGAGGCGGCCCGCAGCCGCACCTGGGTCGGCGCGAGCAGCTCGGCGCCGGGGTAAAACGACTTGCGGTAGGCCACCGCCTGGTCCTTGTAGCGGACCACGACCTCAGGATTCGTCGGCGGCTCCAGGCGGCAGGCCGAGAGGTCGCCGCCGAGCGCGCGGGCGACCCCGTCGCGCAGCTGCTGGTCGACCTGGTCCGGGTGCTCCGAGAGCGTCGACGCGCCGAAGCCGCGCATCGTCGCGACGGTCGTGATCGCGGCGTTGGTCGCCTGCACCTCTTCGCAGAGCCCGGCGTCGCCGGCGACCAGCGCGACCGGCACGGAGAGCTCGGCGGCGAACAGCGCGTGCAGCCGGAACTCGGAGCAGCGCGCCCCGTCGAGCAGCACCTCCGCGAGGCTCCGAGACGAGAGCGTGTGCGCGAGCGGGTTGTCGCCCGCGCCTGCCGGGCCGTGCCAGCCGATCAGCAGGATCGCGTCGAAGCTCGGGCCCAGCTCCTGCAGCATGCAGCTCGGGTGCCCGCTCCAGCCGCGGATCAGGCGCGCCGGCGCCGGCAGATCGTCGGCGCGCAGGTTGCGGCCGGTGCCGTGCGCGTCCTTCACCAGCAGCGACGTCGCGCCGGCGCCCAGCGCGGCCTCGCAGGCGACCGCTGCCTCCCGCGCCATCCGGTCCCTCAGCGGCGGGTAGTCGGCGTGCTCCTTGCGCGCCTCCTCCCACGCGGTGATGCCGGCGACGCCCTCGATGTCGACGCTGAGGTAGACCTTCATCCACGCAGCATGGCGTCCGGGTCGACGCAGGTCGACCTCAGCGTCGCGCGCCCCGCGCCGGCGCCTCGTCGGGCCCGCCGCAGCCGGGGCCTGACGCCGGACGACGTCACCCCGCCCCGCCGCCGCGCTCGTAGCCGTAGGCGGCCATCACCGGCGCGCAGAGCTCCTCGACGACGGCCACCTCGTCGGCCGTCAGGTCGCGCCGCCATCGGCCGACGCTCTCCGCGACGCTCGCCGTCGTCGCGTGGCAGCGGCGCGCCTCGACCTCGCCGAACACGTCGCGCTGGGCCGCGTGGACGTCCAGCCCGAGGTGCGCCATCACGCGGGCCAGCGCGGCCTCGTCGCCGAAGACGAGGTCCTCGTAGCGCAGCGCGAGCATGCCCGGCAGCCAGTCCTGACAACGCTGGTAGAGCATGACCCACCGGCGGCAGTAGGCCTGCAGGTCGTCGGCCGCCGCGCTGAACACCGGGTTGCCCGCCTGCACGGACTCGCGCGCGCCGAAGGTGCGCATGGAGCAGACCACGTCGCGCGGGTCGCGGACCATCAGGAACGTGCGGAGCCCGGGGAACAGAGCGCGCAGCGCCACCACGGCCTCGGGCCGCGTGAGCTTGTCCCCGAACCACGTCCAGCGCTTGCCGGGGAACTGGCGCCGGTAGAGGTTCAGCAGCATCTGCCCCGAGCAGGCCAGCAGCTCGTCGCTGAAGTTCGGCGCGTAGTCCGCGCCGATGATGCCGTAGATGGAGGTCGGCCGTCGCAGGGCGTACTCGCGCAGCTCGGAGTGCGGCTGCGCCGCGAGCTCGTTGACGAAGTGGAGGAAGTTGACCACGCCCGACTCGTTGGTCATCGCGACCCGTGGGTGACGGGAGAGCAGCCGGTAGAGCAGCGTCGAGCCGCACCTGCCCGAGCCGATCACGAAGCAGGGCTGCGGCCCCTCGGCGAGCTCACGGCGCCAGTCGGGCGCGGGCGTCTGTTCTACGGATTCTCCGGACACGGCGTGCGATGGCGGGGTCGCTGCAGCGTAGTCACGGAGCCCGCGACATGCGACGGTTCCGACGCGCCGACGACGGCGCGCTGGCGCCGCAGCGACTGCGGCGCGCGTCGGCTAGGATGCAGGACGAGACGACCTGCGCCCTGCCCGAGGACCTCCGGATGACCAACGACCCGACCGCGCTGCGCCGGCGCATGGAAGCACGCACGCCCTTCTTCGTCATGGGCACCGGTCGCTGCGGCTCGACGCGGCTCTTCCAGCTGCTTGACCGGCACCCGCAGGTCGCCCTGACCGACGAGGCCAGGTTCGTCGACTACGTCTGGTTCCTGTCGCAGTACGGCGCGCAGTCCAACCTGGAGCGGCGAGCCTGGGACATGCGGCCGCCGCAGGAGCTCACGGGGCTCGTCACCGAGCACTTCACGGAGCACGCCGCGACCGCCGTGACCGAGCACGCCGGGCTGCTGCTGGGCAGCTTCTACGAGCGCGTCGCCGGCCGCGCGGACTTCACCCACTGGGGAGACAAGCTGCCTGACGCCCGGGCCGCCCGGGCCGTGCAGTCGCTCTACCCTCGCACCCGGTTCGTCCTGGTGATCCGCGACCCGCGCGACAACTACTGCTCCTACCACCGCTTCGCGCGCAAGCGGGCGATCGCCGCGAAGTACCCCGAGCTCGCCGAGATGACCGCGGAGAGCTTCGCGCTGGAGTGGCGCAACCTCAACGCCGCCTGCGCCCAGTACCTGCAGCCGCTGCACGTCCTGCGCTACGAGGAGATGGTCGCAGCGCCCGCAGACCACCTCGACGCCGTGCTCGCGTTCCTCGACCTCCCTTCGCATCCGGCCGTGGACGCGCGCGCCGAGCGCCCGAAGAAGTACGCCCGCCACGGGACCTCGGCGACCGTCGCCGAGAGCGTCGGCAGGTGGCGCGACGAGCTCACGCCGGAGGACGTCGCAGCGATCGAGGCGACCGCGGGGCCGGTGATGGAGCAGTTCGGCTACGAGCCCAGCGCCTGACCTGGCGGCGTAGCCGTCGCCGCAAAAAAAACGGGAGCGCGCGCGTGCGCGGCCGGCGACCCCGCCCTTGGGCGGACATGAAGCTGTTACCCGTCGCGTCCCTCCTCCTCTCCACCGGCGCCGTGCTCGCGCAGTACGGCGAACGCCCCGACCTCGTCGGCTCCGGCTCTCCTGCGGTCGACGCCTCCGGGCGCTCGGTCAAGAACCCGCGCGTCCGCGCGATCCATACGCGCAACCCGGCCCTACCAGGCGGCACGGCCTACCTGTTCGACCAGGACCCCTACCTCGCCTACATGCTGGGCCGGAACGTCAACCTGCGTGAGTTCCGCAGCAGGGACGGCGTCTTCGACGACAAGGTCTCGGGCCTGGCGGGCCCGATGCCCGACGGCACCACCGCCAAGATCACCAAGAACAACCACACCAGCTGCGCGGGCTGCCACAACCTCCCCAACGGCAACCCGGGCGGCGGCCCCAACTTCCACAAGGACTCGGGCTTCGGCCGCAACACGCCGCACTACTACGGCGCCGGGATCATGGAGATGCTCGCGATCCAGATCCGCCAGGAGCTGCTGCTGCTCCTCGACACCAACGGCGACGGCTGGGTGAGCGCCATCGAGGCGCAGACCTCTCCCGCGCGCCTGCAGGTCCCGACCGGCGCGCCGAACGGCTCGACGACCCCGACGATGGTCGACTACGGCAGCGCGCGGCTGTCACGCGGCGCGATCGGCTCGCCCGCCCTCAACAACATCTTCCGCGTCTGGTACGTCGACGCCGGCGGGAAGCCCGTGCCCGGCGCCCAGAACGTCGACGGCGTCACCACGTTCGGCTTCAACTTCGAGATGATGGTCTGGGGGGCCGGCCAGGGCGTCGGCCGCTCGGCGCTGAACCCGACCAACCGGGTCTTCCTCTGGGATCCCTTCGTGGCCCACTCGGGGCTCGAGAGCTACGACCCGTCGACCACCGACGACCCGGACGGCGACGGCGTCTCCGTGCCGACGCTCGCGGGCGCGATCCAGTTCCCGGTCACGCACCGGCCCAACGACCCCGGCGTCAACCTCGACCCGGCGGGCTTCAGCCGCGACGACCCGGACGGGGACGGGCACCTCAACGAGATCTCCGAGGGTGACCTCGACCTCGGCGAGTGGTTCATGCTCAACGCGCCGCGGCCGGCGTTCGCCGGGACGCCGCAGGAGTACAAGCGCGGGGTCGCGCTGCTCGAGGGCATGGGCTGCGCCGAGTGCCACCAGCCGGACTGGGAGATCCACGCCAAGGCGGGCGCATTCGCCGGCGACCGCCGCTTCTTCGACCTCGACGTCCAGTGGAACCGCGGCGCCGAGCGGCTCGAGGGTCGCGTCCAGCCGCTCTACGCCAAGGTCGGCAACAGCTACGTCCGCGACCACGACGCGTTCTTCGTCGAGGGGCTGTTCACCGACTTCCGCCAGCACGACATGGGCGACGGGTTCGCCGAGATCGACTTCGGCGGCGTCCGGAACACGACGTGGCGCACGGCCCCCCTCTGGGGCGTCGGCAGCGGCTTCCCGTGGGGTCACGACGGCCGCTCGATGACCATCGAGGACGCCGTCCGCCGTCACGGCGGGGCCGCGCAGAGCTCCCAGCAGAACTTCGTCCACGCGCCGAAGGGCGACCAGCACGTGCTGCTCGACTTCCTCTCGAAGCTGGTGCTCTACGACATCGAGACCCTGCCGACCGACATGGACGGCGACGGCGCCATCTCCAACGACTTCACGGTCGCGGGCGTCGGCACGGGCGTCGAGCGCTTCAACCCGGAGTGGCTGTTCCGCACGCCGGTGCAGATCCAGGGAATGGTGCGCAACCGATTCGGCCAGCAGGTCCGCTCGTTCGCGGCGGTCAACCTCGCGCAGGCCTACGGCCTGACGCTGCCGCTCCGGGTCGACACGGACCTCGACGGCTGGCCGGACGCGTGGGACGCCGCGCCGGGCGTTCCGGGCTACCGGGACGGCGTCAACTGATCGCCGCCGAGCGCGCCCGGGCCGCCACAGCGCGGCGGCCCGGGTCGTCGCCGCGCCCCGGGCAACGAGGAGACGACGCCGGTGCCTCGGGGCGAGAGGGCGTAAGACGGCCGCCTGATCACCAGTACGCAGATTGCTGGTAGGTCCGCCCAGTCGTCGGGTTGTGGTAGTAGACCGATACGGCGCCGTTGCTCGTGTAGAAGTCGTAGGAGACCGCGCCCTCCTCGGCCGTCCAGCCGAACGGCCCGACTTCTCGGCCGGCCGGCACCGACCTGCGTTCGGAGAACGAGTCCAGCGTCTCCCCTTCGCGGGCGAGGTGTCGGAACCGCTCGTTGAGGAACACATTGAGGGCGGACTCCTCGACGGTGTAGACCGCGTAGTGGTCCAACAGCTCGCGCCGCAGCGTGATGTCGGTCGCCGTCGGCGGGATCAGGTTGCGCCCTCGCTCCGGCCACCAGATCCCTGCGCGCGTCGCGAAGTGCGCGTCCACGCCGTAGGTCCAGGAGAGCGCGAGCGCGGCGATCGCGACACAGCAGAGCACGAACGCGCAGCCCCGCAGGAGCGGCGAGGTGCGCCGCATGGCGGGTGGGAGCGGAGGAGAAGCGGACATGTCGGCCAGCTAAGCCGGCGAAGATCGCCGGCGCCATGAGCCTAGGTCGCGCCGCGACGACGCGCAAACGCCGCCTACTTGACGACCTGCGTCCTCGCCGCGACCAGGTGGAACGGCAGCGCCCGCGCGCCGGTGAGCCCGAGCTGCTTGTTGATCGCCCACAGGTGGTGATCCACGCCGATCTCCGAACGCGGCACGAAGCCCGGCACCGAGATCACCTGCACGAGGGCGCCGCCGAGGCCGCGGTGTACGGTGCCGCGCGGCAGGTAGATCAGGTCGCCGACGTGGAGCGCGCGCGACTCGACCAGCGTCGCCGCCGCTTCGACGGAGACCGCCCGGGACTCGATCGCCTCGACGTCGGTCGCGGTCAGCAGGCGCGCGCCGGGCGGCGCCTGCTGCACCAGGTAGAACTCGTCGAAGCCGCCGTCGACCGGGTGGTAGTGCGAGAAGCTATCCTGGATGCGCACGCGGTGCGCGTTGAGCTGGCGGAGGACGTAGGGCCCGACCTCGGGCTTCCACGTCAACAGGATGCGGCGGTAGGCGTCGCCTTCCGTCGCGCAGCCGCCCGGCGTGTCGGTGATCTGCGGGTCCCAGTCCGGCCGCACGACGGACGGCAAATCCGCGGGCAACGGCGCCGGCAGCGAGAACGAGAGCAGGTCGACCGCGCCCGGGCCGTCGAGCGTCCAGGCCTCACCGGCGCGGACGAGCAGCGCGTCACCGACCGTGGGCGCGACGCTGCGCTCCGCGGGGCCCTGCACGAACACCACGCGGTCCTGCGCGCTCGGCGCCAACCCCGTGCAGCTGGCGTAGTACGCGAGGTCGTAGCCAGGGTTCGCGGCCGCGAACGCGTCCCGCAGCGCGCCGACGGCCGCCGCGTCGCCGAGCCGGGCGCGGTGGATCCGAGCGCCCGGCGCCGCGCCGCAGGCGCACGCGAGTAGGGAGAGAGCGAGCCACAGGGTCGGAGCGTTACGCATGAGCATTGGCAGCCGGACGGTGCTTGTTACCCTAGCCGCTCTCCTCGGCCTCTCGACCAAGCATGAGCAACTTCTCCCGTCGTCGCTTCCTGCAGGGCACCGGCGCAACGGCGCTGACGCTCGGCGTCTCGCCCGCCGCCGCCCCGCTCCGCAACCCGCGCTGGCAGCCCAACAGCGAGCTCCGCGTCGCCTGCGTCGGGATCCGCAGCCGCGGCACCGCGCACATCCGCGGCCTGCACCGGCTCGACGGCGTCAAGGTCGTGGCGCTGGTGGACGTCGACCGCGAGGTCCTGGCGCGTGAGCAGCAGAAGCTGGCCGACGGCAAGTACGGGGACAAGGTCCAGGTCGACACCTACACCGACCTGCGCCGCGTGCTCGACCGCGACGACGTCGACGCGATCAGCGTCGCGTCCCCCAATCACTGGCACGCGCTGCAGGCGGTCTGGGCCTGCCAGGCGGGCAAGGACGTCTACCTGGAGAAGCCGGTCAGCCACAACGTCTGGGAGGGCGGCCAGATCGTGAAGGCCGCGCGGAAGTACAACCGCATCGTGCAGACCGGGACGCAGTGCCGGTCCAGCCACGGCATCGCGCAGGGCATCGAGTTCATCCAGGCCGGCGGGCTGGGCGAGATCCAGCTGGCGCGCGGCCTGTGCTACAAGCCGCGCAACAGCATCGGCAAGGTCAAGGGGCCGCAGGCCGTGCCGTCGCACATCGACTACGACATGTGGCTCGGCCCTGCGCCCGAGGTGCCGCTGATGCGTCGCAGCCTGCACTACGACTGGCACTGGGTGTTCGACACCGGCAACGGCGACGTCGGCAACCAGGGCATCCACCAGATGGACCTGGCGCGCTGGGCGCTCGGACAGGACAAGCTCCCCCGACACACGCTCAGCATCGGCGGCCGCGTCGGCTACGACGACGACGGCAACACGCCGAACACGCAGATCGTGTTCCACGAGTTCGAGCAGGGCCCGCCGCTGCTGTTCGAGGTCCGCGGCCTGCCGCGGGATCTGGAGGCCCAGAAGAAGGGCTGGGGCCGCAACATGGACAACTACCGCGGCGCGCGCATCGGCGTGATCGTGCACTGCGAGGGCGGCTACCTCCGCATCCCGAGCTACACCGCCGCGATCGCGGTCGACAAGGACGGCAAGGAGCTGAAGAAGTTCTCGGGCGCCACCGACCACTTCCAGAACTTCGTCGACGCGGTGCGCAGCCGGAGGTCCGAAGACCTCAAGGCCGACATCCGGGAGGGGCACGTCAGCAGCGCGATGTGCCACATGGGCAACGTCTCGCACCTGCTCGGCGAGACCCACAGCAAGCAGGAGCTCGACGCGATGGCGGGCCGCAACGACTGGACCGCCGAGGCCTGGGAGCGCATGCACAGCCACCTGGTCAACAACGGCGTCGACGTCGACACCGTCGCGGGAGGCGTGCGGATGGGCCCGCGCCTGACGATGGATCCGAACACCGAACGCTTCGCCGACGCCGCGTCGAACGCCTTGCTGGCGCGCGACTACCGCGAGGGCTTCGAGGTCCCGGAGAACGTCTGATGCGACCCCTGCGGCCCCTGGCGCTGCCGCTGCTGGTCGCCGGCTGCGCCGCCTTCGGCGGCGAGTCGTATCCGGTGGTCTACGAGCAGGCCTGCGCCGACGCGTCCTGCCTCGAGGACTTCGTCTTCACCGACGCGAGCAAGTGGCGCATGCGCGCAGGCGACCACGCGCCCGCGCTCGAGCTGGTCGGCAAGAGCGCCTACCGGCCGCCCCACCGCTCACCGCTCAGCATCGCGCTGATCGAGGGAGTCGAGGTCCAGGACTTCGACCTCGACGTCGACCTGCTGCAGACCGGGCGCAACTACGGCCACCGTGACCTGTGCCTGTTCTTCGGCGTGCAGTCGCAGAGCCGCTTCTACTACACGCACCTCGCGACCAGCCCCGACCCGAACGCACACAACGTCTTCATCGTGAACGACGCGCCGCGCGCCAACCTGATCGCGCCGCTCGCGCAGGGCGTCGAATGGGGCCGCGACGTCTGGCACCACGTGCGCGTCGAGCGGCGCGTCGCCGACGGCACCGTCAAGGTCTTCTGGGACCACGGCGCTGAGCCGGCGCTCGTCGCGACGGACCGCACCTTCGGCTGGGGACGCGTGGGCTTCGGCTCGTTCGACGACTCCGGCCTGGTGCGCAACATCGTGCTCCGGGCGCCGCGTCACCGCTTCGCCGAGGGCAGCCCCTTCGGCCGGTAGACGCGCGCGGCCGCGGCGGCGCTAGCGGGCGCCGGCGCCCGACGGACCGCCCTCCGCCCACTGCCGCCACGCCTCGTCGACGCGGTCGCCGGTCCACGCCCCGCGGTGCACGACGACGCGGTAGCGGAGCCGCAGCGTTCGGCCCCGCGCGAGCAAGAAGTCGCCGGTACCCTTCGGCTTGCGCTCGAAGTCGTGCTGGCCGAACGGATTCGCCGCGACCAGGCCGTAGGTCCGCGCGTGCCACCACGTCGGGTGCCGGAGGTTGTCCGGGTGGTCGAAGATGGCGACGCCGACCGACGCGCCGTCCACGGGGCCCTGGTCGTGCAGCCAGCGCGCGCGCTTGCCCCACGCGGACTTGCCGGCGTCGCCCTCGCTGTTCGTCAAGGTCCCCGCCGCCACCGCGCCGTCGACGCGCAGCGCCGGGTGCAAGCGGAGCGCGAAGCTCCCCTCCTTGGTGTCGCCGAACGTCACGTCCGCCGCGCCGGCGCGCAGCGTGATCGTGGCGTCGACCGTGCGGTGGTCGCCGCCGCGCGCGAACCGGAGCACGCGCTGCTCTCGGAGCACGACGACGCCGTCGTCGACCTGCCACGTGTAGTCGCTCTCCACCTCGACGCCGCCGCCGTCCACGGCGCGGGTCCGCGTGGCCTCGTGCACGATCCGCTCACGGTGCTGTTTGCCGTGCCAGAAGTCGAAGCCGTTGACGTCCCCGTGGGCGAACCAGAGCGACTGGTGGTGCGGGTGGTCGTGCTGCTCGCCGTCGCGCGTCCCCATCGGGTGGTTGCGCGTCACGGCGACGCCGCCGGGCGCCAGGAGCGGCCACACGTAGGGGCGCGGCAGCGCGCCGGCGCGGACCGTCGCGAACGGCTCCGGACCGGCGACGACCTGGACGTCGTCGGCGACCCGCGAGACCGTGAGCGCCGCCGGGCCGCTGCAGGCCGCGACGAGTACGAGACAACCGAGGACCGCTGCGTGCTTCATGAGGAGTTCGAGAGTCTGCGGGTTGGCCCTGGGCTCGTCGAGTCCATTGCATAGACTGACGGGCGCACGCCCTCCCCTTCGGAGCCATCCATGTCGCACCCACCCCATGGCGGGGTCTCCCGCCGCTCGTTCCTCAAGGGCTCTGCCGTCGCAGGCATTGCCACCACCGGGCTCACCGCCGCCGCCGAGGCGGCCGAGGCAGCAGCGACGCCCGAGTCGTTCGGCCTCGGTGAGCACGAGATCACGCTCCGCGTCAACGGCGCCGACAAGCAGGTCAAGGTCGAGACCCGCACCACGCTGCTCGACGCGCTGCGCGATCGCATGGACCTGACCGGCGCCAAGAAGATCTGCGACCGCGGCGCCTGCGGCGGCTGCACCGTGCTGGTCGACGGCGAGCCCGCCAACAGCTGCCTGATGCTGGCGATGGACGCGGTCGGCGCCGAGGTGCGCACCGTCGAAGGCCTCGTCGACGGCGACAAGGCCCACCCGCTGGTCCAGAACTTCGTCAAGTGCGACGCCCTGCAGTGCGGCTTCTGCACGCCCGGCATGGTGATGAGCTCGCTCGCGTGCCTCGAGAAGCGCGGCGCGCCGACGCCGGAGCAGATGCGCCAGGACCTGTCGGGCAACCTCTGCCGCTGCGGCACCTACGGCCGCGTGATGGAGGCGATCGACCAGACCGCCAAGGGAGGCCGCAAGTGAGCGCTCCCCGCGAAGACCGCGCGCCCCGCGCCGCGGCGACCGAGATCACCGCCGGCTACCGGGCGCTGCCCGGCGGCGAGGACCGCCTGAAGCAGCTCCAGGTCAACCCGGAGGAGGGCGACGCGCCGCCGTGGGACGTCAACACCCGCTTCGAGACCGTCGGCACCGACGTCGACCGCGTCGACGGCCTGGCCAAGGCGTCCGGCCGCGCCAAGTACGCCTACGACGTCAACTTCCCGGACCTGCAGCAGGCGATGATCCTGCGCTCGTCGATCGCGCGCGGCGTGCTCAAGGCCCTCGACCTGACCGAAGCGCGCGGCATGCCGGGCATCACCGCGGTCGTGCGGCTCAAGGACGACGGCGCCAAGGTGCGCTTCGTCGGCGACGCGATCGCGGCGGTCTCGGGCCGCACGCTCGACGACGTGCGCGACGCGATCGAGAAGATCCGCGCCGACTACGAGGCCGACGAGCACAACGTCGACTACCTGATGGACGAGGACGCCCCGCTCCTCGACATGGACGGGCAGATCGACGAGGAGTGGCCGGAGAGCTCCAAGATCGAGGACGGCCTCCGCGAGGCCGCCCAACAGCACGTCGCCACCTACCGCACCGAGGTGCAGACCCACAGCTCGCTCGAGACGCACGGCAACGTGTGCAAGTGGGACGGCGCGGCGCTCGAGGTCTGGGCCTCGACCCAGGCCACCTTCGGCGTGCAGAACGAGCTGGCGCGCGCGCTCAAGGGCAAGGGCGTCGAGGTCGAGTCGGTCGACGTGCACGCCGAGTTCGTCGGCGGCGGCTTCGGCTCCAAATTCTCGGCCGGCATCGAAGGCCTCGCCTGCGCCCTGCTCGCGCACGAGGCCAACAGGCCGGTCAAGCTGATGCTCGACCGCTTCGAGGAGCACACCACCGCGGGCAACCGCCCCGCGGCGCTGATGCAGGTCCGCGGCGGCCTCGACGAGAACGGCGACCTGTGCGCCTGGGACTGGCGCAGCTTCGGCGGGG
>JBMHDP010000209.1:0-7473 GCA_049889335.1 Planctomycetota bacterium
GCCTACGGCACCATCCTGAGCGTGCGCGGCGAGGTCCTGCACAACCACGACCACAGCAACACGGTGAAGAGCGGCGACCTCGTGCTGCTCGACGCCGGCGCCGAGCTGCCGTCGGGCTACTGCGGCGACGTCACCCGGACGTGGCCGGCCAACGGCCGCTTCTCGCCCGCGCAGCGCGACATCTACGACGTCGTTCTCGCCGCCGAGAAGACCTCCATCGAGATGATCCGACCCGGCGTGCGCTACCGGGACCTCCACCTCGCCTCTGCGCGCGTGTTGGCCGACGGCCTCTCGCAGCTCGGCCTGATGCACGGCGACGCCGACGACCTGGTCGCGAGCGGCGCGCACGCGGTGTTCTTCCCGCACGGCGTCGGCCACCTGATCGGCCTCGACGTGCACGACATGGAGGGGTTCGGCGACCTGATCCACTACCCGCCGGGCCGCACGCGCAGCGACCAGTTCGGCACCGCGTTCCTGCGTCTCGACGTCGACATGGCGCCGGGCATGTGCGTGACCATCGAGCCGGGCATCTACTTCGTGCCGCCGATCCTCCACGACCCGGCCCTGCGCAAGCGCTTCCGAGGACAGGTCAACTTCGCCGCCGCCGAGAAGTTCCTCCAGATGAACGGCAAGCGCGGCTTCGGCGGCGTCCGAATCGAAGACGACGTGATGTGCACCAAGACCGGCCACGACGTGATCTCGGCCGAGGTCCCCAAGGAGCGCGCGGCGCTCGAGGCGCTGGTCGGGAGCGCCGGCTGAGATGGGCCGCGCGATCTCCCTGGCGCTGGCGCAGCTGTTCTCGGGTCCGATCCTGGGCGTGCTGGGCCTCTGCGCGATCCTGAGCGCGCTCACCTTCGTCGGCGTCTGGTTCGGCCTCGACGCCCTGTTGTCGTGGGCCTGGCCGGAAGGCGCCGAGCTCGACTGGCTCGGCGTGCTCGAGGGCCTCGCCACGCTCGTGCTCGCGTGGTTCCTGTTCCCGATCGTGGCCAGCGCGTTCGTCGCGCTGTTCCTCGACTACGTCTGCAAGGTCGTCGAGAAGCAGCACTACCCCGACCTCCCGCAGGCCCAAGGCATCACGATCCTGCAGGGCGTCGGCGTCGCGATCAGCTACCTCGGCGCGATGGTCATCGGCAACGTGCTGCTGCTGTTCCTGCTGTTCTTCCCGCCCGTCTACGCGATCGCGTGGATCGCGATGAACGGCTACCTGATCGGCCGCGAGTACGTCGAGCTGGTCGCGCTGCGGCGCATGACGCCGCGCGAGACGAAGGACCTGCGGCGGCGCCACGGCGGCGAGAGCATGCTGACCGGCGCGCTGATCGCGTTCCTGATGACCCTGCCCCTGATCAACCTGGTGGCGCCGGTGTTCGCGGCGGCGCTGACCGTACACCGGTTCCACGACTGGCGGCGCCGCGACGCCGGCGCTGCGTGAGACCCGAGCTGGAGCCACCGCCGCGCGCCGTCCCCTGGACGCTCGCTGCACGGGTCCTGCTCGGCGGCTACCTCGTGATGACCGCGTGGCTCGTGATCACCATCGGCGGCGCGAGCGCTGCGATCTTCGTCCGCAACTCGACGCTGCTGACGTCGTGGCGATTCGCCGGCGACCTGATCGGCGGGTCGGCCGAGGTGCTCGCCAACGAGCCCACCTCGTCACGCAGCAACGGCCGACGGATCCACCGGATCACGTTCGGCTACGAGGCCGAAGGCCAGGCGCTCGAGGCCGTCTCCTACTGCGACGCCCCTGGGCCCGCGGTCGGCGCCGAGGTCGCGTTCGAGGCGCCCGCGGACTCGCCGGCGCTGGCGCGGATCTTAGGGATGCGGGAGCGCCCGTTCCCCGCGTGGGCCGCCTTCCCCGCGCTCTTTCCGCTGGTCGGCTTCGGGCTGCTGGCGTTCGGCGTGGCCGCCAACGCGCGCAGGCTCGCGCTGCTCCGGCGCGGCCACTCGGCGTGGGGGCTCTTGACCGAGAAACGCCCGACGCGCACCCAGGTCAACGGCAGGCCGGTCTACCGGCTCACCTTCCGCTTCCTGGACCGTCACGGCAGCGAACGGACGGCCGAGGCGCGCTCCCACGACGCCGAGCACTTCGACGAGCAGGTCGCGCGCAACGTGCTCTACGACGACGCAGGCCGCAGCTGCGTGGCCGAGGTGCTGCCCGGCGCGCCCGAAGTCGAGGACGGGCGCTGGCGACCGGCGCCGTCAGCGGCGGTGGCGCGGGTCCTCGCGCTGCCCGCGCTCGCCGCCGCGGGCTTCGCGGCGCTGTCTGCGGTGACGCTCTAGCTCGTCGCCAGGCGGCACATCTCCGGGCCGCACAGCCAGCGCAGGTCCGTGTTGCCGCCGGTGACGATCATGCCGACGCGCAGCCCGCGCACGCGCTCCGCGATCGCGCGGATCGACGCGAGCACGGTCGCGCCGCTCGGCTCGACGACCAGCTTCATCCGCTGGAGGAAGAAGCGGGCCGCGTCGACCATCGCCGCCTCGCTGCAGGTCACCACCTCGACCTGGTGCCGCCGCAGGAGCTCGAAGTTGGGCGCGCCCAGGCCCGTAAGGAGGCCGTCCGCCAGCGTCTGCGGGTCGTCAACGCGCGGCTGTCGGACCCCGGTCGCCATCGACCGCGCGGCGTCGTCGACGGCCTCCGGCTCAGCGGCCAGCATGAGCGCCCGCGGCAGCAGCGACCGCACCACGACCGCCGTCGCGGCGCATAGGCCGCCGCCACCGACCGGCGTGATCACCGCGTCGAGGTCGGGCGCCTGCTCGAGCAGCTCGAGCGCTGCGGTCCCCTGGCCGGCGATGACGTCGGGGTGCTCGAACGGGTGGACCAGCACAGCGCCGGTCTCCTGCTGCCACGCGTCGCAGACCGCCTGGCGCTGCGGCGCCGGGCAGAACCGCAGCTCGGCGCCGTAGCTGCGCACGGCGTCGACCTTCACGGCCGGCGCCGACTCGGGCATCACCACGTAGGCGGGGACGCCTCGAGCGCGCGCGGCGTAGGCCAGCGCGGCGGCGTGGTTGCCGCTGCTGTGCGTCACGACCCCGCGCGCGGCCTGCTCGTCCGTCAACGCCATCACCGCGCTGCAGGCGCCGCGCGCCTTGAACGCGCCGACCTTCTGCAGGTTCTCGCACTTCACGAAGACCTCGGCGCCGAGCTCGGCGTCGAGCGTCGCCGAGGTCATCACGGGGGTCCGGTGCACGCGGCCCGCGATGCGCCGCGCCGCCGCGCGGATGTCGTCGATCGTCGTCACGCCGCCACCATAGCCGATGGCGCGGCGGCGCCGCCGCCGACACCCCCGCGCCTTCGCCGAACGCGGCCGTCGGGGCGCACGGTCGCGCCGCTACTGCGGCGAGACCTTCAGCTTGCCGCTCTTCCGCTCGACGTCGAACAGCTTGTTGCCGAGCGGCATGCCCTTGAGCTTGAAGTCGCAGGCCTCGCCGATCGGCTCGTCCTGCACCTCGCCGTAGCGGATGGCGAAGCCGCACCCGACCCGGAAGATGTTGTCGAGCATGAACGCGTTGAGGTTCAGGTCGATGCCGCGGTAGCGCGACCCCAGCCCGTGCTCGGGGTGGTAGTGCTCGAACGACGTCGCCTGCTCCAGCCCCTCGAGCTCGCCGCTCATCATCTTGACCGTGCGGTCGAGCAGCTGGCGCGCGAGGCGCTGCGCCTTCTTGTTGCCGCGCTCGGCCCAGTAGGTGAGGCCTTCGAGGATGTGCGAGTTCACGACCGGCCACGTGCGACCGTTCCACGGCGAGCCCTTGCGCGTGCCCTTCCAGCGGCCGGCGCCGTCGAACGTGGAGTCGCTCATGGCGATGCTCGGCACCGGGTACTTCGCCCAGAACTCGTCGCGGCTCGAGATCAGGTCGACCATCGCGTCGACCTGCTTCTGGTTGGGGATGTCCGTCGCCAGCGGGTAGAAGCCGACGGCCGCCTTGACGTTGGTCTTGCGGCGGCTCTTGGGGTCGAGGTCCATGAACATGCCGGACTTCTCGTCCCACATCTTCTTGCGCACCGTCTCCAGGATGACCTCGACCTCCGCCTGGAAGCGGTTGGCCATGGCCTTCTCCTGGATCTCCTCGGCGACCTCGTAGAGCCACTTCACGAGCCGGTAGCGGAACACCGACGCGTCGATGCCCTTGAGCCGGAACTGCTCGGTGAACTCCTCGGCGCGGTCCGCCTTGTTGTCGATGACCGTGTAGCGCCGCGAGAACTCCTGCCCCGACTCGAAGTGGTTGACGATGTCGGTCAGGCCGCTGCCTTCGGGGTCGCGGTTGTTGCCGACCCACTTCACGTAGCGCTGCATCGCCATCAGGACGGCCTTCTTGGTCGCCTTGTCGTTGTGCATCGCGTCGAGCGCCTCGAAGCCGCCGCCCCAGTCGGCGTGGTAGAAGTCGTTCGACTCCGTCCCGCTCATGTAGACGTGGCCCGGCACCTGCCCGTTGTGCAGCAGGTTGTCGAAGAACATCTTCAGCAGGCCGCGCGCGTAGCTGGGGTCCTGCAGCCAGCGCGCCTCGCGCATGATCGAAGGAGCCGAGAAGCTCGACGGCGCGTGGAGGGGGCCGTTGCCCTCACAGAAGCCCGGCGCGGAGAACAGGCCCGCGCCGTGCGGTTGGCGCAGCAGGTAGAGCAGCTCGAAGCGGTGTCGGACCACCCGCTCCATCCCCTTGTCCTCGCACTCGAACGTGGGCGTCTGCGCCCAGAACGCCTTGTAGCCGTTCTCGTCCTTGGGGTCGGGGCGACGCGCGCGGAAGTTGACGCCCTTGCCCTTGAAGACGTAGTTGGCCTCGAAGCGGTGCGCCGCCGTCGCGCCGGCCTTCAGCGGGACGTGCCGGAACAGGCCCGCGTAGCAGCGCGACCCCGCGATGATCGGGCTCGGCTTCTCCGCAGGACGCTTGGCGCGAGGGGTCTGCAGGCCGGCCGCGTCGAACCAGGGCGTCTCGCGGAAGTCCGGCAGGTCGCTGCCGCCCTCGCAGAAGTAGACCTGCAGGCACCGCCCGCCCTTGCTGTCGGGGCTCGAGTAGAGGACATCCGTCGGGACCGCAGGCCGACCGCCCGTGCTCAGCGCGCGTCGGATGCGGAAGCTGTCGCCCTCGTGCGAGACGGGCTCGCCCTCGACGTCCGTCGTGGTCCACTGGACGACCGTCAGCTCGGCCTCCTCCTTGCCTTCGTTCGTCAGCTGGAGGTCGCACACGAAGCGGTCGTCGGTCGTCAGGTAGCGCCGCTCGACGATCTTCACGTCCGGCCCCTGGTGGGTCAGCACGGCCGCGCCGTCGACCATCTCGAAGCCGACGCAGCGCGTCGTGATCGGCCGACCGCCCACGAGGAACGACAGGCAGAACACCGACGGCACCATCTCGCTGGCGATGTTGGCCTCGTCGCAGAAGCCCGGCTCCGCGAGGAAGCGGGGGAAGCGCGGCGCGTAGAGGCAGTAGCCCCCGCCCGAGAGCGCGATCTTTTTGGGCAGCTGCGACGCAGATTTCTGCGCCGCGCGCGACCGGGAGGTCGAGGATCGGGCCGTGGTCGTACGCTTCGCCGTTTTCTTCTTTTTCGCGGCTGCCATATCTAAGCTCTGGATTCGCAGGCGCTAAGCACCTGGTTTGGGGCTGCTGGTCGCAGACTCCGGAATACGGCATCACCGTATTCTCGCGCCTTCGGCACCAGCATCTTGATGGGTTCCCCCTTGCAGTCAAGGGCTTTCCTGCTAGGCGATCCGCACCGAAGCTGTCCCGAAGCGCCGGTCCCTCTAGGGGTTCGCAACGGCGCCGCCGCGCAGGTTCGCCAACACCTGGACCAACTCCGCCGGCATCGGATCCTCGAGCAAGAGCCGATGGCCGGTCACGGGGTGCTCCATGTCGACGCGGCCGAGATGCAGGAACAGCCGCCGCAGCCCGTAGCGCTCCCGGAACAACGCGTTGAGGCGACCCTTGCCGTGCGTCGTGTCGCCGAGCACGTGCCGGCCGCAGTGGTTCGCGTGGCGTCGGATCTGGTGGTAGCGGCCCGTGAAGATGCGGCACCGCACCAGCGCGCAGCGGTCGAACGCCTCGACCACCTCGAAGTCCGTGCGGCAGTCCTTCGAGTTGCCCTTGTCGTCGGTCAACGGCCGCTCGCTCGTCCATCGGTCGCCGAGCTCCGAGCCGCTGCCGGGGTGACGGAGCAGCGCCAGGTAGTCCTTGTGGGCGTCCGCGGCGGCGAGGCACCGCTGGAGCGACGCCGCGGACCGACGGGACAGCCCGAACAACAGGATCCCGGAGGTCGCGCGGTCCAGGCGGTGGAAGGGGTAGAGGTGCTGCTGGAGCTGGTCCCGGACGAGCTGCAGGGCCGCCGGCGCGTCGGGGTGGTGCTCGTCGCGGTGGACGAGCAGCCCGCTCGGCTTGCTGACGGCGACGAACGACTCCTCCTGGTGGAGCACCGTCAGCTCCGGCGCGGGCTGCGCCGACGATTCGACCTCGTCCTCGTCCGTCATCGGAGCTCGGGATTGGAACGATTGCCCGCGGCGCCGACAACCTCATACTCGGCCGCGTGAACGTCTGGGACTTCCTGGAGGACGCCGCCGCGCGTTCGCGCGATCCCGCCGCGCTGACCCAAGGTTCGCGCCGGCTCAGCTACGTCGAGGCGCGCGACCGCGCGCTGGCGCTCGCCGCGGCGCTCCGCGCCGGCGGGGTGCGCGGCGGCGACCGGGTCGGGTGTCTGATGCACAACGACATCGACCACCTGATCGCCTACTTCGGCGTCGCCGCAGCCGGCGCGGTGCTCGTCTCCCTCAACACGCGCCTCACCGACGGCGAGCAGCGGGACATCCTGGAGCACAGCGGCGCGCGCTGGCTCGTCCACGACGAAGCGCACGCGCTCCGCGCCGGCGTGCTGGAGCGAGAGCTGCTGCGGGTCCCGGAGCTCGGCGCGCCGGACGCGCCGAGGACGCCGCTCGGCGCCGACGAGCCAGCGCAGCTCTACTACACGAGCGGGACGACCGGCGCGCCCAAGGGGGTCGTACTCACCCACCGCAACGTCTGCACGCACGCGCGCGCCGCGATCCTGGAGCTCGGGCTCGACGACCGCGACTGCTGGTCCCACGTCGCGCCGATGTTCCACCTCGCGGACGCGTGGGCGACGTTCGCGGTCACCGCGGTCGGCGGCCGCCACGTCTTCCTGCCGCGCTTCGCGCCGACCGCGGCGCTCGACCTGCTGGTCAAAGAGCGGGTCACGATCACCAACCTCGTGCCGACCATGCTCAACCTCATGGTCAAGGAGCCCGGGGCGGCCGACCGCAGCTACGCGCTGCGCGTCATGCTGAGCGGCGGCGCGCCGATCGCACCCGACGTCGTGAGCCGCATCCTGGAGACGTTCGGCTGCGACTACGTGCAGACGTACGGGATGACGGAGACCAGCCCCTACCTGACGCTCAGCATCCTGCCGCCGGCGCTGGCGGCGCTGCCGCGCTCCCAGCAGCTGGCGTGGAAGTGCAAGACGGGCCGCCCGTTCCACGGCGTCGA
>JBMHDP010000210.1:0-2526 GCA_049889335.1 Planctomycetota bacterium
CGCTGCCCAACCCGGAGACGCCGAGGTAGAGCGAGCAGAACACGATCGGGACGACGACCATGAACAGGAGCCGCAGGAACAGGTCGCCGAACGGCTTGACCGCCTGGTCCGCCCACCACTCCACGGCGACGTAGGCGGCGCCCTTCTCTTCGCCGAGCGCCGGCGCGTAGAGCAGGTTCAGCGTCACGCCTGCGGCCGCCCCAACGACGAGCCCGAGCAGGATCTTCGTCGGCAGCGACATGCCGCGCCGCGGCGCAGCGGTGTCCGAGGGTTCGTCCATGGCGGCGCTCAAGGTAGCGCGCGGGCCTGAAACTACGCACCCATCTCGACGATCAAGGATCCGGGTGGCTCGGAGTGGATGGAGACGCCGCCGATCTCCCTCGCGTCCGGGCTCCACTCCACGAAGGAGATCGCCCGGAAGCCCGCCTGCTCGCACATCACCTCCAGGACCTCGCGACAGTACGCATACTTGTGCTGCCCGTCACAGAAGATGTAGTTGATGGCTTGAGCTGCTGGCGTCGTGAAAGCGCGCGGCCACTCGCTCTTGCCGACGCCATTCGCGATCGCCAGACAGTGCTCGAAAGACGGGACGGCTAGCCGGAACAGACCTCCTGGCGCGAGGACACGCCGCGCTTCGCGCAGCAGCGTGAGCGCCTGCTCTGGATACAGGTGCTCGAGCATGTGGCTGGAGTAGATGAACTTCGCGCTGCGGTCGGCGAAGGGGAGCCGGTTGCGCAGATCGAGCCACAGCTCTGCTCGACGTCGGAAGTTGCCGTCGATGTTGATCAACCCCTCGATGTAGTCGTCCCCGCACCCGAGGTGGAGCATGAGATCCGACCGAGCGCGGTAGCGCAGCTGGGCGAGCAGGGTGTTCGGATACACGAGCATCCGATTCGCCAAGAAATAGAGATCTTTGAGGTCCTGGCGCAGCACGGCTTCCCTTCCTCCTCAGGCGGGCGAGCCATAGAGCACGAGCGCCTGCACGGACCGATCAAGTATGCGCAAGTCGAGCGACCCGTAAAGACGCTCGACTTGCGGCCCAGCGACATGCCGCGCCGCGGCGGTGTCCGCGGATTCATCCATGGCGGCGCCCATGGCAGCGCGGGGACCTCCCGCGACCCAGCGGCAGTGGGACGCGTGCATTATCCCACCGCACGCTGCGCGCGTCCTGACTCGGTCGAACGCGCAGGGATCACTTTCGCTTTTGGCCTCCGCCGGGAGTGCCGGGGCTCGTGATGGTTGCCTCGCCTTGGATGCGGTCGATCCATACGTCGACATCGGGCACATGGATCGTGTCCGTCGCCATCACGATGTCCCAAGGATAGCTGAGGTAGTAGTCCGGATAGCGCAGCGCATTCTCCAACATGTGGGAGACGATGTGCTGCCCGCCACCCCCAGCCAATCGCAAGTCGAAGATCCCGAGCACCTGATTCCGCGGGCTCCGTACGACGAGCACGCCGCTGCGACGATTCGTGACATGCACGTGGAAGCGCATGCCTTGCTCATTGAATGTGGTGGACCCAATCGGGAGGTCCGGAGGCTGGATCCCGAAGGTGCATGCGCGGCGCCAGGCATTTCGAGCGTTGTTGACAGGCTGTATCTTGGATTGGGCACCGGACCAATCCGTAATGCTCTCCTCGAGCAGGGTGTTCACGGCGTTGTCACACACGAAGAGCGCGTTGGTGAACGCCCGCCAGCCGGGTTCTTGCCGAACCCTGCCGAAGGCCGTCGACAATTCAGCACTCTCGGGCATTGCCCACCAGAGGTAGCGCGGAAAGCGCTTGCGGAGCAGATCGAGCTTCTCGAACGCTTTCAGGCTCGAGCTGTCTTTGACGCCGTAGCCGAGACCCGACGGCTTTTTGTCTCCTACCGGTGATGGTCGGCGAGGCTTGGACGCCTAGCCTCCGGCCTTGCGCCTGGCGTTGCTCTTCGGCACCGGCCTCACAGGCCCGCCGGGCTCTCTCTGACACCCCTGAACCACCGTACAGAGGAGCATAAATGCCGCAGCCATTGGCCGCAGCCCGAAGTCTTGACTCACCATAGCCGGAGGATACATCCGCCCTTGGTTAAGACAATGACACGATCTGGCGGCCAATCGGGCTTGCGCGGGCCCCGCTTGACTATCAAACGCGCAGAAATGTTCACCGCGCATAAGCGCCATGCTGGACGCCTTCGCAGCATCCATCGAAGTGGTCGCGCGGGGAGACTCTGCCTCACCCCTACAAGTGTCGACCTCGGAGGGGGCGCGACTCCGCCTAGCTCTCGGCCACCGCCAGCTGCGCGTCGAGCACCTTGGCGCGCGCGCCCGGCGAGCCGCTGAACCGCGCGATCAGGCCGTAGACGCCCGGCACGACCAGCAGCGTAGTGAGGGTCGCGATGGTCACACCGTAGAGCACGACGAGGCCGATGGCCGCGCGGCCCTCCGCGCCCGCGCCGCTGGCGAGCACGAGCGGCAGGGCGCCGAGCGAGGTCGACAGACCGGTCATCAGGATCGGACGCAGGCGGAGCACGCTGGCGTCGATCACG
>JBMHDP010000211.1:0-4738 GCA_049889335.1 Planctomycetota bacterium
CTGGGGCGTGCTCGACTGCTCCAGCGAGCAGGCCGACAAGGGCGAAGGCGCCAGCAACGCGATCGACGGCGACCCCGACACCATCTGGCACACGCGCTACGCGCCGGACACGCCGACGCACCCCCACCACCTGACGATCGACCTCGGCGCGCGGCACGACCTCACGGGTTTCGTCTACCTGCCGCGCAAGGGCGGCAGCAACGGCACGATCGCCGACTACGAGCTGCTGGGCAGCAGCGACGGCGCGACGTTCCGGCGCCTCGCGACCGGCACGTTCGGCAACATCGCGAACAACCCCACCGCGCGGACGGTGCGCTTCGCCGCCCCGACCGCGGGAGTACGCTACGTGCGCCTGGTCGCGCGCCGCGAGGCGAGCGGGAAGCCGTGGGCGTCGGTCGCCGAGCTGTCTGTGCTGGTGAAGTAGCCATGACACTGCGCCTTAGCAACGGATGTCAGGCGATGAGGCAACCATCCGCACCTACTTTATGCCACAGGCTTTACAGTCTCCCTCTATCTCCTGTAGCATTGAGTAGTGCAGTGACTTGAGTGCCGGAGGAGAAGAATGGCAACAGCAACACGAACACAATTCCCCGCGGGCGGCGTCCCCAACACGAAAAAAGGGTTCCTAGAGCGGATGCTGCTTAAGTTGGGCCTCCGACAAACGACCGATGATGTTGATATCCTAGCTGACTTTGGGGCATATAAGCCACTCGTACGTGGGGGGCGAGCTGGCAAAGTCCAACTGATCAAGCAGACCATTCAACAACTACCCGCCAGCCTCAAGGAATTCGCGCATTCACTCTCAAAGAACTCCGTCGGCACCCAGGACCTGAGTGAGTTCATAGGCAACAGCGACGTGCAGCAGGCGCGCGCCAGAGACTTGGGCGCCCTCTTCGCAAAATATGGCAGCGATAAATCGACAGACCATAACTATCATGAATTATACGCGCACCTGTTAGGAGACCCCGGGCGACGGATGAATGTCATGGAAATCGGCTTAGGTACAAATAATACGGATTTGGCGTCCAACATGGGCGCCAATGCCAAGCCAGGCGCTTCACTCAGGGCATTTCGGGACTATCTAGACCAGTCCGCCATTTACGGCGCCGACGTCGACCACAGGGTGCTGTTCGAGGAGGAGCGCATTTCTACTTACTGCGTCGACCAGACCGACAGATCCAGCCTGCGCAATCTGTCGAACCGCCTCCCAAGTGAGTTCGACCTCATGATCGATGACGGCTTACACGCCCCGAATGCAAACATACACTCGCTTGAGTTCTTTCTGCAGCGGATCAAGATCGGCGGCCACGCCGTGATAGAAGATGTAAGCACCGCTTCGCGCACTATATGGGAAGTCGTGCACCACCTGATACCGAACCGATTCTCAATGCACATGGTGATGACGAAGAAGTGCCTGGCAATCGTCGTCAAAAGAGAAATGTGACAAGAATATGGCTCGGCACGACAGGTATCATATCACTAGGCCCGATACTCGACTCAACCGCGATGCATTGAAGAGGTATGCGAAGTGCATACCTGGCAGCAATCCCTTCGCGAAACGGCAGTTAAAACGACTCTCCGCTTTCAGAATAGGACTGTGCCGCCCAGTCTTCTTCGTCGCGTGCTTTGACGACTTGAGCCCCGTATATCAACTGCTGTCGACTCAACCTGCAACACAGACAATCATTACTATTCTATGGTCTTGGACTGTCCAGTTACGCGGCAAGGCCCGATTGATCAAAGTTCAATTATCCGCAATCAGACGCCGATTTCCATGGGCATCGATATGCCTGACCGCTAATTCGCAAGCAGAAAAACAGGAACTATCACGCGTAGGCGTTGAATCGCTCGAGTTCAGTAAGAATGCACTTCACGACTATAATTTATTCCGCCCCCTCGAGAACGGCAAGACGTACGACAGCATCCTTGTCGCACGCATGGCCAAATGGAAGCGCCACACACTAGCGGCCAAAATACCTAAGCTGGCGATAGCGACGCATGCGCCGAGGGAAAGCGAGCATGAACACTTCCGAAACATGCAATCGTCGCTATCGCACGCGCAATGGCTCAATTGCCGCCACGGCGAATGGTCAATAAAGCTAGGGGCGGACGACCTCTCTCAGGCAATATCTAGTTCGCACACTGGATTATGCCTTTCAGCCCGCGAGGGACAGTGCCGCGCGGCTATCGAGTATCTCCTCACAGGCACCCCTGTCGTCTCAACTCCGAGCCTGGGTGGACGGGACGCCTTCTTTAACGCCTCAAACTCGATCATCGCCAAGCCTGAGCCAAGCGCGATTTATGAGGCAGTCAGAGACTTAAGGCAACGCAAGCCGTCGGCCAGCGAGATCAGGGCCCAAGCTATTAGCAAAATCGAGTGCTACAGATCATCACTCCGAGAGCATCTGGCCACTCTAGGACTTCCCGATCAGACGGTGGCCTTAGCCAAACGAGATTGGCACGCCGTCTTCCCCCACAAGCTGTCCCCGAACTTTCGTTTCTAGCGCCTATCTGCCAACTACTGCCTCAGCCATTTTCGTAGCCGGTCACTACTTCCGCGCACCATTGCTTATGTGCGTCTCTCCTCGCTATGGTCGCGCCATGCGCGCGCCCCTCCTGCTGACGCTCTCCCTCACCGCCGGCTGCGCCTGGCTGCCTTCGGACCCAGACGCGATCCACGACCGCTGCCTGACGCTCGACACCCACAAGGACATCTCGGACAACCTCTCGCCCCGCGAGGTGCCTTCGGATCCCGAGACCGCGCGCGAGTTCCGGCTGCGCTACGACCCGACGCTCGACGGCAAGCAGCAGGTCGACTTCGTCAAGATGCGCGCCGGCGGCTACGACTGCGCCTTCTACATCGTCTACGTCGCGCAGCGCAAGCTGACGGACTCGGGCTTCGCCCGCGCCTACGCCGAGGCGAAGAAGAAGTTCGACGCGATCCACCGCATGTGCCGCATGCACCGCGACACGATCGGGCTCGCGACCAGCGCGGACCAGGTCGAGTGGCTGCACGAGCAGGGCAAGCTGATCGCCTGCATCGGCATCGAGAACGGCTACCCGATGGGCACCGACCTGCGCCGCATCGAGGAGTTCCACCAGCGCGGCGCGCGCTACATGAGCATCGCGCACAACGGCCACACCCAGCTCGGCGACTCGCACACGCCCGCGGACGAGCCGCTGCACGGAGGCCTGAGCGACCTCGGCCGCGCGGCGATCGCCGAGATGAACCGCGTCGGCATCATGGTCGACGTCAGCCACGCGGCGAAGTCGACGATGCTGCAGGCCGTCGAGGTCAGCAAGGCGCCGGTGATCGCGTCGCACTCCGGCGCGCGCGCCGTCAACGACCACAGCCGCAACCTCGACGACGAGCAGCTGCGGGCGATCCGCGACAACGGCGGCGTCGTGCAGTGCGTCGCGCTCGCGAGCTTCCTGAAGAGCAACGCCGAGCGCAGCGCGGCCCTCGACCGACTGCGCGAGGAGGTCGGCCTGCGCGGCCCGAAGTCCGAGGGCATCTCCGACGAGGAGCGTTCGGCGCGCTGGGAGACCTTCCGCGAGCGCTCGCGCGAAGTCGACGCCCAGTTTCCGCCCGCCGACGTCGCGGTCTACTGTGACCACATCGACCACATCGTCGAGGTCGCCGGCATCGACCACGTCGGCATCGGCTCGGACTTCGACGGCGGCGGCGGCATCGGCGGCTGGCAGAACGCCGCCGAGAGCCGCAACGTCACCCGGGAGCTGGTGAAGCGCGGCTACAGCGAGCAGGACATCCAGAAGATCTGGTCCGGCAACCTGCTGCGCGTCTGGCGCGCGGTCGAAGCGGTCTCCGCAGGGCGCTAGCCTGCCGGGCGTTCCTGGCACTCGGCGCCCACGGCGCGCGGCTCCGGCTCGCAGCTCCGCGCCGTCGCGCCGGCGAGGTCAGCTGCCGCCCGCGTCGGTCCGCGGGGCCTCCAGGTCGATCACCGTCGGGGACGCGCAGCGCTGCTCCCGGCCGTTGCCGTCGACCCAGACCTCTTCGAGCCCGACGCAGTCCCCCTGCTCCCACCGCATCCGCACGAAGTGGGCGAGCTCGACGCCGTCCGCGTCCCGCTCGATACGCGGCACGACCGCGCAGTTGACGAACAGCGTGCCGTTGCGCCGGACGAAGCGTCGACGCTCGGCGCCGCGCGGGTGCAGCAGCTTGTGGTGCATGTGGCCGGAGACCACCGCTCGCACCCGGAAGCCCCAGCCTTCGATCAGGTCGATCGCGAGCTCGAGGTCGCGGTCCCCCCAGTCGCCGCCGGGCTTGCCGAAGTCCTTGCCGCAGAGATCCGCGGGGGCGGCGCCCAGCCCCGTCGGCCCGTTGTGGGCGAGCAGGACCAGGTCGAGGTGCTGGGCGCGCTGCGCCGCGCGCAGGATCCGCTCGGCGGACGCCTCGAAGTCGCGCACCCCGTAGAGCTCGTCGTAGACCTCCTCTCCGCGGAGGACCTCACCGCCGTACGAGAAGGGGCGCGCGCCCACGACCGACACCTGCGCAGCGGGCACGTCGCGCACCTCGTAGTGCAGGTTGCTGCTGCCCAGCGCGTGGAGGCTGCGGTGCAGCTCACCGGTGACCTTGCGGTCGCGGATGCTGCGCCAGGCGTCGTGGTTGCCCAGGATGACCGCCTTCGGCACGTCGACCGCGGCGATCTTCTCGACCATCGCGGCCTCCTCGGTGTCGCTGAGGTCACCGACGAACAGGGCGAGGTCGGGCTGCGCG
>JBMHDP010000212.1:0-19837 GCA_049889335.1 Planctomycetota bacterium
GCAGGACGCGCCCGGTCTCGACCCGGACCCAGTGCCCGATCAGCATCGCGCTCGCGACGGCGCTGCCGGCCGCGACGAGCCGCAGCGCGACGACGCCGTCGAGGCCGAGGCTCATGCCCATGGCACCGAGCCAAAACAGCATCGGGGAGTAGAGGAAGGGCACGTGCTCGGCGGTCGGCTCGCAGTAGAGCGGCAGGCCTTCGTAGACGCGCGCGGCGTGGTCGGCGAGCGCCCCCTCCATCCACTCCAGCTCGTGCGGGTAGAGGACGCGCTGGCTGAAGGCGAAGACGAACCAGCCGAACGCTGCTGCCGAGAGGCCGAGCAGCAGCCACCGCGAGGGTCGCGTCTGTGCCGTCGAGGTCGCCATGAGCCGGGCAGCATAGAGGGCGGGGTATCATGGCGCCCCACTCATGCGTCGCACGTCGATGGTGTTGCTCCTGCTGGCCGCGGCCGGCGTCGTGTTCTGGCTGGTGCAGCCGGACGTTCAGCCGCCGCTGCCGCCGCAGCAGGGTGGGGAAGCGCCGAGCGTGCCCGTCGTCCAGACCGAGCCCGCGAAGCCCGAGGGCGGCCTGCCGGTCGGCGTGGCGGCCACCCGCACCGAGGCGGTGGAGATCGACCCGGGCGACCTGGCCGACGAGCCGACCGTGTTCCTGCGCGTCGTCGACGGCGACGACCAGCGGCCGATCGGCGGCGCGGCGATTCGGCGGCTGCAGTCCGGCGCGGACCTCGCCGTCACCGGCGACGACGGGATGGCGCTGGTGCCGCTCGCGACCGCAGCGCAGCTGGCGGTGGTGGTCGAAGGCTACATGCTCCGCATGGTCCCGGCGCGCCCGGGCACGGACCCCGACAACCCGCGGGTCGTGACCATGGTCGCCGACGACCTCTCCTGTGTGCGGCGGTTCGAGTTCGTCGACGAGGCGGACCAGCCGCTGGCCGACGTCTTCGTCCAGATGCAGGTCGCGGCCGGCGCGCAGCCAGTCGACAACACCCGCGGCCTCAAGCTCGACGCGGTCCGTAAGCGCGCGTGGCAGGAGCACCGCATGATGTCGGCGCGGCAGGTCGCGCGGGACCTGCACGTCAACGCGGGCAACCAGGACGACCACGTCTACCGCGCGACGGACGGCGCGCTCGCCGTGCGCTTCATCGTGTCGGCCGGCTACGAGCTGCAGGCGGCGACCACCTCCGGGCTCGTCGCCGCGGCGACCTTCACCGTCGCCCGCGGCCCCGAGCCGCCGGTCCAGGTCGTCCGGATGGTCCCGGGCGGCAGCGTCAGCGGCGTCGTCGCCGACACGTCCGGCGAGCCGCTCGAAGGCGCCGCGGTCCGCGTGCAGGGCGGCGACCCGCTCGGCCTCGTCGCGCGGAGCCGCGCGGACGGGACCTTCGAGCTCGGGCCGCTGCCGCCCGGACTCCACACGCTGCTGGCGCGCCACGACCTGCACCGACCGGTCACGCTCGCTGGCGTCTCGGCTCCCTACCAGGGACAGCAGATCCGCATGGAGCCGCTGCCGCGCCTGCCGCTGCGCGGCCGCGTGCGCGCCCGCCCCGGTCTCGAGCCCATCGCGGGCGCGAGCGTCGTGTGGCAGATCGCAGGCGGCGGCGCCGTGACGGTGAAGACCGCCGCGGACGGGACCTTCGACATGGTCACCGCAGGCGACATCGCGGCCCGCCTCGTGGTCCAGGCGCCGAACTTCGTCGGCTACGCCGAGATGGTGGATCCCGGCGCGCCGTTCGCCGACTACGACCTGCTGCCGGCCGCGCCGGACGCGCGGGTCGAGCTGGGCTTGACGGCGACGATCGAAGGCGTCGCCTTCGGCCCGGACGGCTTCCCGCTCGCGAACGCATCCGTGCGCTGGCGCCCGACGAACTTCCGCGGCACGCCCGGCCTCCCTGGGAGGCGCGTGCTGGAAGGCGGCAAGCTGGAGCTCCCCGACGTCATCACGACCGACTCCGCCGGCGCGTTCGTGCTCGAGACGACGCGGTTCGGCCTCGGACGCCTGACGCTCGGCGACGCCCGCCAGCTGTCGCTCCAGCTCACGGCGGTCGCCGGCCAGCGGACGCAGGGCGTCGAGCTCGGGCGCTGACCCGGGCGAGACGACGACAGAGCAGCGCGATGACCAGACCCTGGGAGAAGCTCGGCGACGAAGTGCTCGCGCGCCACCTCGTCTTCGAGGTGCGCCGCTCGCGTCAGCGGTCGCCGCGAACGGGCGTCGAGATCCCGTTCTTCCTCATCGACACGGCCAACTGGGTCAACATCGTCCCGGTGACGGCAGGGGGCGAGGTGCTGTTCGTTCGTCAGTGGCGACAGGGCAGCGAGCGCGTCTCGCTCGAGCTGCCCGGCGGGATGATCGACCCGCACGAGACCGAGCCGCTGCAGGCTGCGGTGCGCGAGCTCCGCGAGGAGACCGGCCACGTCGCGACGAAGTGGACCTCGCTGGGGGACAACAACCCCAACCCCTCGCTGATGACCAACCGCTGCCACGTGTTCCTCGCGGAGGGGTGCACGCTCGAAGGCGACCTGCAGCAGGACCTCGGCGAGGACCTCGAGGTGGTCAAGGTCCCCGAGGGAGAGGTCGACGACCTCGTGCGACGGGGCGGCATCGACCACGCGATCGTGCTCGCGACCCTCGCCATGTGGCGCGCGCACCGCCTCCGCTGAGGCCCGTCGGGCGAATATCCCGGCCTCTACGGTCGAATTGCGGCAGATTCCGCGCTCGATTGGCTACGGGACAGCGCCCCGCGTCCCCCCTCGAACATGCAGCGCTCGCTCGTCGTCACCCTGGCCCTCCTCGTCGCCGTCGTCGTCGGCAGCCTCTGGTGGCTGCTCGGCAGCGCGGCGCCGCCGCCGCCCGAGGTCGGGGGCGCGCCGGAGCGGCGGCAGCCGGCTGCGCCCACCAGCGTCCCGGCCAGCGCGGCGCTGGGGCCCGACGCCGGCGCGCTCGCGCGCGAGGCGGTGACGACCGCCGGGGACCCGCTGCTCGACGACCCGGACATCCGCGCGGGCCTGTGCGGCTTCCGCGGCCGCGTCGTCGACTGGCGGAAGACGCCGGTCCCGGACACCGGCGTCCGGATCTACCGCGGCGCGCTCGACACGGTCCTGCAGGCCAAGGCCGACCTGTTCGGGAGCGACCCCGGGGACTTCGCGCCCCAGCTCGTTGCCGGGGAGACCCGGACCGCCGACGACGGGCGCTTCGAGATCACGGGCGTCTGGCCGCGCGGCGTCTACATGATGTTCGCGGGGATCGGCACCGACGCGCCGACGCACCAGGTGCTGACCAAGGCGCCGTCGCCGGGCGAGGTCGTCGACCTCGGCGACGTCGTGTTGAACAACGCCGGCGTGATCGCCGGCGTCGTCTACGACGCCGACGGCGCGCCGCTGGCGGGCGCGCTCGTGCGCGCGGCGGACATCCCCGGCGCGCTCGCGCGCTTCTTCCCCGCCGAGCGCTTCGACCCGGAGGGCGCGGTGCTGATCCGCGAGCCGCGCGCGCCGGTCCAGGTGGTGCCGATGCCTGCCTGGGTGAAGCGGATCTTCGACGACTTCCCGATCCCGACGACCCGATCGGCGGCGGACGGGTCCTTCCGGCTCGTCGGCGTGATGCCCGGCAGCAACATGTTCGCCGTGACGGCGCGCGACCACCTCTCGTTCGTGCGCGACAGCGTGCTGGTCCGCGCGGGTCAGGAGAAGAACGTCGGCAAGGTGAAGATGCGGCTGGGGGAGGAGCTCTACGCCAAGGTGCTCGACACCTCGGGGGAGCCGATCGCCGGCGCCGAGGTCGCGGCGGGGTCGACGCTCGCGATGGTCCCCGTCGACCTCGCGCAGCTGCTCGGTGAGACCAACGCAGCGGGAGAGATCGACGGCACCGGGTTCGCGCCGGGCGACGTGACGGTCGCGGCGCGCCGGTCGCCCAAGCACGCGTGGGTGCTGGCCGAGCCCCAGTCGATCAACGGCGACGTGATCGTCACGCTGCCCGCCATGTATTCGGCGACGGTCTCCGTGCAGCAGGCCGACGGGAGCGCGCCGGAGCGGGCGCGCTTCAAGCTGCTGCGCGGTCGCAAGGGCGACGGCGCGGCCGAGATGTACATGATGGGCTTCGCCCCGCCGGTCGCCCTCGAGGACCGGGTCGAGCGGACCGAGGACGGGCGCTGGGTCATCACGGACCTGCACGCGGGCACCTACACGCTGCTCGCAGAGGTCGAGGGGCTCGCGACGGGCTCGGCCGTCTTCGAGATCGTCGAGCAGGACGTCGCCGCGACCGTGACGCTCGCCGCGCCCGACCGCTTCGCCGTGCGGGTGGTCAACGAGGAGCAGGAGCCGATCCGCAACGCGGCGATCTACGCGGAGCCGCGCGGGGACCGCGTCGTCGAGATGCCGGTCAACTGCGGCAGGACCGACGCGGACGGACGCCTGACCATCGACAAGATCTGGGCGACCTCGCTCCGCGTCAGCGCGGACCACCCGCTGTGGGGGGTGGTGCACGGCGAGGCCAAGCAGGACGAGGAGCTCGTCCTGACGCTCGTGTCGCCCGGCACGCTGCGCGGCGTGCTGAGCGAGAACGGCAAGCCGCCGCTGCCGGGCAAGTTCAGCGTCGCGGTGCTGCGCCGCCGCAGCGGCGGCCCGCGCGGACCGATGGAGAGCGTGCCGCAGATGGTCACCGCAGGCCTCGACGGGACCTTCGAGCTCCGCAACCTGCAGCCCGGCCGCTACTGGGTCGCCGCGCTCAACTCGCTCGAGACGCTCCGCTCCCCGGGCTCGACCTTCGAGATCGCGCAGTCGATGTTCATCGACTCGAACATGCCGAGCGAGCGCGTCGAGGTCGTGTCCGGCCAGACGGCCGAAGTCCGGCTGGAGGTCGGCAAGAAGCCGCTCGAGGGTCCGACGGCGCAGCTGTCGGGCACCGTGATGGTCAACGGCCGCGCCGCCACGGGCTATACGCTCGTCGCCCGGCTCAACAGCAACCGCTTCGCCGGTGAAGTCGACGACCGCGGCCGCTTCGACCTGGGCATCGTCTCCGCGGGTGAGGGGACCGTCTCCGTGATGGGCGGCGAGGGCGGGATGTTCATGGGCCCGGGCCAGGCGGTGTGGTCCCAGAAGGTCGCGCTGGCCGAAGGCGAACCCAAGGACCTGCTGATCGACATCAACACGTCTTCGATCGCCGGCGTCGTCTACCTCCCGGACGGCCGCCCGGCCGGCAAGGTCTTCGTCCAGGCGAGGGCGCAGCTCGGCAGCCGGGGCTTCGAGGGGCGCGTGCGCAAGTTCATCCCGACCAACGACGACGGCACGTTCCTGTTCCGCGACGTCGCGGAGGGGAGCTACACGATCCGGGTCGAGGGCGGCGACGACGACGAGGCCTACGAGGCGCAGCTGACCAAGGTCGAGGTGCGGGCGTCGCAGCCGGTCTCGGGCCTGGTCGTCCAGCTCGAGGCCAAGGTCATGACCACCGGGACCGTCGACATGTCCGCCGTCCCCGACAAGGGGCGCTGGCGCTACATGACCGTCAAGCGCCTGGGCCCTGCCGTCGCGCCGCCCAACGAGGGGCCGGTGAGCATGGGCTTCGGGGTCCGCGAAGACGGCAGCTTCTCGACCGACGAGGTGTTCCCCGGACGCTACGAGCTCGAGCTCATCGTCAACCTCAAGGGCCGCGAGC
The DNA here is from genome assembly GCA_049889335.1 of Planctomycetota bacterium. Lineage (GTDB taxonomy): Bacteria > Planctomycetota > UBA1135 > UBA1135 > UBA2386. Next base: position 5,643 of record JBMHDP010000212.1, read on the forward strand.
AGGTCACCTACGCCTGCGGCGTCCTCGACGTCGGGCCAGGCGGCGCCAAGGACCTCAAGCTCGTCGCGCGCCCGAAGTGAGCGGGCTCAGGTGACCTTGGCCGCTGCCTTCTGGCTCAGGCAGAAGCGCAGCCCGGCGAGCAGGCTCGTCGCCCCTCGGGTCTGCAGGCCGACCAGCATGCCCTTCTTGAGGGGCACGGCGAGCCGCTCCTGGCCGGTCAGCAGCGTCCCGAGCAGGTAGCCGAGCTGTGGTTCGTGGCCGATCAGCGCGACGCTCTCGGTCCCTTCGAGCAGCAGGCCCTCGAGCATCGTCGTCGCGTGGCTCAACGGCGCGATCGGCTCGAGGCAGGCGTCGACGCGCAGGTCCGCCGGGCGACCCGTGGTCTCGACGAACACCTCGGCGGTCTCGCGCGCCCGCAGCAGCGGGCTCGTGACGACGACGCTGGGCCTGCGCACCAACCTGCGCCACGACCCGCTGGCCGCGCGGAGCTTCTGCCAGCCCTCCTCGGTGAGCGCCCGGTCGCCGTCGTCCATGCCGGCGCGCAGGTCCTCGGCGACGCCGTGGCGGAGCAGGTAGATCCACATGGGCAGCAGCGAACGTTATCGTCAGGCCCGTGGCAACCCCTCGCCCCCGACGACGCCCGCGACCCTCGCGCTCCTGGGTGCCGCTGGTCGCCGTGCCGGCCGCGGCGGCGCTGGCCGCGGCCGCGTGGTTCGGCGCGCGGGCCTACGAGCAGCGCCACGGCGCGCTGCAGTTCGAGGCCGCAGCGGGGGACGCGCCGACCCTGGAGCTGACGTTCTTCCCGGACCAGCTCGCGTTCGCGGCGCCGTCCCCGCCGCCCGCGCTCGCCTCGCGCACGCTGCAGGGCGGCGCGCTCTCCTTCGACCGCACGCTCTGTCCGGACCGCAGCGTCGTGCGCTACCGGGGAGAAGGGGTCGGGGCGGGCTTCGCCTACCTCGAGCTCGGCGAACCGGTGAAGACGATCACGCTGCGGCCGCCCGCGCAGCTCCGCGGCCGCGTCGGCGAGCCGGTGTCGTACTGGTGCATGGGATGGCGCTGCGCCGGCTACCGCCCCGTCGTCGGCGCAGAGGTCGTCGTCATGGGCGGCGGCGAGCACGGCGTGGACCTCGCGCGGGCGCGCACCGACGCGCGGGGGGAGTTCACGGTCACGGGCTTCGACGGAGCGCTCGACGCGCTGGGCCTCCGCGTCCGCGCGGCGGGCTTCGAGATGGTGCACCAGCGCATCTCCGACCTGGACGCGCACGCGACCGAGCGCGCGCTGGTGGCGCTCTCCCGGGTCCCGTCGCGGCGCGGCCGCGTCGTGGTGGATCCCGCCGTGGACCTGCGCGCCGACGAGCTGCTGCTGCTCGCGCGCGGGCTGCCCGGCGTGCAGGCGCGCCCGAACGCGGCGGGTGAGGTCGAGGTCGACCACATCCCGCCGGACGTCGAGGCGCGCGTGATCGTCTACGGCCTGCCGCCGACCGTCGCCCAGACCGAGGCGCGCACGGCGCGGGACGGCGCGTTCGAGGTGCGGGTCGTGCCCGGCGCGATCGTGCGCGGCCGCGTCCTGGGCCAGGAGCTGCAGCCCGTTCCGGACGCGCTCGTCTGGGTCGGATCGCAGCGGCCGACGCGGACCGACGCGGACGGCCGCTTCGAGCTGACCAACGTGCTGCCGGGCGATCGGAAGATCACGGCGCAGTGGCGGCCCAAGCGCCGCCGCAGCGAGCCCTGGCTGGCGTCGCGGGCGCTCGTGCTCGAAGGCGGCCAGGACTACGAACGGGTCGAGCTGCTGCTCGACCGCTGAAGGAACCATGCGAACCAAGTCGACGCTGCTCCTCCTCGGACTCTCCGCCCTGCTCACGTGGCAGGACCCGCGCCCGCCCGCGGCGCGCGAAGAGGTCCCCGGCAAGCCCGCGCGGCACCCGCTCGAAGGCGTCTACAAGCTGACCGGGCGCGTCGTCAACGGCGTCCAGGACCGCAAGCCCAGCAAGGGCTACCTCGCGATCACCGGCCGCCACCTGTTCCTCAACCTCGCTTCGCCGGGCCTCCGCGACGACCGACCCCTCGTGCACGCGGGCGTGCGCGAGTGGCGCGAGGTGGACGGCGGCCTGCGCACGACGACGCGCCTGGACTTCTTCTCCGACGGCGCCGGCGACCTGCACTTCGTGCGCGACGGCAAGCAGGAGCTGCGCCGGCTGGTGCGCGTCGTCGGCGGCCTGCGGGTGATGCAGGGTCAGCGCACCTGGCTCGAGTTCGAGCGCGTCGAGTGACCGCTCACGCGCCGCGGCGGCGCAGCGCGCGCAGCTCCGGCGAGCGCATCAGCAGGTGCGCGCCGACGTAGACCGCGATGCCGAGGCCCACGGGCAGCGCGAGGTTGCCGGCGGCGCGGAGCCAGAGCGCGTCGTCGGGCGCGGCGACCCGGACGAACGGCACGACGGCGCACATCGCGGCCGTCGCCGCGGCCGAGCGCAGCCACGCGCCGCCGAGGCCTGCGCCAGCAGGCGCGTGGCGCCGGAAGAGCGCCGAGAGCACGGCGGCGTTGACCAGCGAGGAGAGGCTGCTCGCCAGCGTCAGCGCGGCGGTGCCGAGCTCGGTCGTCAGCAGGAGGGTGACGCTGGTCGCCACGTTGAGCAGCACCAGGAACCCCGCCGTGCGCGCCGGCGTCGACGTGTCGCCGACGGCGTAGAAGGCGCGCGCGTAGAGCTGCGCGAGGCCGAGGAACGGCAGGCCGGCCAGCAGGCAGGCCGTCGTCCGGACCGTCGGCGCGACGTCTTCGCCCCCGAAGCGGCCGCCGACGAACAGCACGTCGACGACGTCCTCGGCGAGCACGATCATGCCGGTCGCGGCGGGCAGGGTGACGAGGATCGTCGCCGCCGCCGCGAGGTCGAGCGTCCTGCGCATCCGGCGTCGACCGGCGTCGTCCGCTTCGCTCGCGAGCGTCGGGAACACCGCGACAGCGACCGCCATGGCCGTCAGCGCGTGCGGGAACAGCAGCAGCCGGTTGGCGAGGTAGACGTACATGTTCGCGCCGGGCGCGATCACGTAGTAGGCCAGCAGCTGGTCGATCAGGCTGCTGATCTGGTTGAGCGACACGCCGAGGACCGTCGGCCCCATGGCGGCGAAGACGGCGAAGGCCGCCGTGCCCCGCCGCGGCAGTCCGAGGCGGGGTCGGCCGAAGGCGCCGCGCTTCTGCAGCGGCAGCAGCACGATGAGCAGCTGCAGGAAGCCGCCCGCGGTCAGGCTCCACGCGGTGAGCGTCGCGACCTCGGTGTCGACCTCGAACCCGAGCGGGGCCGCGACGACGAGCGCGACGATCCAGACGATGTTGAGCGCGACGGGGATCGCGGCCGGCAGCGCGAAGACGCCCAGCGTGTTCAGGGCGCCGGTCGCGACCGACGCGAGGCAGACCGGCAGCGAGTAGACGAACAGGATCGCGTTGAGGGCCAGCAGCAGCCGCACGGCCTCCTGCCCGCCCTCGTCGGGTGCCGGCAGCCACGACGCCGGGACCAGCAGGCTGGCCGCCGCGACCCCGAGGCACAGCGGGGTCAGCAGCGTCACCACGGCGCCCGCGACCTCCTCGAGCAGCCGCTTGGCCGCCGCAGGGTCGTCGCGCCGCAGCTTCGCGTAGCGCGGCACCAGCGACGCCGAGAGGGCGCCTTCGCCGAGCAGCCGGCGCATCAGGTTCGGCAGCAGCCACGCCAGCAGGAACGTTCCCTGCACCCAGCTGGCGCCCAGCGTCTGCGCCATCAGCCGGTCCCGGACCAGCCCGAAGATCCGCGACAGCAGCGTGATCGCGGAGATCGAAGTAGCGGCGCGGACGAGTCGGGTCATGGACGCGGCGACGGTCACGGGATCGTTGCCTGCAGACCGCCGGACGGAACAATGCCGTTCGGGCCAGCAACATGCGAAGGATCTTCGTCGGAGATGTCCAGGGCTGCCGAGCACCGCTCGAGCGGCTGCTGGAGGCGGTCGGGTTCGCGCTCGGCGAGGACCGGCTGGTGCCGGTCGGGGACCTCGTCAACAAGGGCCCGGACTCCGACGGAGTCCTGGACCTGCTGATGGAGCTCGACGCCCAGCCGGTGCTCGGCAACCACGACCTGAGCTGGCTCCAGCGGGGCAGCGCGACGCCGCGGCACGCGGCGTGGCTGCGCGCGCAGCCGGTAGTGCGGTGCTTCGACGACGTCATCGCGGTGCACGCCGGGCTGCACCCGGCATGGGACGAGGCGCGCCTCGCGGACCTTTGCGAGGCCGACGTGCGCTACGCCGTGAACGTGCGCTACTGCGACCCCGACGGCCGGCAGCCGCCGCGCGACTGGCCGCCGCCGGGGCCGCCGTTTCGTCCGTGGGACGACTTCTACCGCGGCAGCAAGCGCGTGGTGTTCGGGCACTGGGCCCGTCGCGGCCTCGTGGTCCGCCCGCAGTGCGTGGGCCTCGACACGGGCTGCGTCTACGGCGGCAAGCTGTCGGCGTGGATCGCCGAAGAGGACCGGATCGTCCAGGTCGACGGCTGGCGGCGCCCGCAGGCGCGCGGCTGAGGGCTCGCTCAGGGGGTCAGGTGCCGCTCGATCTCCTCGCGCACGATCGGCGCGAGGAAGTCGGCGAGCGCCTGGCTGCTGTAGCAGGCGAACGACACGTTGGTCGTCAGGTCGAGGGGCGCGTCGAGCGGCGCGCCGAGCGGGTCGCGGACGACGCAGCCGGCCTGCTGGCCGATCAGCCACGTCGACAGGTCGTACGGTCGGCAGGCGAGCGCGGACGCGACGCCGAGCTTGGCGTAGACCAGCGGCCGGACGTCCATCACGAAGCGGTCCCGGCCGAGCGCGACCTCAGCGAGCTGGCCGCCGGTGCAGATGTACTGGTCGGTGTAGACCTCGGCCTTCTCCGGGTTCCAGCCGCCCATCGCGCGCCGCAGGATCGCCTCCTCGAGCGCGGCGGTCTGCGACTTGCCGCCAGGGAAGTAGTTGGCGACCGACGCGAAGCCGTGGCGCAGGTCCGCCGCGGCGCTCGGCCGCACCGCGAGCCGCTCCACCGTCCCGCGCGCGACGTCGTGGCGCTCGGCCTGCGTCGGCGCGCCGGCGCTCGCCCACAGCACGTCGCAGACGTTCTGGCGCGTCGTCGGCAGCTCTGTCATCACCGCCACCTCGACGTCCTGCAGCCGGGTCTCTTCGCCGCGGTCCGGCGCGGCGCCCATCAGGCACCACGCGCTCCGCTTGTCGTACATCAGCCCGCGGGTGCCGTCGACGGGATCGACCAGCAGGCGGAACGGGGGGCCGCCGCGACCCGGGCGTCCGAACTCGACGCCGGACGACGTCAGCCCCTCGGCGAGCACGGTGAAGTGCTGCTCGCGACCCCAGTCTTCGCAGCGTCGGAGGAGCAGCTCCTCGACCGCGACGTCGAGGCCGAAGATCGTGTCTCCTTCGTCGTCGCGCACGGCGCGCGCCAGCAGCTCGACCGCCTGCGTCTGCGTGTGCTCGCGCAGCGCGTCGCGGAGCTCGAGCTGGAGCGCGCGGAGGCGGGGGAGCAGGGTGTCGGGGTCGAGTTCGGCCATGGACGCCTGGGCGGCCATGGTATACCTCTCTGCCCAGGGGGCCCTTAGCTCAATTGGTTAGAGCCGGCGGCTCATACCCGCTTGGTTGCAGGTTCGAGTCCTGCAGGGCCTACCACGCGGCGCCGCGGCTAGCGGGTGTCCTCGACGGGGCCGCGGTTGGCGCGGGCCGTGCCCGACCACAGGTCCTGCAGCGCGCGCCCGACGTGCGCGGCGGTCAGGTCGTGCACGAGCGGACTCGGGTGGGCGTCGAACGAGTTGACCAGGCGCTCCGCCATCGGGATGTCGACGATCCAGTCGGTCGCGTCGAGCACGGTCACGCCGCGGGACTCGAACAGCCGGCGGACGCGCGCCAGCGTAGGGCGGCTCGCGTGCGGCTCGGTGAGGCTCGGGAACAGCAGGACCACGAGCGGGACCCCGCGCTGCTCCGAGTACTGCATGAACTGCGACAGCTCCGCGAAGTGCCGCTTCATGACCTCCTGATCGGCGTAGGCGCGCGTCAGCATGTCCGCGTAGGACGCGCCGTCCGCGTGCGGGTAGCTCCAGTAGGCGTAGTTGACGAGGAACGAGCCGCGGACGAGCCACTTCGCGAGGCCGTCGACGTCGGCGTACGCCTGGAAGTCGGGCGCTGCCCAGCCGCAGCGCATGGCCGCGCCTTCGACGTCGTTCACGTAGTACTGCAGGAGCACAGCGTCGGGCTCGACGGGGTGCTGCTCGAGGCGCCGGAACTCCTCTTCGGTGTCGATGCCGCAGCGCGCGACGTTCAGCAGGTGCAGGTCGGCATGGGTGGCGTTGACCCGGTCCGTGTAGCGGTCCGCAGGGTCCGCAATGCCGTGGCCTTCGGTGAAGGAGTCGCCCACCGCGAGCACCGTGCGCTTGTCGGCGGCGCGGGCGTGGGGGGCGTCCCGGTAGCCGAGGTCGTTGCGCTCCTGGAAGTAGAAGCGCTGCCAGATCTGCGCGCCCAGCGTGTAGCCGACGCCGTGGCTGCGCGGGACGAACATGAACGCGCCCTCGAGGAGCGTGAGCACGAACAAGGTCGCGAACGCGCTGACCCAGAGCCCGGTCCGCCGGACACAGCTCGGGCGCTGCACCACCCCGACGAAGAACGCGGTCACCGTCGCCAGCAGCAGCAGCCCGATCAAGCTGCCGCGGATCGCGTAGAACACGGTGAAGCTCATCGAGCGGTAGTCCCACGCGTAGGCGTTGGCCGACCACACCGCCGCGACCAGCAGCGCCGGGACCGCCGCCACCGTCGCCAGCAGGACGAGGCCGCGACGGCGCGCGCTCTGGCTCGGGGATGTCGTCTTCGTGGTTGAGGTCATGGGTCCGTCCCGTCCGGCTGGGCGTTCGGGTTATCGACGCGGCGCGCGTCGGGTCTTCAGGTCGAGGCGTCGCGCGTCACCGCGTCGTCGAGGGCGGCGAGCAGCGCCGGGAGCGCGGAGGCGACGTTGCCACCGGCGCGTAGCTGCGCCTCGGTCTGCGCGGCGGCCGCGCCGAGCGCGTCGAATCCGTACATGGGCGCGGAGCCCTTGAGCCGGTGCGCGGCCTCACGGGCCGGCGCCGGGTCCGCCGAGGCCGCCAGCGTCCGGCGCGTCTCCACGAGCCGCGCGGCGAAGCGGGCCCGCAGGGCGCAGAGCTGCGGATCGGACCAGTCGAAGGTGCCGCTCACGCAGACGTCCTGCCCTCGAGCTCGTCGCGTCGGTCGAGGCCGTACTTCTCGATCTTCCGGTAGACGGTCGCGCGCCCGACAGCGAGCCGGCGCGACGCGTCGTGGATGTTCCAGCCGCACGCGGTCAGCGCCTCCTCGAAGATGCGCTGTTCTTGGGCGTCGAAGGACTCGATCTCGTCGGGAGTACGCGGCGCCGTGCGCCCGATCACGACGGGCGGCGGCGGCGACGCGGCCGCGCCCTCGCCGTCTCCGCTCGCGGTCGCGAGCGGGAGCTCGACGTGATCGTCGCCGCAGTCGGTCGCGAGCCGGCGGATGGGCTCGGGCAGGCTCGCGAGCGTCAGGTTGCCGCTGTCCTCGAGGATGACGGCGCGCTCCATGACGTTCTGGAGCTCGCGGACGTTGCCGGGCCACGAGTGGGCGAGCAGCGCCGAGGCAGCGGCGCGCGTCCACGACTCCAGCAGCTGCCCCTGCTCGGCCGCGATGCGCTGCAGGAAGGCCTTGGCGAGCACCAGCACGTCGTCCCCGCGCTCGCGCAGAGGCGGGAGCTCGACCGGGAAGACCGCGAGGCGGTAGTAGAGGTCGGCGCGGAAGGCGCCGCTCGCGACGCGCTCCGGGAGGTCCCGGTTGGTCGCGGCGATGATGCGGACGTCGACGTCGCGCGTGGTCGACGCGCCGACGCGCTGCACCTGGCGCTCCTGGAGGACGCGCAGCAACCTCACCTGGAGGTCCGCGCGCAGCTCACCGATCTCGTCGAGGAACAGGGTCCCTCCGTCGGCCTCCTCGAAGACGCCGCGCCGCGCCGAGTCCGCGCCGGTGAACGCCCCGCGTTCGTGGCCGAACAGCTCGCTCTCGATGATGCCCTCGGGGATCGCGCCGCAGTTGATGGCGATGAACGGCCCGCTCGCGCGCGCGCTCTCGCTGTGCACGGCCCGCGCGGCGACCTCCTTGCCCGTCCCGCTCTCGCCCGTCAGCAGCACCGTGACGTCGCGCCCGGCGCTCCGGGCGAGCAGGCTGACGGCCTGCTGCATGGCGGGGCTGTTGCCGAGCAGCGTGGAGAAGCCGCGGGTCGTCGTCTGGTCGTGCGTCAGCGCTTCGACGCGCACCCGCAGCGCGCCCTGCTCGATCGCGTTGCGCACCGACGTCTGGAGCCGCAGCGCCTCGAACGGCTTGGGGATGTAGTCGAGCGCGCCGAGCTTCATGCACCGCACGACCCGGTCGAGCTCGCGCTCTCCGGACAGCACGAGCACCGGCACGTCGGGGTGCCGCTCGCGGATCGTCGCCAGCAGCTCGTCTCCCGGGGTGTCGGGCAGGCCGAGGTCCAGCACGACCGCCGCGAACATCTCCCGATCCAGCTCTTCGAGCGCCTTGGCCGCGGTGTAGGCCGGCGTCAGCACGACGCCCTCCTGCTGCAGGGCCAGCTGCACGAGCCCCTGGACGTCGGGGTCGTCGTCGATGATCAGGACCGTGGGGTGCACGCAGCCATCCTGGCTGGCTCGGACCTTTCGTCCAGGCCCCCGCGCCGCGCGCCCGCGCCGCCGCGCGCGCTCGCCAGCAGGCGTCGTCGCGCGGGCCGATCGGAGCGCGCGGTGGCATGGCGGCCGCAGCGACGCGCGCGGTCGCAGAGACGCCGCGGGGTATCACCTCCGTCCGGCGCCTGGTGACGTTATGTTGCAACTTGTGGTCTGCAGAAAGCTGCCGTTCTGGGTGATCGCCGCCGCGCTGTGCGCGACGGTCCCCGCTCAGTCTCCCCCCGAGGGCTTCGCGGAGGTCGACTTCGACATCGCGCTGGGCGTACTACCAGGACAGCTGCGCTTCGACCGTGAGCTGCTCTCGGTGACGCCTGGGAGCAAGGTCAAGCTGACGCTCAACAACACCGACGCGATGCAGCACAACTTCGTGCTCTGCGTGCGCGGAGAAGGGGTCGCGGCGCGCGTCGCCGCGGCGACGCTGCGGCTCGGCGCGGCGGCGAGCGAGAAGCACTACGTGCCGGACTCCGATGAAGTGCTCGCGAGCACGAAGGCGATCTTCCTCGACCAGTCGGACACGATCTGGTTTCGCGCGCCGGGTGAACCGGGGGACTACCCCTTCGTGTGCACGCTGCCCGGCCACTCCTTCACGATGAAGGGTGTGCTGCGCGTCGGCGCGGACGCCGGCCCCGCGGCCGCGCCGATCGAGAACCTGCGCTATCGGGTCTTCCGCGGCTCGTGGCGCGCGCTGCCCGACTTCGACGCGTTGACGCCGTTCCGCGAGGGAGACCTCGACGGCGGCCTGCTGGACCTCGGCTCCCTCGGGGAACGGAAGAACTTCGGCGCCGTGTTCACCGGCACCCTCGAGGCGCGCGGCGGCGGCGCGCACACGTTCTTCCTCAACAGCGACGACGGCTCGCGGGTCTTCGTCGACGGGCGTGAGGTGGTTTCCTACGACGGCGTGCACGGCGCCAGCGAAGAGCAGCGCGGCGTCGTCTCGCTGGCTGCCGGGCCGCACCAGCTGCGCGTCGAGTTCTTCCAGGGCGGCGGAGGGCAGTCGCTGGTGCTCGACGTCGCGGGCCCCGACGGCGAACGCCGCAAGCTCTGGACCAAGAAGCAGCGGCCCGCGCGGGTCACGCCGATCGCCGTCCACCATCACCCGGTCGTGATGCGGGTGCACGTCGAGGGGGCCGCGCCCCGGTCCGTCGCCGTCGGGATGCCCGGCGGGATGAACTGCTGCTTCGACGCCGGCCAGTGCTGCGTGCAGTTCGGCTGGGCGGGCGCGTTCCTGGACGTCGGCCCGGACCGCGACGGCCGCGGCGGGCGTCCGTGCAAGACCCTCGGGCCCCGCTTCTCCGTCGGCAACCTCGGCTGGCCGCTCCGCGTCGGATCGGGGGCGCAGCCGCCGGCGCGCTTCGTCGGCTACCGCACGAAGCCCGGCCCTGCCTTCGAGGTCGACTGGGGCGGTCGGCTGGTGACCTGGGAGGTCGCGCCCGCGGCCGAGGGCGTGGGCCTCCGCTACGCGTTCACGTTCGCGACGCCGCTCGACCGCGAGGCGACCTTCGCGGTGGATCCGGACGGCGTGGAGCTCGCCTCCTCGCTCGGCGCGGCCGACGGCGGCAGGCTCCCGCTGCCGGTCGGGTGCGAGGGGTTCTCGGTGACGGTGTCGAGCAAGGGAGACGTACGATGAAGACCACCTCGTTCGCGACCGCGGTCGCGCTGTTCGGCTCCGGCGTCTTCGCGCAGCAACCGGACGTGATCCCAGCGGGCTACACCGTCGAGACCGTCGAGACCCCTCCGGGGCGCGCGTTCGGCGTCGGCGGGATGTCGTTCGCGCCCGACGGCCGGCTGTTCGTCAGCACGCGCGAGGGCGAGGTCTGGACCCACGCGGACGGCGCGTGGGCCCTCTTCGCCGAGGGGCTGCACGAGCCGCTGGGCGTCTACGTCGACCCGCGCACGAGCCAGGTGTTCTGCGTGCAGCGGCCGGAGCTGACCGAGCTGATCGACGCGGACGGCGACGGGCGCGCGGAGCGCTTCCGGACCGTGTGCGCCGGCTGGGGCCTCACCGACAACTACCACGAGTATGCCTACGGGCTCGTCCGCGACGCCGACGGCAACTTCTACGGCACGCTCAACACCTCGTTGAGCTGGCCAGGATGGGCCGGCAGCGACAAGTGGGACGTCGCGCGCGTCCACGACGGCAAGATGGGCCGCGCGGCCGCCTACCGCGGCTGGTCGTTCCGGGTGACGCCGGACGGCGCGTTCGAGCCCTGGTCGAGCGGGCTGCGCTCTCCGGCCGGCATCGGCTGGGGGCCGAACGGTGAGCTGCTGTGCACGGACAACCAGGGGGACTGGGTCGCGACGTCGTGCCTGCACGTGATGGCGCGCGGGGACTTCCACGGCCACCCGTCCTCGCTCACCGACCACCCGGACTTCGCGGGCCGAGACCTCAACGAGATCCCGGTCGCGGAGTACGGGCGCATGCGGCGGGCGCCGGCCGTCTGGTTCCCGCACGGCGACCTCGCCAACTCGCCCGGGGAGCCGGTGCTCGACGCGACCGGCGGCGCGTTCGGACCCTTCGAAGGGCAGCTGTTCTGCGGCGACCAGACGCGCTCGAACGTCTTCCGCGTGGTGCTCGAGGAGGTCAACGGCCGCTTCCAGGGTTGCGCCGTCAACTTCGTCGACCACCTCCAGAGCGGCGTCGTGCGCGCGCGCTTCGCCGCGGACGGCAGCCTCTGGGTCGGCCAGACCGGCCGCGGGTGGGGGTCGCGCGGGCCGGCGCGGTTCGGGCTCCAGCGGATCGTCTGGGACGGCCGGACCGCGCCGTTCTCGTTGTCTCGCGTCGCCGCGTCCGCGCAGGGCTTCGACGTGCACTTCACCCGACCGGCCGCGCGTGACCGCGCCGCCGCGGCCTCGAGCTACCGGGTGCAGCGCTGGCGCTACAAGCACTTCCCGGGCTACGGCTCCCCGAAGCTGGACCGCGGCGACGTCGCGGTGACCGGGGTCACGCTGTCCGAGCGGGGGCAGGTCGCGCGGCTCGCGCTGCCGATCGAGCCGGGCTACGTCTACCAGCTGACGGCAGACGTCGTCGCGGCGGACGGTGGCGAGCTCGCCAACCCGACCGCGTGGTACACATTGCACGCCGTGCCGGAGTGAGCCGAGATGTCGTTGGCGTCGCGCTCGCGGCGCCTGCTTGGGGGCGTCGGGGTTAGGATTCGATAGCTCCGATCACGCCCATGACCAGCGCCGCCGCACCTGCACCGACCGCGTCTCCGTGGTTCCGGTCGCCGTCGTTCGACTTCCTCTGGATCCTGGGGGTCCCGCTGCTGACGTGGCCGCTGCTGACGTTGGCGAACGGTGAGTGGGGACCTGCCGCGATGTCGCAGCTGGTCCTGCTGACCGCGACGGGGCACTACTTCGCCACCTTCGTGCGGGCCTACGGGGACCAGGACCTGCTCGCGCGGTTCCGGGCGCGCCTCTACGTCGTGCCGATCCTGCTGCTGGTCACCTGCGTCGGCGCGTTCGTCTCGGGCCACGGCGCGGAGATGACGATCCTGATCTCCGCCTGGGCGTTCTGGCACTGGCTCGCGCAGGCGTTCGGCTTCGCCAGGATCTACGACATCAAGGTCGGCTCCTATCACCCGCGCACGGCGATGCTCGACAAGGCGCTCGTCATCGCCGGCTTCGTCGGTACGGCGACGCTGACCGACGGCGCGGTCGCGACGTTCGGCAAGCTCGCGCTGGACGCCGGCGTGCCGCTGCCCGCAGCCGCGACGGTCGCCGCGCTGCAGTCGGTCATCGGCGTCGCGGTCGCGACCGTGGCGGTCGCGTACGTCGCGAACCTGGCCTTCACCATCGTCAGCGGCCGTCCCTGGAGCTGGCAGAAGCAGGTCATGCACGTCATGACCATCGGCTACTACTGGTTCGCCTTCTCGTGGCTGCCGAACGTGCTGATCGCGCACGTCCTCTACGAGTTCTTCCACGACGTGCAGTACTTCGCGATCACCTGGATCACCTGCCAGGGACGCAGCCGCCGCCCCGGCGTGCGGTCGTGGATGAAGGCGATGTTCAAGCCGACCTGGCTCGCGGCGGCAGGCTTCGTGGCGCTGATGGTGACGCTCGGCGGCGTCGACGCGTGGGGCCGGCACAGCCTGGGCGAAGGCGCGGGCTACGACGTCTGGATCGGCGTCTTCGCGACGCTCGCGCTGCTGCACTACTACTACGACGGCTTCATCTGGAAGGCGCGGGAGAGCGCGCTGGGCGAGGACCTCGGCATCCGCCAAGGCCTCGGCGCCAAGGTCGTGCCGGGCCTCCGTCACGCCGCGGCGTGGCTCGCGTTCTTCGTGCCGCTGGGCGCGCTGATCGGCTTCGCGGAGCCGCTCTCGATGCGCGACCGGGTCCAGGTCCTCGCCGAGATCGCGCCCGACGACTTCCACAGCCAGGCTGTCTACGCGATGGAGCTGACCCGCGAGCGCAAGCTGGACGAGGCGCTCCCGCGCTACCGCCGCGCCGTCGAGCTCAACCCGGACTTCGCGGAGACGCACCTCAACTTCGGCGCCGCGCTGGAGCTCAACGGCGACCTCGACGAGGCGTGCGCGCAGTACGAGCAGGCGCTGGCGTGCCCGGACGCCAAGGGCGTGCACCTGATCGCGCACACGTTCCTCGGCGCGCTGCTGCTGATGCAGGACAAGCCGATGGAGGCGGACCCGCACTTCCAGCAGGTCGCGCTGCGCAAGGGCGACCACCCGATCGGCCGGATGTTCGCGATGGCCAACGCGATGCCGCCCGAAGCCGTCGACCGCCGCGAGCGCTACTACCGCGCGGCGCTGGCGCTGGAGCCGGACAACCGGGACGGGCTCTTCCTCCTGGGGACGCTGCTCGTCGACCTCAGACGGTTCGCGGAGGCCAAGGTGCCGCTGCGGAAGTTCGTCCGGTTCGTGCCCGACTACGCGCCGGCGCTCGCCGCGCTCGCCGCAGCGCAGAGCGAGACCGGCGAGCTGGCCGAAGCGCGCAAGAACGTCGCCGCGGCCCTGAAGATCGACCCGTCCTACCTGCAGGCCCGCATGCTCAAGAACGCGCTGGACGCGCGCTGAGCCCGGCCGCTCAGTCGAGCCGCGCGACCTCGGCGAAGTAGGCGCCGTGCTCCTCGCCGCTGGCGCGTCGCAGCGTGGTCTGCAGCATCGCAGGTCCGGCCGGCAGCTCCACCTCGAACGTCGCGGCCGTCGCGGTGGGGGCGACGGTCTGCTCATAGCGCTGGCCCGCGATCGCGAGCGCGGCGCGCGTGCACCCCATGGCGCGGTCGAGCGCGGCGGGCCAGCGGCGCAGGGTCACGCGGTAGCGACCGGCGACCGCGACGTCGACGGCCCACGGCCCGTTCGAGACGTAGCCGTTGCGCACGTGGTTCTGGTGCCACGGCGTGCCCTTGTCCTCGGTGTGCCAGTCGTGCGACATCAGGTGCGTCGGGTTCTGCGCGCCGCCGAGCGCGATCCGCACGTAGTCGTCGAAGGTCGGCTCCAGC
>JBMHDP010000213.1:0-8638 GCA_049889335.1 Planctomycetota bacterium
CCGGCTGCTCGAGCGCGGCGTGCGCTGCGTGCAGCTGTTCCACCAGGGGTGGGACCAGCACGGCGGCCTGCCAGGCGGCATCCGACGGCAGTGCAAGGAGACCGACCAGGCGAGCGCGGCGCTGGTCCGAGACCTCAAGGCCCGCGGGCTGCTCGACGACACGCTGGTGGTCTGGGGCGGCGAGTTCGGCCGGACGAGCTACTCGCAGGGCAAGCTGACCAGCAACAACTACGGCCGCGACCACCACCCGCGCTGCTTCTCGATGTGGATGGCCGGGGGCGGCCTGCGGCCGGGCTACGCGCACGGCCAGACCTGCGAGCTCGGCTACAACATCGTCGAGGACCCGGTCCACGTGCACGACCTGCACGCGACGCTGCTCCACCTGCTCGGCGTCGACCACGAGCGCCTGACCTACTTCTACCAGGGCCGCGACTTCCGCCTGACGGACGTCCACGGCAAGGTGGTCCGCCCGCTGCTCGCCTGATCGACGACGTCGCTGCAACTGCGTCGGGTCGCGGGGCGAAGCGCCCTCGGTGACGTCCGATCGTGATCTGCAGCCTGGGCTGGACGCCATGCTCGATCAGGCGTGGCGCGACCTGCTGCGCGGAGTGCCGGACGAGCGGCGCGGCTTCCACTGGCCGGTCGTCGCGACCGTCGATGCTTCGGGCGCGCCGCAGGCCCGCGTCTGCGTGCTGCGCTCGGCGTCGCGGGAAGACGGGGTGTTGACGTTCCAGACGGATCGACGCTCCCCGAAGGTCTGTGAGCTGCAGGCGAGTCCCAAGGTCGCCCTGACCTTTCACGATCGGCGCAGGCGACTGCAGCTGCGGGCGTGCGGGGACGCCGACGTGCACCTCGCGGGGCCGTTGTTCGAGGCCGGCTGGGCGCGCTGCGGTCCTGGCGGGCGCCGCGCGTACCTCGGCCCCTTCGCGCCGTCGTCGCCTGCCGCGGACTGGAGCCCGAACGTGCCTGCTGGGCTCGTCGGCAGGACGCCGAACCGCGCCGAGAGCGAGGCCGGGCGAGAGCAGTTCGCCGTGGTGGCGGTCACGGTGGAGACCATGGACCTGCTGCTGTTGGAGCGCGCGGGGCATCGCCGCGCCCGCTACGTGCGCCAGCCGGGCGGCGGATGGCGCGCGCAGTGGCTGCAGCCCTGAGGGGGCAGCGCGGCGGCGATTGACTTCGTGGCGGACGCGAAGTTGGTTGGGGGCATGGACGCCTCGCAGCACCACGCGATCGACTACATCGAGTTCCCGGTCGTCGACATGGCCGCAGCCCAGCGGTTCTACGCCGACGCGTTCGGCTGGGAGTTCACGTCGTACGGCGACGCCTACGCCGGCATCCGCGGCGAGGGCCGCGAGGTCGGCGGGCTGCGGCTGGACGCCGAGGTGACGCGCGGCGGGGTGCTGGTCGTGCTGTTCTCGACCGACCTCGAGGCGACGCTCGCGAAGGTCGAGGCTGCAGGCGGGGCGATCACGACCGCGCCGTTCGACTTCCCTGGCGGGCGGCGGTTCCACTTCACGGACCCGAGCGGCAACGAGCTCGCGGTCTGGGCCACGCCCTGACGCGGCGAGACCTCAGGGCTGCCGCACGAAGCGGACCGCGTCGACGATCACGTGGCCGTCGGCGCCGCGGTCGTGGACCTCTACCGTGACCTCGCCGGCGAGGTGCAGCCGCCCCAGCGCGTGGAACGCGCCGCCGCCGCGCGGCGGGCTCTTCTGGTCGACCGTGAACCGGTGGACCTCGCGGCCACACCCGATCGCGACCGGCACGTTGGTCGCGCGGTTGGGGTGGGCGGTGTAGGCGAGCTCGACCGAGTATACGCCTGGGTCCAGCTCCGCGCGGAAGGTCGCGACGCAGGCGCCGTCGCTCCGGCCCAGGTTGTGGAGGTAGCCGCGGTGGACGCCGGCCTGCAGCTGCGACCGCCGCCACGGACCCTTGAGCTCGGCGGCGGTGTCGTCGACGACGACGCCGTCGAGCTCGTCCAGCGCTAAGAACTTCGCGCTACGCGCGGCCGCCAGGCTCAGCACCTGGCGGTCCTCGGTCAGCTGCCGGGCCAGCGTCTCGTAGTCGAGCTCTTGGACCGCGCAGCCAACGTCGAGCGCGAGCGCGGCGGCGGTCGCCGCCGACTGCCCGAGGATCATGAACACCGGCTCCATCCGGATGGAGCCGTACGCGATGTGGGACGACGACAGGCACACCGGCACCAGCAGGTTCTCGCACTCGCCGCGCTTGGGCACGATCGCGCCGTAGTCGACGGGGTAGGGGCCGCCCGGGTTGATCTGGATGTCGCCCTCGTTGCGCGCGTGGCCGTCGGCGTCGACGTAGCGCTGCACGTTGTGGCTGTCCATGTTGTAGGACCCCATGCCGATCGGCCGCGGCGTCGGGAGCTCGCCGCGCAGGTGCCGCTCGGTCTGCACCCAGTCCGAGACCATGCGGCGCGCCTCGCGCACGTAGATCTGGTGCGGCCAGTGGTCGCTGTCGACGAACTCGTCCTTGGCCAGCCCCCAGCGCCGGATCCGCGCCTGCACGTCGGCAGGCACGCGCGGGTCGTTGGCGAGGAACCACAGGAGCCCCTGCTGGTAGACGCGGTGCTCGTCGATGATGGCGGCCCGCGCCTCGTACGAGCCGTCCGGGTAGCCGTAGTTGGCGCCGATGTTGTCGAACGAGAACGCGCCGTGGTTGTTGGTGTCGGTCTTGCGGTTGGGGATCGGGTCGAACTTGTTGAACACACCCCGCCAGCCGGTCTGCAGGTACCGGAGCAGCAGCTCGTACTGCCCGGCGTCGTAGCCGTCGGGCTTGGGCCACGGCATCCGGTTGTCCGGGTGGTCCGTCATGCAGGTGCGGAAGCAGTAAGCCTGCAGGCGGTGGTCGCCCTGGCCGTCGTCGCCGGGCGGCCCGTCGTGGATGCGCGGCAGCAGCCCGCTGCTCGGATCGCCCGGGACGACGTACGGATCGACCGGTCGACGGAACTGGTGGGAGCGGGCGCGCGCGGTCTGCACGCCGTTGAGGGCCTCGCCGTAGGTCGCGTTCGACTCGCGTCCGACCGTGTAGGTGACGCCCGCGGCCGCCATCAGGTCGCCTTCGTAGGTCGCGTCGACGAACATGGCGCCCTCAAAGCGCGCCCCCGACAGGGTCGTGATCGCGTGGATCCTGCGGCCGGCCACTTCGACGCCGGCTGCGCGGTCGAGCCACGCGTCGCGGTGCACGTCGACCCCGTGCTCTTCGACGAGCGCCTCGAAGGTGGCTTCGGCGACGTGCGGCTCGAAGATCCACATGGTGCGCGACGCGCCGTCGACCGCCGGCGAGCCCTGACCGCGGTTGCCGTACTGCTCGCGGGTCTGCCATCGCCACGCGTCCGCCTCGGCGTAGTGGTCGTAGATCCTGCCGTAGAACTCGCGGGCGAGCCCGCCGATCACGGCCTTGTCGCCGGAGTCGGTCCAGCCGAGCCCGCCGGACGAGAGCCCGCCGAGGTGCCGGTCCGGGCCGAGCAGCACCACGGACTTGCCCATCCGTCGCGCCTGCACGGCGGCCATCACCCCGGCCGAGGTGCAGCCGTAGACGACGACGTCGTGCGCTGGGGCTGCGCAGCCGGTGAGCAGCGCGAGCGAGAGGAGCGACCACGGGCCGACGGCCTTCATCGACGCAGGATGCCCGGTGGCGCTCGGGTGGGTCAACGTCCCGCTGGCCACCCGGCGAATCCGGCGCTCCGCACGCGCCGCGCGGACAACGGAAGCGCGACAGGATCGCGGTGCTCCTGGCTACGCTGCGGGCACGTCATGAACTCCTCCCTCCTGATCCTCCCCGCCCTCCTCTTCGCGACCGTCTCGGCCCCGCTGCTCCCTGCCCAGCGCGCGGGCGAGGTGGTCGCGCTGGACGATGTCACCAACGAACCGCAGGAGCCCGAGCGCGTCGCGCTGCTCCGCCCTGCGGGCGCCTACGCCGACCTCGCCGAGTCGGGCTTCGACCCGACCAGCCTGCTGACCGGCGGCGGCGGCGGCCAGCCGAAGCCGTTCTTCACGCTGCTGGACACGATCCTCGACCTGACCGTGCAGCCGGGCGAGAACGTGCTGCTCGACCTGTCGGCGGGGTTCGGCCTCAACCTCGCGCAGCAGCGCGAGGTCGAGCGTGCGATCGCGCAGGTGCACGCGGCGGGCAAGCACATCACGTGCTACCTCGAGAACGCAGGCATCGGCGCCTACCAGATCGCCGCGCAGTGTGACCGCGTGCTGCTCGCCGACATGGGCGGCGTGGACCTGCGCTCGGCCGCGATGAACGTGATGCACTTCAAGGACGCGCTCGACCTCGCCGGGGTGCAGGTCGAGGTGACCCGGGTCGGGGAGTTCAAGGGCGCGGTCGAGCCCTACATGCTGCCGACGATGTCGAGCCACCTGCGCGAGCACTACCGCGCGATGCTGACCTCGATGAACGGCGACGTCGTGCGACGCATCGCCGGCGGACGCGAGCTCTCAGAGGAGAAGGTGCGGGCGCTGCAGGAGCAGCGCGTCTTCACCGCCGAGGAGGCGCTGCAGCAGGGCCTCGTCGACCGGCTCGTGCCGTGGGAGGGCGCCGAGCGCGCGCTCGCGACGGTGCGCGGCGACCACGACTTCGAGCTCAAGGACGTGGGCCCGCGCGAGAAGAAGAAGAAGAACCGGGACTTCATGTCGCTCCTGTCCGGGATGATGAACCCGAAGAAGCAGGAGGAGATCGAGGACCCGGAGGTCGTGGTCCTGCACCTCGCCGGCCAGATCGTCGACGGCGACTCGGCGTCGGCCGGCAGCATGGTGAGCGGCCCGACGGTGAAGCTCCTCGACAAGCTCGCGGACAACGAGCTGGTCCAAGGCGTCGTCATCCGCATCAACTCGCCCGGCGGCTCGGCGACGGCGAGCGAGGCGATCCGCCTCGCGATCGCCCGCCTCGCGAAGCAGAAGCCGGTGGTGTTCTCGATGGGCGAGATGGCCGCGTCGGGCGGCTATTGGATCACCGCGATCGGGGAGCCGATCCTGGCCGAGGTCGGCACGATCACGGGCTCCATCGGCGTGTTCGGGATGCGCTTCCAGCCGGGCGCCCTGATGCGTCGCGTGGGCATCCACAGCGAGATCGTCAGCATCGACGACGGCCCGCAGATGGACGCCATGGACCGCCCCTGGACGCCGGAGGCTCGCGCGAAGATCCAGCGCGGCGTCGACGACGTCTACGACCGGTTCCTGCGGTTGGTGGCGGAGTCGCGCGGCAAGACCCCTGAGGAGGTCGACGCCGTCGCCGGGGGGCGCGTCTGGTCCGGCGAGCAGGCGATCGAGAACGGGCTCGTCGACGAGATCGGGGGCATCGACAAGGCCGTCGCGATGATCCTGAGCCGAGCGGGCGTCATGAACGGCCTCGAGGACGTCGAGGTTCGCCACATGCCGCAGCCCTCCAACTTCGCCGACGCGTTCTTCGGGCAGCTCTTCGACGCCAGGCTGCAGACCAGCAGCGGCGCGCTGCTGGAGACGGTGATCGCGCAGTGCGGACCGTTCGGAGAGGTCTTGGCGGTGCTCCGCGAGGCGCTGACCAGCGACGGCAAGGCGCGCGTCTACGCGCTGATGCCCGCCGGCCTCCGCGTCCGCTAGGTCGCGGACCCGGCGGCGCGGCCCTCGCGGCGCGCGCCGACCTCCGCGAGCACCGCGTGGGCCTGCTCGTCGGGGGCGCGCCGCCAGTCGAGCACGAGGTCGGCGACGCGCTTGGCGGGCTCGACGAACTGCGCGTGCATCGGCCGCACGGTCTCGCAGTACTGCTGCACGACCGACGCGACGGTCCGGCCCCGCTCGCCGACGTCGCGCTGGACGCGGCGGAGCGCGCGGATGTCGGCGGGTGCGTCGACGAACACGCTGAGGTCGAGGCGGCGCCGCAGCGCGGGGACGGCGAGGACGAGGATGCCCTCGCAGATGACCAGCGGCCGCGCCTCGACGCGCTTGGTCTGCCGCGTGCGCGTGTGCGTCGCGAAGTCGTAGACGGGCCGCTCCACCGGGCGTCCGCTCTGCAGGGCCCCGAGGTGGTGCGCGAGCAGGTCGTTGTCGAGGCTGTCGGGGTGGTCGAAGTTGACCCGCTCCCGCGCCGAGAGCGGCCGGTCGCTCAGGTCCCGGTAGTAGCTGTCGTGGTCGAGCACGCTGCACCCTTCGGCGCCGAGCGCGTCCTGGAGCGCGCGCGTCAGGGAGGTCTTGCCGCTGCCGGAGCCCCCTGAAATCCCGAGCAAGAACGGTCGCTGCCGCATCCGTGGAAAGTAGCCCACACCGAAGACGCTGCGGCGTGGAACCTCGGCACTTTCTTCGCGCCGCTGTCCTTGAGGTGCATGCGTCGGCGGGCTTACTGTCTGGATGCGTCGCTGCGGACCCCGGCGACGTCGGAGCCCCTTGAGTTACGACCCGACGAACGTGTTCGCCCGCATCCTGCGCGGGGAGATCCCGGCGAAGGTCCTGCACGAGGACGACCTCTGCCTCGCCTTCCACGACGTCGCGCCGCAGGCGCCGACGCACTTCTTGGTGATCCCGAAGCGCGAGCTGTCCTCGCTGAGCGACGCCAGCGCCGAAGACAAGGCGCTGCTCGGTCACCTCCTGGTCACGGCGGCGGAGGTCGCCCGGGGCCTGGGCGTTGAAGAAGGCGGCTCCCGCGTCGTGATCAACAACGGCGCCGGCGCGGGGCAGACGGTCTTCCACCTGCACGTGCACGTGCTCGCAGGCCGGGCCTTGGCCTGGCCGCCGGGGTGAGCAGCCCCATCGGTAGACGGACCGCCGGGCCGGCTGGCTCCGGCGACGCACCATGAACGATCGAGACGACATCCGAGACGACGCCCGCGACGACGGTCGCGACGGCGACCGCGCTCCCGAGGTCATGTTCCTGCCGTTGGCCGCGGCGCCGGACAAGCCGTGGGGAGACCTCGACGTCGGCGTGTTGTCGCGCCGGATCCCGGACTTTGTGCACCAGCTGCTGAACCAGGGTCACGTCGGGCCGACGGCGATGCTGGAGCTGCAGTCGGCGGGGGACACGGGCCCGATCACGTGGGTGCAGATGGAGGAGCCGGTGGACCGCGACGAGGCCTTCGACCTCGTGCCGCCGCAGCTCGCGGTGCGCGCCGTGGTGAGCGGCGTGGTCGAGCCCGCCGAGGACGGCGGCGTCGTGCTGGAGTTCCACGTCTTCCGCGACGAGGACGAAGGCCTGGTGACCGAGAAGATGGGCGTGGTCCTCTTCGCTGAGGACCCCGTGTGCGGCCTGGTCATGCTCACGCGGCGGCTCGCGCAGCTGCTCGGGATCGCGTGGCAGGACCCGCCCGACGGGCTGTTGACGGACCGGCCCGCTGCGTTCTACGCCTTCCTGCGTGGCCTCGACAACGCGATGTTGCTCAGCGGGGACCTGGAGATCGACGTGCCCGAGGACCGCGGCCAGCTCATCCAGCCGTTCGCCGACGCGATCGAGGCGGACCCGACGTTCGGTTTGGCGCTGCGGATCGCGAGCGCGACCGCGGCCCTGGCGCTCCACGGCGCGAGGATCGACCGCGAGAGCGTGCGTCGGTTCCTCGACCGTTGCTACTCGGCGCAGCCGTTCGACGGCGAGGCGTGCGTCGCCGTCGCGGAGCAGCTGAGCGAGATGGGCGAGGAAGAGCGCGCGTTCGCGTGGCTGGAGCACGCGACCGAGCTCGACCCGCCGCCGTCGCGCGGTCTCGAGAGCCTCGGGATCCTGATGGCGCGCCGGGGCGACCCGGACGCGGCGCGCGGGCTGTGGGAGAAGGGGCTGAGCGTCGACGGCCACCCGGACTTCTTCTCCCATCTGGCGCAGCTCAGCTTCGCAGAGGGCCGGGCGGACACGGCCTGGGAGTGCGTCGAGCGGGGCCTGCGGCGCCTCAGGGAGCGGACCCTCCGGGCGGCGGAGTGGGCCGAAGAGGACCGCGGCGCCGGGGTCCTGCTGGAGTGCCTGCAGGCCCAGCTGGTCGAGCGCGTCGCGCCGCCGCACCTGGTCGAGCCGCTGGTCGGGCTGCGCGGCATGCTCGACGGCGAGGAGCGGGTCGCGCTCGGGCTCTGCCTGTTCTCGCTCGGTCGCCGCAGCGACGCGCGCGCGGAGCTCGTCGCCGGCATGCGCAGGATGAGCGATCCGTCGGTCCGGGACCGCGCCGTGCGCGCGATGCTGCAGATCGACGTGGCCGACTTCGAGGCCCGCTTCGCCAAGGCCACCGAGCGGAGCCTGCGCGGCCGGAGTCCAGGGCAGGCCCTGCCCGACTTCCGCCTGTGGCTGCACCTGCAGCCCGAGTTCTGGCCAGCGCTCTACTACTCCGGCATCGTCATGCGCCGCCTCGGCGAGCTGGACGACGCGCTCGACCTGCAGGCGTCCGCGCTCGAGATCGCGCCCGATCAGCCCGACGTGCTCTACGAGATGGCGGAGCTGTTCTCGCGCCGGCAGAACAGCAAGCGCGCGCTGGAGCTCGTCGAGCGCGCGCTGCGCCAGCGCGGCGACGAGTCCCGCCTGCACGTGGGCAAGGCCCGCTACCTCCGCGACCTCGCGCGTCCGGAGGAGGCGCGCGCGGCGGTCGCGCGCGCGGTGGGGGGCCGCCCCGCCCGCCCCGCCCGGCGGCGCCGGGGGCGCCGGCCTCGGCGCCGGGGGCGGGCCCGCCCCGCGG
>JBMHDP010000214.1:0-13756 GCA_049889335.1 Planctomycetota bacterium
GATGTGGTTCTTCGGCTGGGCTGCGTCGCAGACCAACAAGGACATCCCCGGCTGTGACGCGATCTTCCACGCCCGCTCCGACGATCTGGTGACCTGGGAGGTCTACGCGGGGGAGCAGGACGGCGAGGCGCGGTGGGACCGGGAGCGGCGGGTCGAGCAGTGGGTGCCAGTGCTCACCGCCGGCGATCGCTGGTACGAGGCCTGGCACGTCGGGGACCCGACCGTCGTCGAGGTCCGCGGCAAGCTCTACATGGCCTACAGCGCGACCTCGCGCCACTTCGACCCGGTCGAGGGCTACCCGTCCACGATGGTGCAGTGCGTGCTGGGCGCGGTCTCCGAGGACGGCGTCCACTGGGAGAAGGGCGAGCACCCGCTGCTGTTCCGCGACGGCGACCAGCCAGAGCCCGCGCCCGAGCCCGACCGGATCGGCGACTTCCACCGGCCTTCCTTGCTCTACGAGCGCGGCCGGTTCCGGCTCTGGTTCGACTACTGGATCCCCGGCCGCGGGGTCTGCACCGGGCACGCCGTCAACCGCGGCAAGTTCCTCAAGAAGGGTGGCTTCAAGATCTCGCACAACCTCAAGGAGCCGGTGCTCGAGAACTGGCCCAACCCCGCCGTCGTGCGGATCGGCAAGAGGCTGCACTGCTTCGGCGACCCGCCGGGCTACCCCGTCCCGGCAGGCGGGGACGCGTGGCAGAGCCGCCAGCTCCGGGAGGCCGTGTCGCACGACGGGTTGGTCTGGGAGGTGCTCCCGTTCACGCCGCCCGACCCGGACGTCGAGGCCTGCCACGTGCCGCAGCCGCTGGTCACCAAGAAGGACGGCGAGGTGTGGCTGTACCTCTTCTACGCGACGCAGCTGGGCACCCGCCGCGGCGACGGGACCTACCACTTCGAGTACGACCAGCTCCGCGCGATGCGTCGCCCGGCGAAGCGCGCGCGCCGCTGAGCCCGAGCGGGCCCAGGAACCAGCGGGAACCCGGCGCCGTCGCCGCTATCGTCGCCGCCATGAGGCACCTATCGGTGGCGGCGGCGCTCAGCGCCTGCGTCTTGTCCGCTCAAGCACCGGCCGACGTCACGTCGGGCACGCTGTCGGCGCTCGCATTCCGCGGCATCGGCCCGGCGATGTGCTCCGGCCGGATCGTCGACATCGCGGTCGACCCCGAGGTGCCGTCGCGGTGGTTCGTCGCGGCGGCGTCCGGCGGCGTCTGGCGCACGACCAACAACGGCACCACGTTCGAGCCCGTGTTCGACGGTGAGGGCTCCTACTCGATCGGCTGCGTCGCGATCGATCCGAGCAACCGGCACACGATCTGGGTCGGCTCGGGCGAGAACAACAGCCAGCGCAGCGTCTCGTGGGGAGACGGGGTCTACCGCTCGCGCGACGGCGGCAAGAGCTGGCAGAACGTCGGCCTGAAGAACAGCCAGCACATCGGCCGGATCGCGGTCGACCCGCGCGACTCGGACGTCGTCTGGGTCGCGGCCCAGGGGCCGCTGTGGAACGAGGGCGGCGACCGCGGCGTCTACAAGACCACCGACGGCGGCGCGACCTGGCAGCAGGTGCTCGCGATCAGCCCGCACACCGGCGCCAACGAGGTGCACCTGGACCCGCGGAACCCCGACGTGGCCTACGCCAGCGCCTACCAGCGCCGCCGCCGCGTCTGGACGCTGATCGACGGCGGCCCGGAGTCGGCGATCTACAAGACGACCGACGGCGGCGAGTCGTGGCGAAAGCTGACCCACGGCATCCCGTCGGTCGACAAGGGCCGCATCGGCATGGCGATCTCGCCGGCGGACCCGGACGTGCTCTACGCGATCATCGAGGCCCAGCGCGGTGAGGGCGGGACGTTCCGCTCGACCGACCGCGGCGAGAGCTGGACCAAGATGAGCGCCAAGGTCTCGAGCAGCCCGCAATACTACAACGAGCTGGTCTGCGACCCGCACGACGTCGACACCGTCTACTGTCTCGACACCTACACGTCGCGCTCCACGGACGGCGGCAAGACCTTCGAGCGGGTCGGCAACCGCCACCGCCACGTCGACGACCACGCGCTGTGGATCGACCCGCGGCACACCGCGCACCTGGTGATCGGCGGCGACGGCGGCGTCTACGAGACGTTCGACGGCGGCTCGCACTGGGACTTCAAGGAGAACCTGCCGCTCGCGCAGTACTACCGCGTCAGCGCGGACCAGGCCGAGCCCTTCTACAACATCTACGGAGGCACCCAGGACAACAACTCGATGGGCGGCCCGTCGCGCACCACCGACCTCGCCGGCATCACCAGCGAGGACTGGGTGATCACGGTCGGCGGCGACGGCTACGAGGCGCAGGTCGACCCGACCAACCCCGACCTCGTCTACACGCAGTGGCAGTACGGCGGCCTGGTGCGCTTCGACAAGAAGAGCGGCGAGCGCACCGACATCAAGCCGCGCCAGGCGCCCGGTGAGCCGCCCATCGTGTGGAACTGGGACTCGCCGCTGATGATCAGCTCGCACAGCCCGACGCGGCTCTACTTCGCAGGGGATCGGCTGTTCCGCACCGACGACCGCGGGGACTCGTGGCAGGCGATCAGCGGCGACCTGACGCGCGGCATCGACCGCGACCAGCTGGAGATCATGGGGCGCGTGCAGGACGTCGACGCCGTCGCCAAGAACGCGTCGACCTCGGTCTACGGCAACTGCGTGTCATTGACCGAGTCACCGATCGACGACCAGGTGCTCTTCGTCGGCACCGACGACGGCCTCGTGCACGTCACCAGGGACGGCGGCGCCAACTGGACCGAGCTCGCGTCGTTCCCCGGGGTGCCGGAGCGCACCTACGTCAGCCGCCTCGAGGCCTCGCGCCACCAGCCGGGGCGGGTCTACGCGGCCTTCAGCAACCACAAGGACGGCGACTTCCAGCCGTACCTGCTGGTCAGCGAGGACTACGGCGCGACCTGGTCCTCGATCGCCGCCGACCTGCCTGAGCGCGACGTCGTCTGGTCGCTCGCCGAGGACCACGTGCAGGAGGGGCTGCTGTTCTGCGGGACCGAGTACGGCGTCTACGTCTCGTTCGACCGCGGCGGCAAGTGGACCCGCATGAAGGGCGGGCTGCCGACCGTCGCGGTGCGCGACATCGAGGTCCAGCGCCGCGAGGACGACCTGATCCTGGGCACGTTCGGCCGCGGCTTCTACGTGCTCGACGACTACGCGCCGCTGCGCGAGCTCGCCCAGGGGGCCGCGGACGACGCGGCGCACCTGTTCGCCGTTCGCAAGGCGCCGCTCTACATCGAGGAGAGCCGCCTCGGTATGAACGACGGCCGCGGGGCGCAGGGCTCGACCTACTACGCCGCGCCCAACCCGCCGTTCGGCGCGATCCTCACGATGCACCTGCGCGACGGCTTCGAGACGAAGAAGGAGCAGCGGGAAGCCGCGCAAGAGAAGGCTCGCGAAGACGGCGGCAGCCACCCGTTCCCGTCCGACGCCGACATGCGCGCCGAGGACCGGGAGAACGCGCCGGCGGTCTGGGTCACGATCCGCGACGCCGAGGGTGCGGTCGTCAAGCGCGTCGACGCGCCGCGCAAGAAGGGGCTGCACCGGATCGCCTGGGACCTGCGCTACCCGGGCGCGACCCGGATCACCATCGGCGGCGCCGACGCGGGCTCGCCGTGGTCGCGTCCCGACACCGGCCCGCTGGTGCTCAGCGGCACGTTCTCGGCGACGCTCGAGCGCGAAGCGCAGGGCAAGGTCGAGGTGCTCGCCGGGCCGGTCCGCTTCGAGGTCGAGGCGCTCAACCTCGCGACCTTGCCCGCGGCGGACAAGGCCGAGGTGCTGGCCTTCCAGCGGGACGTCATCGAGCTGCGGCGCGCGGTGCGCGCGAGCTCGCGGGTGCTCGGCGAGCTGCAGTCGCGCGTGGACCACTGCCGCGTCGCGCTGCGTCGCAGCGCCGCGGACCTGGCGCTGCTGGCCGAGGTCGAGCAGCTGGACGGCGAGCTGGCTGCGCTGCGTGAGCAGCTCGCGGGAGACTCGTCGCTCTCGCGCCGCAGCAAGCCGGCCGCGATGTCCATCCAGGAGCGGATCGAGAACGTCGCCGGCGCGCAGCTCTACACGTCGTCGGCGCCGACCCGGACCGAGCGCGACGCCTACGGCTACGCTGCGGACGCGTTCGAGCCGGTGCTGGCGCGGCTGCGCGCGGTCGCGACCGAGGGGTTGCCCAAGATCGAGGGCGCGCTCGAGGCCGCCGGCGCGGGCGACACGCCGGGCCGCTTGCCTTCCTGGAGGCGGCGCTGATGCGGACGTTCGGCGCGGCGCGAGCGGCCGCGCTGCTGGCGGGGCTCGGGCTCGCGTCGGGCTGCGCGACGGGCGACAGCGCGACGCCGTCGCCCGAGCTGTCGCTGGTCTGCGAGCAGCCGATGACGGTGCTCGAGTTCCTCCAGTTCGCCCAGCGCCGGACCGGGCGGATCTACGTGCTCCGCGCCGACGTCGCGCCCGAGGCGCGGATCAGCTGGGTGGGCACCCTCCGCTGCCGCGAGGACGAGTTCGAGCAGTTCGTGCAGACCATGCTCCACGTCAAGGGCCTCGCGCTGCAGCGGCGGCAGCACGGCGAAACGGAGCTGCTCGAGGTGGTCTCCTTGCGACCCCGCTGAGCGCCCGTCCCAAGATTGTCTGGGAGGAGGTGCCCTCCCGCGTGGGGGCGGCGTGTCCTAAGCTGCCGCTCCTCCGATGACCAAGTCGTCCACGATCCTGACGCTGCTCGGCGTCGCCGCGCTGCTGTGGGGCGCGTTCGCCGTGTTGGGCGACGGCCCCGCGCCGGCGCCGCCCGCGCCGCCGAGCGTGGAGGAGCCCTCCGCGGCTGCAGAAGTCTCGACCGTCGAGGAGGCGGCGCCGGTCGCAGCCGCGGCGAGCTGGTCCCTTGAGGACGAAGGCGAAGCGGGCGACGAGGCCGAGCGCGAAGAAGCCCTGCTGGAGATCGAGCGTTCGCCGCGATTCGTGATCCAGGTGTGGGACCGCAAGCGCGGCCGCGCGGCCGCGGACGCCGACGTCTTCGTGCTCACGGCGCCGGCGCCCGCGGACGCGCCGGACCCGTTCCGTCCGCACCTCTGCGAACAGACCATCCAGCGAGGGCGGCGCTACAAGGCGACCAGCGAAGGACGGCTCGAGCTGGACCGGCTCGAGGCGCGCACGTTCATCGCCGCGCGGCTGCCCGGGGCGGTCGGGTTCCGCGCGCTCTCCCCTGGGCACCGGGCGCAGGAGGAGGTCACCCTGCGCGCCGACGAGGTGGTCTCGGTGCTGGTCCTGGACGAACGCGGCCGGCCCGCAGCCGACGTTCCGGTCGGGATCCAGCAGCGCGTGGTCGACCGCGTCGACACCCGCCAGAAGTTCCGCGAGTACGAGCAGCTCACCAAGCGGATCGCCGAGATGAAGGCGCAGATGGAGCGCGACCCGGTCAACGCGGACTCGGTGAAGTGGCGCCTGCAGTGGAACGTCCAGCAGCAGACGCGGCTGCGGCGCGAAGTCGACCGCCTCAAGACCGCGCAGCAGCGTCAGCTCGAGCGACGCCTGCAGAAGACCTCGCAGCTCACGCCGACCCGCAAGGGCGGCGCGCGAGGGGCGTCGACCCAGGCCTCCAAGCGCGCCAAGCCGTCGCCGTTCGTCCTTGAGACCCGCGAAGAGGTCAAGGCACGTCGCCGCACCGACGAGCGCGGCGTCGCGGTGTTCCGCCACTTCCAGTTCTCCCGGCACCGGCAGGAGAAGTGGTGGCCGGAGCAGCACCGGGACCGCTTCGAAGCCGTGCTGGTCATGCCGCTCGCGCAGCCCGTGCGGACGGCTTTCGTCGGGCGGCCGCTGCCGGCCGAGCCGGTCGAGCTGCGGCTGCCGGCGACCGGCTCGGTCACGCTGCGCACCGTCGACCGGGACGGCAGACCGTTCACGCATCCGGTGCGCGGCAACCTGCGGATCGAAGGCGGCGCCAACCCCGCGTGGTCCCGGGTGCAGCTCCGCAAGGAGCAGGACGAGGCCGGCGTGGTGTTCGCGCACGTGGGGGTCGGCGTGCAGCTGGTGGCAGACTGTCGCCTGGACGACCGCGACTTCCGCTGGCGCTCTCCGGTCTTCGCCGGGCCGCAGCGCCCGGGCGAGCACGTCGTCGTCGACCTCGTCGTCGCTCCGGACGCGGCGATGCTCTTCGGGCGCGTGATCGATCCACAGGGACAGCCGCTGTCGAGCCGCGAGCTGAGCTTCCTGATCAACAGCACGCGCGGCAGGCTCGAAGGCGAAGAGGTCGTGCTCGACCGGGACGGTCGGTTCCACCTGCCGTACGCGCCGCGCGACCCCAGCGTCGCGCCGTTCCGCTTCCAGGTGCGCGACGAGACGGGCGCCGACGTCCCGGGCCTCGCGCGCACGCTGCCGATGCTCGCGCGCGAAGGGGTCACCGACCTCGGCGACCTCCAGCTCGGGATGCTCGAGCAGATCGCCTACGGCCGCGTGGTGGACGACCTCGGCGCGCCGGTCGCGGGCGCGACGGTGCAGCTGCAGCGGGAGCGACCGAGCGGCCGCGGCGGGGACCGGCTGCGCTTCGACGACGAGGCCTTCACTGACGCGCGCACCGACGAAGACGGCCGGTTCCAGCTGTTCGGCGACATGGAGGTGGCGCGCTACCGGCTGCGGGTGCGCGCGGACGGCTACTTCCCCGAGGAGACGCTCGGCGTCGACCGGGTGACCGGCTCGGAGATCCGGCTCCTGCGCAAGGCTCGCCTCGTGGGCACCGTGCGGCTGCCCGAGTGGCTGTCCAGCAAGCGGGTCAAGGTGGAGCTGCGCTCGCTGGAGGAGCCCGGCCGGACCCGCGACGACCAGCTCCGTGACTGGCGGGGCAACCAGTACATCTACTTCGACTGGGCGCGCCCCGGGCTCTACACGCTCACGCTGCGGATCCAGGAGTTCCCGGAGCCGTTCCTGCGCGTCGACGGGCTCCGCATCCGGCCCGGGGACCACGACCCGCACCCGCGCCTGCGGGACCTCGACCTGTCGAGCTACCTCTACCGCTTCGAGGTCTTCGCGGTCGACGAGGCAGGCGAGCGCGTCAACCCGAAGACGCCGCTACTCGCGCGGGTGACGCGGAGCAGCGGGGAGCAGCAGTGGATCGGCTTCTCCTGGAGAGGCGGTCGGATCGAGCTCGTGCACGCGTCGCCGACGCTCCCGGTGTCGCCGTCCGCGCCCGGATTCCGGGCGCAGGGCACGGTGCTGAGCGCGGGGCGCAGCGAGGTCCGCTTCCTGCGCGTGCCGCGGGTCGTGGTGCGCGCGCCCGGCATGCGGAGCACGATCGCCGACACGCCGGCGTGGATCGGACTGCGCATGATCGATCCCCCTGACCTCGCGCGGCTGGACGGCCGCGGCGGCTGGAGCACGCGCGGCTTCCAGCGCGCGACGTCCAGCTACGGGCGCCTCGGCGCCAACGAGCGCGCGCGGGTCGCGCCGCTGATGGACGGTCGCTACCGCGTCACCGCGCACCTGGGGGACAAGGACCGGGGCGGCCTCGTCGAGGTCGCGCTGGGCGAGGCGGACGTCCGCCTGGTGCCGGGCCGCGAGCCGGTCGTCGTGCAGGTCCAGGCGGCGGCGCAGGCGCTTCAGGCGGCCATGCAGGAGGTGCAGCGACGGCGCGCGGCGACGCCGGCGGGCGCCGCCACGCGCGCGGGTCGTTGACCGGGCGGCCGGTCGTCCGAATCGGCATGAAAGGTCCGGCGCCGCGCCGTCTACTGGAGGGCGTGAACAAGACCCGCAACGTCCGTTCGACGCGCCTGGGACGAGGCGCTCCCCTCCTGTCGGTCGCGGCAGCGCTCGCGCTCCTGACGTCGGGCCTCGCGGCCCAGCGCCGCGACGAGTTCGCGCGCGCGCCGGGCGTCCGCCCCGACCACACGATCTTCAGTCCCCTGGAGCTGCCGACGCCCAACCGCATGCGCACCGGGTCGGGCGCGCCGGGTCCCGACTACTGGCAGCAGCGCGTCGACTACGTCATCGACGTGACCCTGGTGCCCGAGACCCGCACGATCCGCGGGCGCGAGGCGGTCACCTACCACAACCACTCGCCGGACCCGCTCGACTACCTCTGGGTGCACCTCGAGCAGAACGTGCTCAAGGCGGACAGCATCGGCTCGCTCACCGACGGCGCGTCTGCGATGGGCGGGCCGATCGAGCACACCGACGGCGTGCGCGTCGCGGAGGTCTCCTCGGGTGGCGCGGCGCTCGACCACGCGATCTACGACACGATGATGCGGGTGAACCTGCCGGCGTCGTTGGCGCCCGGCGAGACCTTCACGTTCGACGTCGCGTGGTCCTTCGACGTGCCGCAGCAGGTGTTCCGTCGCTACGGGACGATGAAGGTCAAGAAGGGCGTCGTCTGGGAGCTGGCGCAGTGGTTCCCCGCCGTCGCCGTCTACGACGACGTGCACGGCTGGAACACGCTGCCCTACCTCGGCTCGGGCGAGTTCTACACCAACTTCGGCGACTACCAGCTCAACATCACCGCGCCGCGCGACCACATCGTCGTCGCCACCGGCGTGCTGCAGAACGAGGGGGAGGTCTACACGGCCGAGCAGCGGGCGCGCCTCGCCCGCGCCCGCGCGAGCGCCGAGCCCGTGATGATCCGGACCAAGGACGAGGTCGGCGACCCCGCCAGCCGCCCCGCAGGCGACGGCCCCCTGACCTGGCGCTTCCACAGCGAGGACGTGCGCACGGTCGCCTGGGCGAGCAGCGAGGCGTTCATCCAGGACGCCGCGGCGGTCGGGGACACGCTGGTGCAGTCCGTCTACGCCGAGGACTCGCTGCCGGTCTGGGGGCAGTCGACGGCGATGCTGTGCGCCGCGATCAAGGGCTACAACGAGCGCCTCTACCCGTACCCCTACCCGGTCGCGACCAACGTCGCCGGGATCGAGGGCGGGATGGAGTACCCGATGATCGTGTTCTGCAGCGGGCGCAACAAGCGCAACGACCGCGGCCTCTACGACGTCACGACGCACGAGATCGGGCACAACTGGTTCCCGATGATGGTGAACACCGACGAGCGCCGCCACGCGTGGATGGACGAGGGCTTCAACACCTTCATCAACATGTACTCGACGGCGGACTGGTTCTCGAAGAACAACAAGCCGGCCAAGCCTTCGTCGTTCGCGATGATGATGCGGATGCCCGGCGTGCCGGTGGTCACCGCTGCGGACCGCCTCAACGGCCTCCAGCTGGGCCTGCTCGAGTACCAGAAGACCGGCGTCGCGCTGCAGGTGCTGCGCGAGTACGTGCTCGGCCCCGAGCGCTTCGACTTCGCGTTCCGGACCTACATCCGTCGGTGGGCGTTCAAGTCACCGCGGCCGGCGGACTTCTTCCGGACCATGGAGGACGCAGCCGGCATGGACCTCGCGTGGTTCTGGCGGGGCTGGTTCCTCGAGGACGCGATGCTCGACGTCGGCGTCGAGAGCGTGCGCAACGGCAGCCGCGGCGCGCGGATCACGTTCGTCAACCACGAGCGCATGGTGATGCCGCTGACGTTCGAGGTGACCTACGAGGACGAGAGCACGGAGGTGATCCGGCTGCCGGTCGAGGCGTGGTCCAAGTCGGACAAGCTCACCTACGTCGTGCGCAGCGACATGGACGTGGTCGAGGTCCGGATCGACCCGGACGGAATGCTCCCGGACATCAAGCGGAAGAACAACCGCTGGAAGGAAGAGGACTGACCCTGGGCGCTTCGCGATCAGCGGACGAGGTCCGCGATCGCGAAGCGCGCGAAGTAGAGCTCGCGCGCTCCCTCGTAGAGCACCCCGACGTGGTCGGCGTCGATCTGCGTGAGGCAGGAGTAGCCGAAGCCCTTGCGCTGGTCGTAGAGCGTCCACATCGACGCCGGCCAGCTGGCGCCGTCGTCGCGGCTGACCTTCACCGTCATGTCGAAGCGGCCGGCCGACGTCGCCGGGTTGGAGAACAGCAGCAGGCGGCCGAGCGTCTCGTGGTCGACGCGCAACAGGCTCGCCATACAGACCGGCTCGACGAGCGCGCTGCGTGAGGTCGGGTGGATCTGCCACGTCTCGCCGAGGTCGCGCGTCGTGTAGACCGAGCGGGCGCCGCGACGGTTGTCGCGGCAGTTGATCATCAGCACGCCGTCGTCGAGCTCGACGACCTGCGCCTCGGTGGTGTCGACCTTGACGCCGGTCCCGATGTGCCAGCTGTCGCCGCGGTCCTTCGACCACAGGATCGTCGAGAACGGCTTGCCTTGATGCGGGCCGTCGGGCGCGCTTCGGTACTGGGCCGCGAACACCAGCGTGCCGTCCTGCATCGTGATGCCGCGGCCGGGGCCCTGCAGGACGAAGCGCCACTTCGGGTCCTTGACCTGCGCGGTGATGTTGACCGGCTCGGACCACGTGAGGCCGTCGTCGTCGCTGTACGTCAGCATTAGCTGCCCGGTCTCCTCAGGCACCATCCCAGGGCCCGAGCCGTTCCAGGACCGGTCGCCGTGGCTCCACGTCGCGGCGACCCAGATCCGTCCGGTCTCCCGGTCGACGAGCACCGCGGGGTCCCCGACGCCGTCATGCCGCCACTCCGGGTCGTCGCCCATGTCCAGGATCACGCGCGACGGCGACCACGAGCGGCCGCCGTCCGTGCTGCGGGACATGCCGACGTCGATGTCGCCGGGGAGGTCGCCGGAGCTGCGGTAGCGGTGGTCGTAGACGGCGATCAGCGTGCCGGCGTTGGTGGTCGTGAGCCCCGGGATCCGCGCCGTGTGGACGCCGTCCTGGCCGGCCGCGCGCACGACGGCGCTGACGCGGGCGGGCGCGGGCGCAGCGGGCGTGGGCGCCACGGCGCTGCCGTCGTCGAGCTCGATCGACGTGATCCGGACCGCGCGGCACGCCTCCCAGGGCATGTCGGTGCGCCAGCGTACGGCGACCTCGACGTCGTTGGCCCCGCTCTGGAGCGTCTGGTTGCCGCGCAGCTGGAGGGTCTCCTCGGGCTCGCGTTCGTCACCGAGCGCTCGGACCGCCTCGACATACGCGAGGGCGGCTGCAGGGATCGTCACGGTGCAGGCGACGACGCGCCGCGGCTTGGCCGCGCCTCGGACCTGCAGCCGCACGCGGTCGGCGGTGCTGAAGCGGCCGAGCAGCATCGGCGCGGTCCAGGGCTCCTGCAGGCACGCGGTGACCGACATGTCCTCGGGCGGCGTGGCGGTCACGGCGTCGACCAGCAGGCCGCTCGCGTCGGGCGAGGTGCAGCGCAGCCGGAGCTTCTTCGCGCCGTCGGGGACCGCGAAGCCGACTTTGCTGAGGAAGCGCGCGCCGACCTTGACCTGGTCGCCGTCGAACACGTCCCGCCACCGTCCGCGCACCCGCGCCTGGACCCGGAACGCGAACGGGGACCGCCGGGTCCAGCGTTCGGCGCGCAGCTGCACGTGCGTCGGCGTCGGCGTGGGCAGCGTCCACTCCACGGTGCGATCGACTCCGCCGAGGAGGTGCAGGCACCGCCTGCCGTCGTGCGCGAAGCGGTCCGTGACCTCCGCGTGGCCTGCGTCGGCGCGCCACGTGCCCGCCGGCCCCTGGTGCCTGCGCAGCGGCCCGACGGCCGCGTCCTCGAAGCCTTCGTGGACCGCGGCGCGCGCGCGTCGCGGGTCGCGCCAGTCGTCGGTCCGGAACGGCGCCAGCGGCAGCCCCTCTCTGTCGACGACGTTGGTGTCCGGGTCGTCTTCGTAGGCGTAGCGGACCGCGACCGGGGCCGCGACGTCGGGAGACCAGACCTGCGCGCGCGCGCCCTGCAGCTGCACCAGCGCGGGCCAGAACACCCGGTCCTCGCCCGCGATTTCGAAGGCGCGCGGGGCCGCGTGATCGAGCGTGCGGAGCGGCCCCTGCGCGTCGAACCGGACGACCGCGCGGCGGCCTTCGATCCGGAAGCTCTCGAAGCGAGGCGCGGCGGCGCCGGGTCTTCCGTAGGCGCCGCGGAGCGCGGCGGCGGCGAGCCGCTCGGCGACGGGCACCTTGCGGCGCGGGTGCACGTCGCCGGGCGCGCCGAGGTCGATCGTGACGGCGAGCTCGCAGGCCGCCGTGGTCCGGGCGACGCGGTCCTGCACTTCGCGGAACGCCTCCCAGTCCCGCTCGATCCCCGGCAGCTGCACCATCAAGAACGGCAGCCCCGGCCGGCCCCAGTTGTCGCGCAGCGCGCCGATCAGCCGTCGCAGCATGGCCTCGTTGACGGCGGGGTCGCGCGCCGCCGAGCCCGCGGTGTCGGTCGCGTTGGATTCGCCCTGGTACCACGCGACGCCGGTGAGCGGGACGCGACGGAGCGGCCGCACGCCGGCGTCGTAGAGGAAGCCGGGCTCGAACGGGTGGTGCGGCTGCGGGCCGGTGGGCGACTCGAACCAGGCCGCGAGGTTCTCGCGGAGCCGCTGCCGGCACCAGCGCGGATAGGACGTCCCCTTCATCCACGCGTCGTCGGCGGGGTCTGCGGGGACGAACGCCTCCATCGGCGCGCCGCCGACGGCGCTGTGGATCAGGCCGACGGGCACGCCGAGCGCCTGCGTGA
Source organism: Planctomycetota bacterium (assembly GCA_049889335.1). Lineage (GTDB taxonomy): Bacteria > Planctomycetota > UBA1135 > UBA1135 > UBA2386. Next base: position 12,517 of record JBMHDP010000214.1, read on the forward strand.
GTCGTCGCCCGAAGGTGAACGCGACCGCAGAGTAGCTCGCGGCCGCCGCGCGATCGGCGCGGGCCCAGCCCTCCGACGTGTAGAAGGTCTCGGCAGACAGGGACCGGAGGAGCTCCAGGTCGTAGCGCGTGCCGTCCGGCCGCAGGCGGCCCCGCAGGTCCAGCAGCCGCAGGCCACGGACCGGCGCGTGCGCCAGGACGTCGTCCGCCTCCGCCGACTGCTCGACGCGCCACGCCATGTTGGACTGTCCGGTGCACAGCCACACGTCGCCGACCAGCACGTCACGCGCCTGCGCGCGCGCAGGTGGGGCGACGTCCAGGAGCGCGGCGGTCAACGTGCGCGGCTCGAACGACGCTCCCTGAGCCGGGAGCGCCGCCTCCCACCGACCCGTGCTGTCGGCCGTCGTCGTCGCGTTCGTCTCGCCGAAGGACACCTCGACGCGCGCGTTCGCAGGCGCCGTCCCCCGGACCGGGATCGGGACGCCGCGCTGCACGACCATGTGGTCGGAGAACGCAGCGTCCAGCTGGACGCCGGGCGGTGCCTGGGCGACGAGGGCGGCGGCCGGATGGACCAGCAGGGACAACGCAGCGACGAGGTGGGCGCGAGGCGACATGACCGCCCATCGTCAGGCCCGAAGCGCAGGACGGCAACACGCCGATCGCACCGGCCCTCGTCGGCAGGCCGTACGCCGCGTGGAGCTCCGCGCGGAAGAACCGCGGCGATCTGCGGGTCTCATCTGTGGGCTGTCTGCGCGGAGCGCGTAGCAAGCCCCGCTGACCCAAGAGAGAGACAACCCATGAAGATGACCCTGATGACGGCCGCGCTGGCAGCGCTGGCATTTTCGACCTCGCTGAGCGCGCAAGAGCGCGTTCGCGGGAGTGAGGAGCGACGCGAAGGGCCTCGCGTGGAGCGGGCCGAGGAAGAGCGCGAGCGCCCCGAGGCGCGCGGCCGCCGGGCCGAAGGCCGTGGTCGCGGCGCGGAAGGCCGAACCCGTGGCCGTCAGGGCGAAGGCCGCGAGGAGGCGCGTGAGCGTTGGCGCGAGCGCTTCGAGGAGATGCGTGGTCGCGGCGGCCGTGGTCGCGGCGCAGAAGGTCGGGGCCGCGGCCGTCAGGGCGGCGGCCGCGAAGAGCTGCGTGAGCGTCTGCGCGAGCGCTTCGAGGAGATGCGTGGCCGCGGCGGCCGTGGGCGCGGCGCAGAAGGCCGGGGCCGCGGCCGTCAGGGCGGCGTCCGCGAAGAGCTG
>JBMHDP010000215.1:0-6122 GCA_049889335.1 Planctomycetota bacterium
GGCCGACCACGTTCGCCGCGGCGCCGGACGCGGACGTCGTGCTCAGCGGCGGCTCGAGGCTGCGCGGCTGGCGGGAGACGCGCCCGGGGCTGTGGCAGGTGACGCTGCCCGAGGTCGCCGCCGGCCGCTGGTTCTTCCGGCAGCTGACCGTTGACGGGCGGCGCGCGCGACGGGCTCGATGGCCGGACGACGGCGTCGCCCGCCTCCGATCCGTCGACGAACACGCGACCGGGTTCTCGTTCGATCGGACGCCGCCCCCTGGCGATCTCGCGGCGCAGCGCGCCGAGCTGGTGGTGCTGGAGAACTGGTCGGTGACGCGCGGCGCGGTCGCGGATCGCGCGGGTGACCGCATCACGACCGCGACCCCGATGGGGTGGATCGGCCACGGCCCGGCGACGACGGCGAGCCCGGGCAAGGCCGCGTGGCTCGAGAACGCGCGCGAGCTGCTGACGCAGCCGGGTGAGTGGAGCCTGGACCCGCGCACCGGCGAGTTGTCCTACCTCGCGCTCCCGGGTGAAGACCCGTCGGCGCACACGGTCGTCGTGGCGCCGCGGCTCGAGCAGCTCGTGCGGGTCGCCGGCAGCCGAGGAGCGCCAGCGCGCCACCTGCGGTTCGAGGGCCTCCGGTTCGCTCACACGGCGTTCCCGCTGCCGGCCGTCGGCTACCGAGAGATCCAGGCGGCGCACTACGGCACCACGCTGGGCGCGCCGACCTTCGTGCAGCCGGTCGCGCTGGGGTGTCGGCACGCCGAGGACATCCGGGTGAGCGGCTGCCGCTTCACGAACCTCGGCGCCTCCGGGGTCGGCGTCGGCGCGGGCTGCGCGCGCGCGGCGATCGTCGGCTCCACGTTCGACGACGTCGGCGGCACGGGCGTGATCGTCGGTTGGCGCGCGAACGCGGAGCTCGCGGGGGGCAAGGAGGGCGGCCTCGACGCCGACTGGCGCGATCCGCGCGACGCGCCGCGCGCCACCGAGGTCGCGGACTGCGAGGTCCGTCGATGCGGTCAGGACAGCTTCGGCGCGGTGGGGGTGTTCGTCGCGTTCTCCGCCGACACGCGCGTCTCGCACAACCACGTGCACGACCTGCCCTACACCGGGATCTCGATCGGCTACCGGTGGAACACGACGCCGACGTCGCAGGTCCGCTGCGTGGTCGAGCACAACCACATCCACGACGTGATGCAGGTGCTCGCCGACGGCGGCGGGATCTACACGCTCGGCCTGCAGCCGGGCACCGTGCTCAGCCGAAACTTCATCCACGACGTGCGCCGGAGCGGCACCGCGCACGGCGGCGCGCCCAACAACGGCTTCTTCCTCGATCAGGGCAGCAAGGGCTACCTGCTCGAAGCCAACGTCGTGCGCGCGACGTCGGGGGCGCCGGTGCGGTTCAACCTGAGCGAGCGCGCGTGGCACGAATGGCGCGGCAACTACTTCGGCGAGGACGCCGCCAGTGCCCCTGGCGCCGCGGTCGTCGCGCGGCAGGCGGGGCCGCGCCGGTCCACTAGGTAGGCTGCCTCGCCGGCGCCCTAGCTGCGTCGCCGGCCGAGGTCGGGCCGCCACTGCACCACGTTGGTCAGGCAGCGAACGGCGCCGCCGTCGCCGACGATGGCGCTGGCGTCGATCGGGTGCACGCGGCAGCCTGCTCCCTCGAAGACGCGTCCCGCGGCTTCGTCGAAGCCCGGCGCCCGGTAGGTAGGCATGTAGACGTGCACGACGCCTCCGCGGCGCTCGACCAGGCAGTTGTTCCACGTCAGCACCGAGTCCTCGTCGCCGTGCAGGATCGGCACGCGCACGACCTCGAGCCCCAGCGCCTCGAGCTCCCGGAGGATCCCTGCATAGCGCGGTTGCGCGCTGCGCTGCGCCTCCTCCGTCCATTCGTCGAACGTCGGCAGCTCCCCGAAGCCTTCGCGGAGCAGCGCCGCGCCGAGCTCCGGACAGCCGAGCGCCACGAGCTTGGGGCCCAGCGGGGTCAGGAACATGTCGACGTGCTCGTGCGGCGCGCCGGCGCGGCCGAGCACGGCCACCTTCCGCTGCAGGAGCTGTTCGAAGCGGCGGCGCGCCGCCAGCGGTCCCCGCGCGTCGGTGTTCTGGACGATGCTGCCGTGGCCGAGCAGCGCGAGCCGGGCCATGCAGACGATGTCGCCCCCCTCGAAGCTCACCGAGGTCGAAGCGTGGACGCGGTTCATGCGCTCGGCCAGCGCGGCCGCGGCGGCGAGGTCGCCCGCATAGTCGTCGGTGATCCCTTCGGCAAAAGGGGTCAGCACCGAGGCGGGGGCGCGGCCGTCCAGGTACAGCGCGCGGTCGCGCGTCCACGGGGTGATCGGCACGCCCACCTCGAAGACCTCCGGCTGCCGGACTTCGAGGACCTGCAGCAGCGCGTCGAGCCGGTCGCGCTCCGCGCCGGTCTCGACGGCGACCGTGAAGCGGACGTCGTTCGGCATGGCCTGCACCAGCCCGGTGTAGACCGCCGCCCAGCCGGGCTCGCTGGCGTGCGCGTACTGCATCGCGACGTGGGTGATCGTCGCGGCGGCCTCGGGGAACGGCGCGGCAGGCTGCGCTGCTGATTGCGCAGGAAGGGCGAGCCCGGCCAGGAGCGCGAGCAGGGGCCAGCGGAGCGGTGTCGCCATGTGCGTGGGAGCGGTTCGCGGCCCGTCTTGTCGCGGATCAGGCGCGGCACGCCTCTCCCTCGCAAGCTGCATGCCGCGCACAACGTCGAAGAGGCGCGCCTGCGCGCGGCTGCTTCGGGCGCGCAGGAGCGGGCCCAGACGCTCCGATCGGGCGCAGCGCACCCTGTCTTCGGCGGCGCGTCGCTACGTGCCGGCCGCCTCGACGAGGTCGGCGACCTGCTCTGCGAGCACCGGCGCGAACTTGAAGCCGTGACCGCTGCAGGCCGCGACGGCGACGACGCGCGGGTCCCGTGCGTGCGGCCGGACGTGCAGGTGCTCGCCCGGCGCGACGGTGTAGAGGCAGGACTCGACGCCGCGCAGGCTGCGCACGGGCGCGGTGAACCGCCGCTCGGCCCGCGCGATCAGCGCGACCTCATCGACACAGACGGAGTCGTCGTCGGGGTCGTCGGGCGCGCCGACGGTCCGGTGCTGCGCGATCTTGAGGCCTGGCCGGCCGAACTCGGGCAGCCCGTAGTCGAAGGCGTCGCGGCTGATCCGGCACCAGACCGGGAAGCTCCCGACCGCCGTCCTCGCCGCGGGGGCCTCGACGTCGACGTAGCCGACCTCCTGGCGCAGCGGCACCAGCTCGGCCCGCCACTCGGGCAGCAGGCGGCCGAGCCATGCGCCCGCGGCGACGACGACGCGCGCGGCCACGAGCTCGCCTCCGGCTGAAGTGAGCGCCACGCCGTCCGTGCGAGGCTCCAGCCCAGTGACTTCGTGCTCGTGACGCACCTCGACTCCGTGCGTAGCGAGCCACGCGCGCAGGCCGGTGGTGGTGCGCTCGGCTGCCAGCACGCCCGCGGTGTGATCGAGCATCACGCGATCGTCCGGCTCGAAGCGCAGCAGGTCGAAGCGCGCCGCGGCCTCGTCTCGCGGGATCTCCTCGACGTCGACGCCGGCGGCCAGCGTGGCGTCCAGGAACGCGCCGAACGGACCGTCTGCTGGCCCGAAGAACACCCCCGGGGTCGGGTGGACCAGCTGCTGACCGAGCGCTGCCTCGAGCTCGGGCCACGCGCGCTGGTGCATCTGCTTGGTCAGCTCGACGTAGCGGCGGTCGTGGTACGAAGAGCGGGTGATGCGGCCGGAGCCGTGCGAGCCGCCGCGGTCGTGTCCGGCCTCGAAGCGGTCTACGACCAGCACCGAGCGGCCGCGGCGACGCAGCGCGAAGGCGGCGCAGAGCCCGTGTATGCCCGCGCCGATGACGACGACGTCGTGTCGTTCGCTCACGCGCCGCGGCCCCCGTGTTCGCCCACGACCTGCAGCGCTACCGGCGCCGCGCGAGGCGATGCTTCGACGCGCGCTTGGCCTTGGCGATGAGGCGATCGGCGGCCTTCGGGTTCGCCTTGCACTCGAGCAGCGCGCTTAGCAGCAGCGGCGCGACGATGGTCGCGTCGGACTCGATCACGAACATCGGCGTCTTCTCGGTCAGCTTGTCCCACGTGATCTTCTCGTTGGGCGTCGCGCCGGAGTACGAGCCGTAGGACGTGGTCGAGTCGCTGATCTGGCAGAAGTACGCCCAGGGCTTGGCGCGCTGCTCCAGGTCGTACTTGATCGACGGCACGACGCAGATCGGGAAGTCCCCGGCGATGCCGCCGCCGATCTGGAAGAAGCCGACGCCCTTGCCCTTGGCGAGGTCCTTGTAGTCGTCGTAGAGGCCGGCCATGTACTCGATGCCCGACTTGACGATGCTCGCGCTGCACTCGCCGAGCTTGACGTGGCTCGCGAAGATGTTGCCGAAGGTCGAGTCCTCGTGGCCCGGCACGACCATCGGCAGGCCCGCCTCCGCCGCGGCGAGCAGCCAGCACTCGTCGGCGCGTCCCCGGTGCTTGCTCTTGGGGAGCTTCTGGATCAGCTCGTAGAAGTACTCGTGCCAGTAGCGGCGCTCGCCGCGCTCTGCGGCGCGCCTCCACATCGGCACCAGCACCTTCTCGACCGCGCGGAAGGCCTCGTCCTCGGGGATGCTGGTGTCGGTGACGCGCCGCATCCGCTGATCGAGGATCCGGGTGTCGTCCTGCTTGGTGAAGTAGCGGTAGTCCGGGAAGTCCTTGTAGTGGTCGTCGGCGACCAGCCGGAACAGCGACTCCTCCAGGTTGGCGCCGGTCACGGACATGCCGTGGATCAGGCCGGCGCGGATCGCCGGCGCGAGCGTGATGCCGAGCTGCGCCGACGACATGGCGCCCGCGACGGCCCAGTACATCCGGCCGCCTCTCTGGACGTGCTCCCAGTAGGCGAACAGCGCGTCGCGCGTCGCGCGGGCGTTGAAGTTCTGGTAGTTCCGGGTGACGAATTCGAGGATCGGGAGCGCGGTCATGGTGGCGTCTGGCGCCTCTATATCACGGCCAGGTCGGAGCGTCGCATCCTGAGATCGTGTGCGCTGCGGTCCGGTCGGTGCCATGGTCTTTCTGCCGACCGTGGCGGGCCGGTCCCGTGGGCCCGGACGGAGGGGCGCGTTCCTGCTAAACTTCAGGGCTCTGCCCACCTTGTCTCGGTCCGCGCGTGGACCATTTCAGAACATGACCGCAACCACACCCCGGGCCGCCGCACTCGCCGGCGCGCTCAGCCTCTCGCTCGCGCTCTCCGGCGCCGCGTCCGCCCAGAACCCCGCCGGACTCCTGAAGCTGCGCTTCGCGGCCTTCGACCCGGTGGTCACGCAGCCGGAGCTCCCGGCGGGCCTGGAGAGCACGGACGCGCAGCGGCTGGTGATCGTGCAGTTCGACGGCTTGCCGACGCAGCGCGGTCGCGACCTGATCGCCGCCGCCGGCGGCGAGGTCGTCAGCTACCTCCCGGAGAACGCCTACGTGGTGCGCGTCGGCAGGGACGCCGCCGCCGCGATCGGCGCCGACGCGGGCGTGCGATGGGTGGGGGCCTACCACCCTGCCTACCGCCTCGACCCGGCGCTGGTCGCCGGCGGCGCGCTGCAGGACCTCACTCCGCGCGCCTACAACGTGGTGGTCGCCGACAAGCGCGCCGACAAGCCCGCGCTGCGGCAGAACGTGGTCGCGATCGGGGGCGCGGTCCTCGACATGCAGACCGGCGGGCTGCTGATGACCGTCGCGCTCACCGGCCCGCAGCTCGCGCAGGCAGCCGGCTTCGACCAGGTGCTGTGGATCGACGCCGCGACGGCGACCGAGGAGGACATGGACAACGCCCGGATCCAGGGCGGCGGCAACTACATCGAGAGCCAGGCCGGCTACACCGGCGCCGGCGTCAACACCCACATCTACGAGGGCGTCGAGGCGTCGCACCCGGACTTCACGGGGCCCGTGACCAACGTGCGCAGCAGCGGCGCCGCCCAGTCGCACGGCCACGCCACCGCCGGCATCGTGTTCGGCAACGGCACGTCGAACCCGGCGGTGCGCGGGATGGCGCCGGACGCGGGCAAGTTCTACACGAACTACGGCTCGGTCTCGGGCTCGCGGTGGCAGGTCTTCAGCGACCTCGTGAACATCCACAACGT
>JBMHDP010000216.1:0-10057 GCA_049889335.1 Planctomycetota bacterium
GCGGAGCTCCACGCCCGCCGCCCAGACCTCGCCGACGGCGCGCAGCGCCTCGGCGCGGGCGTCGCCGAAGCCGGCTCCCGGCAGCGCAGCCGTCGGCGCGCGCCCGGACGCGACCGGGTGGATCATGGCGAGCGCCGTCAGCGCTCCCCCGGGGCCCACCTCGAGCAGGACGCAGTCCTCGATCGCGGCGAGGTGGTCCAGCGCGCGCGCGAACCGGATCGGCGCGGAGACGATCCGCGCCCAGTAGCCGGGGTCGGTCGCCTCCCCTTCAGCGAGCTCTCTGCCGAGCGACGCGGAGAGCAGCCGGCGCGTGGGCGCGCGGAGCTCCAGCGCCGCCAGGTCGCGCTCGAGCGCCGCCGCGCAGTCCGCCATCAGTGGGGAGTGGAACGCGCGGTCGCCGTGCAGGGGCTCGACGCGCACGCCGCTCTGGCCGAGGCGCTGCGCGAGCGCGTCGACGGCCTCGGGGGCGCCCGCGAGGCCGAGCACGTCGGGCGCGTGCTCGGCGGCGACCCAGACGCCTTCGCAGCCGGCGGCGTCGACCTCGGCCTTCGTGCAGTAGGCGGTCACGAGCCGGCCGGCGGGCGCTGCGGCGGAGCGGGCGCCGGACCGGATGAGCAGCGCGATGGCGTCGCGCAGCGAGAAGACCCCGGCGAGCGCGCCCGCCGCGAACTCGCCCAGGCTGCAGCCGAGCAGCGCATCGGCGCGGAGGCCGCGCGCCTCCATCGACGTCGCGAGCGCATACTCGAAGGCGAACAGGGCCGGCTTCGCCACGCTCAGGTCCGTGACCGCGTCGGTCGCGTCCGGCTGGAGCAGCGCGGCCTCGAGGTCGCCGCCGCACGCGCGGGCGAGCGCGAAGCACTCGTCGAGCGCGTCCCGGAACGCGGCGTCGTGCTCGTAGAGCGCGGCAGCCATGCCGGCGCGCTCGACGCCCAGCCCCGGGAAGGTGAACACCAGCGCCCGGGCGCGGTCGGCGTGGCGCCGGGCGCACGGCGCAGGCCACTCTGCGCCGGCGTCGTTGGGTCCGAGCACGAACGCCGCGCGGTGCGGCAGCGGCTCCCTCCCGACGGCGAGCGTGTGGGCTACGTCTCGGAGCGCGACGTGGCCCCGCTCGCGCTCGGCGAGGAACGCGCGGGTCGCCGCGATCCGGGCGTCGAGCGCGGCGGGCGTCTTGGCCGACAGGCAGATCAGCTCGGCGGCGTCGGTCTCCGCTGCGTCGGCGGCGGCGGCGGGCGGCTGCTCCAGCACGACGTGGGCGTTCGTGCCGCCGACGCCGAAGGAGCTGACGCCCGCGCGTCGCGGCCCGCGTTCGTCGTCCCACCGCCGCGCGGTCTGGGAGACGTAGAAGGGGGTGCGCTCGAGCCGCAGGCGGGGGTTGGGCGACTGGAAGTGCAGCGTCGGCGGGATGACGCCGTGCTTGACGGCCATCGCCGCCATCAGGAAGCCCGTCACGCCCGCGGCGTGGACCAGGTGGCCGACGCCGCTCTTGACCGAGCCGAGCGCGCAGGCCCCCTCGCCGTCGCCGAAGACGCGGGCCAGGGCTGCGACCTCGATCGGGTCGCCCATCGGCGTCGCGGTGCCGTGGGCCTCCACGTAGCCGACGGTCGACGGCGAGACCGCCGCGTGCTCGTAGGCCGCGCGGAGCACGTCGGCCTGGCCGGCGAGGCTCGGGGCCGAGAAGCTCACCTTGTCGGCGCCGTCGTTGTTGACGGCGAAGCCGCGCATCACGGCGTGGACCTGGTCGCCGTCGCGGAGCGCGTCCTCCAGGCGGCGCAGCACGACGACGGCGGCGCCGTCGCTGAACGTGGTGCCGCTGCAGTCGGCGTCGAACGGCTTGCAGTGGCCGTCGCGGGAGAGCATGCCGCCCGGCTCGTGACGGTAGCCGGCCATCGTCGGGACCGTGATCGAGGCGCCGCCCGCGAGCGCGAGGTCGCAGGAGCCGTTGAGCAGCGCGCGCGCCGCCTCGACGATCGCGACCAGGGACGTCGAGCAGGCCGTGCTCACGGTGGCGCTGGGGCCGCGCAGGTCGAGCTTGTGCGAGATGCGCGTCGCCAGGAAGTCCGACTCGTTGGCGAGCGCCGTGGCGAACTCGCCGAAGCTCGCGACGACGTCCGGGCGCGAGTCGACGCAGTGGCTGCGGTAGCGGTTCCAGTTGGCGCCGACGTAGACCCCGACCTTGCCGGCGTCACGACCGGCGCGGTGCCCGCTGTCCTCGAGCGCCGCGTAGGCGAGCTCGAGCAGCACCCGCTGCTGCGGGTCCATCACCTGCGCCTCCATCGGGCTGACGCCGAAGAACGCGGCGTCGAAGCGGTCGTAGTCGGGCATGACCCCGCGGAACGCGACGTACGACGGGTCGCTGCGGGTCTCCGCCGTGACGGCCGGGTCGAGCTGGTGCTCGGGGATCGCCTGCGCGCCCTCGCGGCAGGCCAGCATGTTCGCCCAGAGGGTCTCTACGTCGCGGGCCCCGGGGAACCGTCCCGCCATCCCGACCAGCGCGATCGCGTGGCCGGGCAGCGCTGCGTCGTGGGCGCTCACGTCGACGGCTCCGGGTCGTGGGGCGAAGCGGCGGCGGCGTCGCGGAAGGCCGCCCCCCGGGACTCGAGCTCGTCGGTCTGCTTGCGGACGGTCACGAACTCGAACACGAACGTCGGCTCGAGCTCCAGCCCACACGCGCGCTCCAGCAGCGTCTGCAGGCGCATCGCGTCGATCGAGCGGGCGCCTGCCTCGAACAGGCCGAGGTCGAGGCGCGTGGGGGTCTCCCCGAGCACCTCGGACCAGCAGCGGAGCACGGCCGTCAGGGCGCGGGAGCCCACCGGCAGCGGCGCGGCGGGCTGCGTCGCCCACGGCAGCGGCAGCCGCTCGAGGTCGAGCTTGCCGTTGGCGGTGTAGGGCAGCGCGTCGAGCTGCACCCAGCTGTGCGGCACGAGGTGCGACGGCAGGTGTTCGGCGGCGTGCTGCCTCGCCGCGTGGGTCGCGGCCTCGGACGCGACGACGTAGGCGATCAAGCGCAGCCTGCCGGCGGGGTCGCGGCGGCAGAGGACCTTGCAGCGGCGCACGTCGGGCGTCGCGAGGATGACCGCCTCCGACTCTCCCGGTTCGATCCGGAAGCCGGCGATCTTGACCTGGTCGTCGAGCCTGCCCAGGAAGTCGAAGGCGCCGTCCTCGCGCTCGACCACGCGGTCGCCGGTGCGGTACGCCAGCGCGCGCTCCCCGTCGGGCCCGACGACCTCGAGGAACCTGTCGTCGTCGGGCGCGCCGCCGAGGTAGCCGTGCGCGAGCCCGTCGCCCAGGACCAGCAGCTCGCCCTCCTCGCCGGCCGCGACCGGGTGGAGGTCCCCGTCGACGACGCGGGCGATCGTGCCGCGCAGCGGCCACCCGATCGGCACGCGCGGCGCGTCGTCGGGGAACCCGTCGGGCACCGGATAGCAGGTGGTGAAGGTCGTGTTCTCGGTGGGGCCGTAGCCGTTGACGACCCGGATCCCCGGCAGCGCCGCGAGCGCGCGCTGGACGTGTCGAGGGGACACCTCCTCGCCGCCGACGACGAGGTAGCGCAGGCCGCGCAGCGCGTCGACGTCGTCGTCGACGACGCCGTGGAACAGCGACGCGGTCAGCCAGGCTGTGTCGACCTGCTGGGTGCGGATCACGCGCGCGAGGCCGCGGGCGGTCGGCAGCTCGCGCTCTGGGTAGAGCACGCAGCGGCCGCCGTGGAGCAAGGGGCCCCAGAGCTCGAGGACCGAGGCGTCGAAGCTCATCGGCGCGGCCTGCAGGAAGGTCCGCTCGGGCCCGAAGGGCAGGTAGTCCTGGTCCGTGACCAGCCGGACGATGGCGCGGTGCGGGACCGCGACGGCCTTCGGGACGCCGGTCGATCCAGAGGTGAACATCGCGTAGGCGAGCTCCTCCTCGCGCGGTGCGGCGGCCGCGCGGGCGGGTCCCGGCGCCGGGTCGCATGCCTCGCTCGGCGAGAACAGGCGGAGCTGCGGCGCGGCGCGCAGCCCGTTCAGCTCGAGCGCGCCGGCGGCGCCGACGAGCTCGAGCGCCTTGGCGCGGCGCGCGGGCGGCTCCTGCGGCGGGATCGGGGCGAACGCCGCGCCCACCTCCCAGACGCCGAGCATCGCCGCGATGACCGCCGGTCTCCGGTGCGCGGTCAACCCGATCAGCTGACCGCTGCGCAGGCCCTGCGCGCGGAGCGCAGCGGCGCACTGCGCGGCTGCGTCCGCGAGCTCCGCGTAGGTCCAGCTCCCGAGCTCGTCGGCCTCCGACCACACGAGGGCCACGCGCTTCGCGTAGCGGCGTGCGGTGTCCTGGAATCTCGCGGCGACGTGTCGTTCCGGCGTCATGCAGCAACGGAGAGCGGCGCCATGACGTCCGCTCCTCCCCTTTTCTATCGTGTCTAAGCTATGCCTCACCCGCACCTTGTGCAAAGCTCCGGTGGGAATGGCACGGAACAGGATAGCACCCCGTTTCGCGGGCGGGAGTAAGGACGTTCCGGCGTCGCGAACGCGGGCGCGCGCGGGTCTCACTTTGGGCTCGGCGTCGCGCGGCCCGGCGGGAGTCGTCCGTGGCATCGACGAGACCGCGCCGGTGCGCGGCGCCGCGCGGTGACCACGCGTCTCGCGGTCCTCGGGGACTCGGACAGCCACGGCTATCGGGACCGGGTCTGGCACCGCCCCGGTCCGGGAGTGCGCGGCGGCCCTTGGCGACGCGCGACGCTGCAGTGGACCGAAGTCCTCGACTCGCTGCGCGGGGACGAGGTCGACCTCGGCGCGGTGCGCCGCTGCGGCGCCCGCCGGCGGGTCGCGCGCTGGGCCCGCGCCGTCGGGGTCACGCTGCGGACCCCCCGCAAGCACGACCACGAGCACAACTTCGCGTTCGCCGGCGCGCGCTGCGTCGACCTCGTCGCCGGCGCGGCCGCGCAGGTGCCCGCGCTGCTCCGGCTGGTCGCGAAGGCCCCGACGGCGTGGCGTGGGGGCGTGGTGGTCCTCCGGGCCGGGATCGTGGACCTCGGCGGTCTGAGCGTGCTCCAGGCCATGGCCGCCGACCCCGACAGCCGCGACGTCCGCGCGCTCGTCGACGGGTGCCTCGCGTGCCTGCGCGGCGCGGTCGCCGACCTGCACGCTGCGCCGGCCGGGCTGAGGATCGTGCTCGTCGGCGTCCTCGACAACGCCGACCATCCGCCGCAGCTGGGGCGGTTCCGCTCACCGTCGCAGCTCCGCAACATCTCCCGCTCGCTCGACCGGTTCGACGACGGACTCCGCGCGCTCGCCGCTGCACATCCGCGGGTCGCTTTCTTCGACGATCGCGCGTGGTTCCGCAGCCAGTGGGGCGGCCGGGACGAGTCCGGGCTGCCCGCCTACCGCGCCGTCTCCCTGGGCTCGCACGTCGTCACCCACCGAGCCGCGGACGACCCGCGCGCTTCGGTGCTGTCGGACGGTCACGCCGGCCTCGCGTGGAACGCGCTGTGGGTGAAGGCGCTGACCGGGCGGCTCGCGACAGACCTCGGCGTGCCCCTGCGGGCGCTCGGCGACGAGGAGTTGGGGCGTTTCTTCGACCAGCAGGTCAGCATGGTCTCGGTCACGCCCTAAGCCGCGGGGCTGCCCACAGTATCGGCCGTGACGCGAGCCGACAAGGACATCGTCGCCGAGTGGCGTGCCGAGCATGGACCGGCTCCTGACGCAGCGAGCACGGTGTTCCTGCTGCGCGCCGCCGAGGAGGAGGTGCAAGACATCCGCCGCGACGTCGAGAGGGCTGCACGAGCCGACAAGACCAACTAACACAGCCCAACCCGTCGTCTGGACATCGACGGAGCGGGTCAGCCGGTCCACAGGGTGTCCGCCAGTGGACCGGCGCTTACAGCTGCCGCAGGACCTGTTCACCCGCCAGCAATGGCGAGGGCCGCGGTAGAGCCGGTGGGTAGCGAGTTGTTGACGCTGTGACCCGCGACCGGCAACTTTCTCGCCATGGCGCAAGCTCTACGCGGTTTCGGTTTCGTGCTACTCGGTGCCGGTCTCGCCACTGTCGTGTTTATTCCGATCGGCGCTTCGAGGGAAGCAGGCGAGCCGCAGATCAAGCAGGCCTCGCCGCAGGTCAAGCAGGCCTCGCCAGAGGGCGACAAGCCCTACAGGCCCCTGTGGATGCCGAAGGAGGGCTCTAGCTACAAGCTGACACTGATCACGGGCGAGACTCTGGCGGGGAAAGTGACGTATAGCCGCCTAGACGCCGTCTTTCTGGACGTAGATTGGGCGGCGAGCAGCAGGGAAATCGACCTCTCTGGAGAACAAGGGTCAGGCTCGATTATTGTGGGCGTCAACCCCGCGCACATCGTCGACGTTCGCTACTACACGCGGAAGAACTAGGCGGCTCTACAGCCCGAGCACCTGCTCGATCGTCTCGCCCCTGCCCAGCTGGTCCGCGGTCAAGACCGTGGCGTAGCTGGACTCGGCGACCTGCACGCTGTGACCCAGACGCGCAGCAGCCTGCAACGGCGGGAGCAGGCCAGCGCACCACAGAGCCGTTGCCGTGGTCCGGCGGATCGTGTGGGTGCCACCGATCGTGATGCCCAGCGCTCGCTCTGCGTTGCGGAGGTAGCGGCCGTAGGACTTGGCGCGGCCCTTGAACGGCTGCTCGCCGTCGAGCGACTCCAGCAGCGGGCCGAGGGTCGGGCTCACCGAGAACACAACATCGCGACGAGTGCGGGTCTTTGTTGCGTGTGCAGGGATGCGGAGCCGGTCCACTTGCATCCAGTCCTTGCGGAGTTGCTGCACCTCGTCCACGCGGCAGCCCGTCAGGATCTGCACATCGAGGAACGCGCACAGGTCGGCCGGAGCGTTGTCCCCGAACCACTCGCGCACAGCGCGCAGCTGGTCCGGCGTCAGGACTCGGACCTCCTTAGCCTCCTTGGTGCGGTCGGCCTTGGCCAGCGTGGCGATGGCGCGGTCGCTCACGTTGGCGATCTCGCCGCGGTCAACGCACCAACGTAGGAACGTGGCCAGCTGGGTGCGCCGCTGTTTGACCGTCGAGCGCTTGTAGCCCTGCTGGGCGATCCGATCGCGCAGCCGAACCACGTGCTCGGAGGTGAGGTCGTGGAGCGGCTCCTTGATCAGCCGCTGGAACAGAGCGAGCGCGGTCTTGTTGCCTTGCAGCGTGGCTCGGTGCTCGAACCGGTCGAGGTAGTCGTTGATCACCTCACCAGTGGGCCGCGAGGGCGCCTGTGGCGCGCTCTCCTGCTCGGTCTTGGGCAGCGTGAGTCCGAGGAGCTTGGCCCGCTTGCAGAACGCGAGGTGCTCGCTCAACTCGTCCACGAACCTCCGCAGCTTGGCGTCGGTGGTCAGGCCGAGACGCCGAGCGTTGCCCTGCTTGACCTTGCCGGACTCAGGGTCTCGCCAGCGCAGGGTCTTGCCGGTGCGCGGGGGGTCGAGGACCTGCACGTGAGGAGCGCTCACTTGCCCTCCTCCTCAGCCTCGGCGGCTCGCTTGCAGTAGTCGTCCACGACTGCGTTGAGGTGGCAGCGCAGGGCCGGAGACGGCTCGCCAGCCTCGCAGAGGCGCTCCCACGCCCGCAGGCTCCGGTCGGCCCAGAACTCGGCGTGGTTCAGGTCGTCTCGATCTAGGGCCGTGGCGGTCGAGCAGATGGCCGCGGCGAACTCACGCCGGACCACCGGCCAGAGGGCCTCGTCCTTGATCGTCGAGCGGTCGGGGAGGGAGAGGAACGTGGCGATGGTGTCGCCGTAACGGTGATGCAGTTGGGTCACCTAAAATCCACTTGCTGGTTGTGATCCCGCTGGCTCGATCCTCGGCGTGCCCCTGCGGGCGCTCGGCGAAGAGGAGTTGGGGCGTTTCTTCGACAACCAGATCGCGCACATCCGCCCCGGATGAGGCAGGCTTAGGAGAGCCGATGGCACTCGACCCGCTCCACCGACTGATCGACCGCGTCGCGTCCGCGCCGCCACTCCGGCAGCTGCTCCAGCGGCGCTACGAGGCGCGCTTCCCGACCCTGGGGCACGCGTTCCACGGCGTCTACGAGTCGTTCGACGCGGCCGCCGCCGCCGTGCCTGCCGCGCGACCGGGCAGCTACGACAACGAGGCGTCGGCCGGCATGTACGTCGGCTGGCACGAGGTCACCGACCACGACTACCCCGCGCTGCTCTGGCTCCACGAGTGGGTGCGGAGCGGCCGGGGGCAGCGCTTCGTCGACCTCGGCGGCAGCACGGGCATCAAGTACCGCGCGTTCTCGCCGGTGCTCGACCTGGGCGACGACGCCCGCTGGCTGGTCGTGGACGTCGCGGCCGTCGCGACGCTCGGCGCGCGCCTCGCGCAGGAAGAAGGCCTCGAGGGCCGGCTGACGTTCACCTCGGAGTGGTCCGAGGCGTCGGGCTGCGACGTGCTGCTCGCGTCAGGTTCGCTGCAGTACCTGCCGCGCTCGCTCGGAGAGCTGCTCACCTCGCTGGAGGTGCCGCCTGGACGGGTCGTCGTCAACACGACGCCGGTGCACGCGACGCGCAGCTTCTTCACGCTCAACAGCATCGGGACCGCCGTCTGCCCGTACCGGGTGACCGCGCGCGACGAGCTGGTCGAGCAGGTCTGCGCCGCGGGCTACGTGCTGCGAGACAGCTGGCGCAACCCGGCCAAGGAGCTGCGCCTGCCGTACGCCCCGGAGCTGTCGTTGCCGCACTACTCCGGCTTCTGCTTCGACCGCGTGGACGGCGCGACGTAGCTAGGCCAGCAGCCCCGGCACGACGCGCCCGTGCACGTCGGTCAGACGGAAGTCGCGGCCGGCGTGGCGGAAAGTCAGCCGCTCGTGGTCGAGGCCGAGCAGGTGCAGGATCGTGGCCTGGAGGTCGTGCACGTGGACAGGGTCGCGCGTGATGTGGAAGCCGAAGTCGTCGGTCTCGCCGTGGGTGTGTCCAGCGCGCACGCCGCCGCCCGCCATCCACATGGTGTAGGCCTGCGGGTGGTGGTCCCGGCCCTGGCTGCGGCCGAGCGCCGGGTTGGTCTCGACCATCGGCGTGCGGCCGAATTCGCCGCCCCAGACGACGAGGGTGTCGTCGAGCATGCCGCGCCGCTTGAGGTCGCGGATCAGCGCGGCGCACGCCCGATCGGTCGCCCGGCAGTTGCGCTCGGTGGAGCCCTTGACGTCGCTGTGCGCGTCCCAGCCTTCGTGGAAGATGCTGACGAAGCGCACGCCGCGTTCGACGAGCCGGCGCGCGAGCAGGCACGCGCGGGCGAACGACGCTTCGCCGGGCGCGCAGCCGTAGAGGTCGAGCGTCGCCTGTCCTTCTCGCTGCAGGTCCAGCAGCTCGGGCGCAGAGGTCTGCAGCGTCGCGGCCATCTCCAGCGCCTGGAGCCGGGAGGCGACCTCGGGCGCGCCGAGCGCTTCGCCGCGCAGCCGGTCGAGCTGTTCGAGGAGGGCGAACGTCTCGCGCTGCATGCCCGGCGCTGCGAACGCCTCGGGCGTGGTCAGGTTGAGGATCGGGTCCTTGCCGTTGCGCAGCCGCACGCCCGCGTGGTGCTTCGGCAGGAAGCCGCTCGACCACAGCGCCGCGCCCGCGCTGATGCCCGAACCCGTGACCATCGCGACGTAGGCGGGGAGGTCCCGTGTCGCCGCGCCGAGGCCGTAGGACGCCCACGAGCCCGTGCTCGGCCGCCCCGGCTGCGAGAAGCCGCTGTTGAGCAGCAGCTGCGCGGGCGCGTGGTTGAACTGATCGGTGTGCATCGAGCGCACGATGCACAGCTCGTCGGCGACCCCGGCGAGGTGCCGCCACGGGCTCCCGAGCTCGGCGCCCGACTCACCGTGTCGCGCGAACGGGAAGCGCGGGCCCAGCACCGCGGCGTCGGGCAGGATGAACGCATAGCGCTGGTCGCCGATGACCGAGGGCGGCAGCGGCTTGCCCTCGTACTCGGTCAGCTTCGGCTTGGGGTCGAACAGGTCGAGCTGGCTCGGCGCGCCGCCCATGAACAGCTGGATGACGGCCTTCGCCCGGGGCGCATGGTGCGGTCCCGGCGGGTCCGTCCCCGCCGCGGTCGAGCTCGGCGCCGCGGCCGCGGCGCGCCCGAGCAGCGAGGCC
>JBMHDP010000217.1:0-8381 GCA_049889335.1 Planctomycetota bacterium
CCCGGCGGCGACCGCGGCGGCCCCCGGTGACGAGGCCAGCGCGCGCGCGGTCTGGGTGCCGGCGCGCAACGCCGTCCTCGTCAGCGTCGCGGGCGCGCTGGCCGAGGCCGTCGGCGCGGGCTGCGTGATCGCGGGCTTCAACCGCGAAGAGGCCGCGACGTTCCCGGACAACTCCCGGGCGTTCCTCGACGCTGCGACGACGTTCCTGGGTCTGGGCACGCGCGACGGCGTGCAGGTCGTGAGCCCGACCGTCGGCTGGGACAAGCCGCAGATCGTCGCCGAGGCCCGCCGGCTCGGCTTCGGTCCCGAGGATTTCTGGTCGTGCTACGAGGGCGGCGCGGCCCCGTGCGGTCGCTGTGAGTCGTGCGTTCGCAGCCGCTTCTCGCGATGATGCGCCCGCATGCAACGGCCCGGGATCTTCGGCATCGTCAACGTCACGCGGGATTCGTTCAGCGACGGCGGCAGGTTCTTCTCGGCGGAAGCCGCGTGCGCGCACGCCGAAGAGCTGCGGCGCGCGGGCGCCGACGTCCTGGACCTCGGCGCAGAGTCGACGCACCCGGACTCTGAGGACGTCGCCGCGGACGAGGAGCTGCGGCGGCTCGAGCCCGTGGTCGGCGCGCTGGTCGAGCAGGGGGTCCCGGTGAGCGTCGACACCACCAAAGCCGACGTCATGCGACGGGTGATCGGCCTCGGCGCGTCGTGGATCAACGACGTGCACGGCTTCCGGGACGAGGCGTCGATGCAGACCGCAGCGGACGCGCCCGCCGCGGTGCGCTTCGTCGTGATGTTCTCGCGCTCGCAGGGCCCGCGCGCCGAGCGGCGCGCGGCGGGCGCCGAGGGGCTGTTCGACGAGCTACGCGCCTTCTTCGACGAGCGTCGTGAGGCGTTCGCCGCGGCGGGGATCGCGCCCGAGCGGGTCGTGTTCGACCCCGGCATGGGCTTCTTCCTCGGTCGCGACGCCGCGCCCAGCCTCCTGGTCCTGCACCGGCTCGAGGAGCTCGCGGCGAGCCACGGCCCGTTGCTCGTCAGCGTCTCGCGGAAGTCCTTCCTCGGTGAGGTCACGGGCAGCCCGGTCTCCCAGCGCGGCGCCGCGACGCTCGCCGCCGAACTCTGGGCGGCGCGGCGGGGCGCGGCGTTCGTGCGTACCCACGACGTCCGCGGGCTGCGCGACGCGCTGGCGGTCGAGGCTGCGATCGGCGCCGGCGGCGAGCCGGCGCAGTGACGGCGGGGCGCGGCCCGTCGACGCTGTTGCTCGATCGCTCGCGCCACTATTACACTGGCTCCAGCTCACCATGTTGCCGCCCTGCCCTCGCGTAACGGTGCCCTCGCCGCCGATCGCCCTGTTGTCCGCGCTCTGCGCGGCGCCGTCGCTCTCGGCGCAGGCGACGCGGGTCCCGCCGCAGCAGCGACCCGGCGCGAGCGAGCGCGTCGTCGTGACCGCCACGCGCACCGAGGAGGACCCGTTCGAGACGGCACGGTCGATCGACGTCATCGACCTCGGGGCGCTGCAGGAGGGCCAGTTCCGCTCCGTGCCGCAGGCGCTGCGCGACCTGCCGAGCACGTTCGTGCAGGAGACCTCGCCGGGCCAGGGGTCGCCCTACCTGCGCGGCTTCACGGGCTACAACAACCTGCTGCTGATCGACGGGATCCGGCTCAACAACTCGACGTTCCGGGCCGGTCCCAACCAGTACTGGGCGACCATCGATCCGCTGTCGCTCGCGCGCGTCGAGGTGCTGCGCGGCCCCGCGTCGACGCTCTACGGCAGCGACGCGGTCGGCGGCACCGTCCAGGTGTTCACCAAGGACCCCTCGCGCTACGCCGCGGACGGCCTCGCCTACGGCGGCGAGACCTACGCACGCTTCGGCAGCGCGGAGCGCTCGGTCGCGGCGCGCGGTGAGCTGCACGTCGGCTTCACCGACGACCGCGGCCTCCGCACCGGCGTCCTAATCGGCGGCAGCGCGCGGTCGCTCGGAGACATCGTGGGCGGCCGCGCCACCGGCACCCAGCCCAACACCTCTCACGACGAGAACGGCTACGACGTCAAGCTCGAGCACTGGCTCGCCGAGGACACGCGGCTGGTCTTCCTGCACCAGGACTACTCGCAGGACGACGTGCCGCGCACGCACTCGACCGACCAGGGCATCTCGTGGCGGGGGACGTCGGTCGGCTCGGACCGGCGCCGCGACAGCGACCAGGAGCGACGCCTGACCTACCTGCAGCTGCACCGGGAGGGCATGGCGGGCGGCCTCGACGCGATGCGGCTCTCGGTCTCCTGGCAGACGCAGGAGTGGGTCGAGGACCGCGTGCGGTCGAGCGGCGCGTCGACGCTGGACGCTGCGACGGTGGGGACCCTTGGCGCGTTCGCGCAGTTCGAGAGCGACTCCTCGTTCGGGCGGCTGACCTACGGGGTCGACTTCTACCGCGACCACGTGGACAGCTCGCGGCGCCGGGACGTGCCGCGGCCGGGTGACGAGATCCAGGGCAAGGTCGGCGACGACTCGATCTACGACCTGCTGGGTGTGTTCGTGCAGGACGTGCTCGAGCTCGGCGAGGACGTGCGCGTCGAGGCCGGCGTGCGCTACACCTACGCGGCGGTCGACGCCGACAGCGTGCGCGACCCCGTCACCAACGGCCGGATCGGGATCCGCAACGACTGGGACGAGTTCACCGCGAACGTCCGCGGGCTCGTGCACGTCACCGACGAGCTGAACGTCTACGCCGGCGCGAGTCAGGGCTTCCGGGCGCCTTCGCTGACCGACCTGACCAGCTTCGGCATCGCCCGCAGCGGCGAGCAGGAGGTGCCGGTCACCGACCTCGACGAGGAGCGCTTCCTCGGCTACGAGGTCGGCGCAAAGCTCCGCAACGGCTGGGCGTCTGCGCAGGCCGCCTGGTTCTACACCGACGTCGAGGATCAGATCCTGCGGTTCCCGACCGGGACGACCAACGCGGCGGGGGATCCGATCGTGACCAAGGGCAACGTCGGCGACGGCTACATCCAGGGCGTCGAGCTGAGCTACGCGGTCGAGGTCGCGGCGCGGACGGAGCTGTTCGGCGCGCACAGCTACCAGTACGGACGGATCTCGAACTTCCAGGATCCGAGCAACCCGACCGGGCTCAGCGACGACTACCCGTCGCGCCTGATGCCCCTGCAGAACGTCGTCGGGCTCCGCTGGGAGAACGTCGAGGGGAGCTTCCACGCGGCGACGTCGATCGTGCGCGCCGAGGACGCCGACAAGCTCTCCTTCCGTGACCAGGCCGACACCCAGCGCATCCCGCCGGGCGGCACGCCGAGCTACACGATCTGGAACCTGAGCTGCGGCTGGCAGATCAGCGAGCGGGCCAGCCTCGAGTGCGCGCTCGAGAACGTCACGGACGTCGACTACCGCGTGCACGGCTCGGGCAGCAACAGCCTCGGTCGAAACTTCGTGTTCGGCATGCGCGTGACCTTCTGAGCGCGGCCGGTCGAGGCCTGGTGTCGGCTTCTGCGACACCCGCCGCGCGCGCGCCGGTCCCGGGGTGAGACCGCGCCGGGCCGCGGCGCCCCTCAAGTTCGTCAGGCAAGTTCCCGATGAAGCCCACGTCTGCGGACTCCCCGCGGCGCACACGTGAGGCCCATGGAAAGCGTCAACGAGATCAAGGAGCAGCTGTCGGCGCGGTCGCGCACCGCGACCCTCGACGAGCTCGCCAGCGAAGGGCGCAAGCGCGTCCGCCTGATCCGCGCGGAGCACATCGCGCAGATGGTCAGCGAGGCCGTGCACGCCGCGGTCGAGGAGTCGGGCCTGCTCGACCGTGAGGCGGTCGACGCGCTCGTCGAGAAGAGCCGCGCCGAGTTCCGCACCGTGCTAAGCGAGCGCGAGCAGGAGCTCCAGGTGGCCCGCGAGAACGAGGCCCAGCTGGAGGCCAACGAGCGTGACCTCGACGCCCTCCGGGAGCGCTTCCAGGCGATGACGCAGGAGCTGGCGCTGGCCAACTCGGAGCTGCAGCAGGTCCGCGACGAGCTCGAGGCCGAGCGCGCCCAGGCCCGCGCCGCCGAGGAGGCGCAGCCTGGCGTGCCCGCCGACGTGATGCGGTCCGTGATCCAAGAGCTCGCCGACGTCAAGGCCAGCGTCGCCGAGCAGGCGTCTGCCGGCCACGCCGCGCCCGAGGGCGGCGCCGACCTCACGGCGGCCTTCGACAAGCTCGCGGGCGCGCTCAACGACCGCCTCGACAGCTTCGGCAAGAAGATGGGCATCAGCGCCGCCGTCGGCGGCGACGCGCCGGTCGACCTCGGCAGCATGTTCGAGAGCGGCGGCGACGCCAACCTCGAGTCGAACATGGACAACATCAAGGTGAAGCAGAAGGCCGCCGGCGGCATCGCTGCCAACCTCGCCAAGCTGAAGAAACTCAAGGGCGGCGGCTGAGCCGAGCCGCGCCGGAACGCACAGGGACCCCAAGGCAAAGAGACGGCGGAGAAGCCATGACTACGCAAGACGACATCCATTCCGACATCGACCAGACCACCGAGACCGCGATCGGCCTCGGCAAGGGCCTCGACGTGGGCACCGCGAACCTCGCGGCGGCCGTGCAGAACGACGAGGGCGGCATCACCGTCAACGTCGAGCGCAACGCGTTCCTCGACATCCCGAGCGACGTCTACAGCAAGAACATGCTGACCAAGCTGAAGGTGCCCTACGTGGTACACAACGGCAAGCTGGTCGTGATCGGTGAGGCCGCCTTCGAGCTGGCCAACGTCTTCGGTCGGGAGACCCGTCGCCCGATGGCCGACGGCCTCGTCAGCCCGAGCGAGCAGGACGCGCTGCCGATGATGAAGATGATCATCCAGAAGATCCTGGGCGAGCCGCAGCAGCCCGGTGAGAACTGCTACTTCTGCGTGCCCGCGGAGTCGCTGGACGTCGACAACAACGTCGTCTACCACCAGGGTCTGTTCGAGAGCATGATCAACAAGCTCGGCTACAAGGCGCACGCCATCAACGAGGCGCACGCGGTGGTCTTCTCCGAGCTGGCCGACAACGACTTCACCGGCATCGGCCTCTCGTTCGGCGGCGGCATGGCCAACGCCTGCATCGCCTACAAGTCGATCCCGTGCCTGTCGTTCTCGGTGGCGCGCGGCGGCGACTGGATCGACAAGAACGTCTCCAACGTGCTGGGCGTCCCGCGCAGCAAGGCCACGGCGATCAAGGAGCGCGGGATCGACATCCGCGACCCCAAGAGCCGCGAAGAGGAGGCGGTCGCGATCTACTACCGCAGCCTGATCAACTACGTGCTCGAGAACATCAAGTCGCGCTTCGAGTCGGGCCAGAACATGCCCAGCTTCAGCGAGCCGATCGACATCGCCTGCGCCGGAGGGACGTCGATGGTCGGCGGCTTCATCGAGGTCTTCCGCGAGGAGTTCTCGAAGATCGACTTCCCGATCCCGGTCGGCAAGATCTTCCGCAGCGAAGAGGCGCTGACCGCGGTCGCCAAGGGCTGCCTGGTCGCCGCGGCGATCGGCGAAGAGTAGTCGGCCGACGCAGCTACGAACATCGCAGCGCGGGCGCGAGGGGGCCGGGCGGTCCCTGTCGCGCCCGCGCTGCGTACAGGCGCCTCAGAGGCGCAGCCGCAGGCGGCGCCAGTTGCTGAGCTCTCGCGCCGCCGGCAGCGCGGCGTCGAACGACAGCCCGGCGAGGAAGAGGTCGAGGCCGGCGAGCGGCGGCACGGGCGGCACGGTGAGCGTCGGTGAGGCCGCGCCGCTCGCGTCCAGGGCGCCCTGGAAGCCCTGGAAGATCGGGCTCGGCGTCAGGCTGCTGAGCAGGACCCCGCCGCTGCGCCGCGGCAGCAAACCGCCGCCGGGGAGCGGGATCGCCGGCGCGATCGCTTCGCTCAACGCGCACAGGTACGGCCGCCCGGCCTCTGCAGGCAGCGACAGCGTGAAGCTCGCGGGCTGGCCCATGACCACCTCGTGAGGTCCGCGGAGGGGGGCGTCTGCGAGCAGGAAGTCCACGCTCTGCTGCAGCAGCAGCGCCGCGCCGTCGTCGTCCAGGATCGTCTCCAGCGGCACGCCGAAGACCAGCACCCGCGCGCCGGTGGTCGGGTGCACGGTCTGCACGCCCGCGCCGAGGCCGTTGCCGTAGCGCAGGCACAGCTGGCCGTTGGCGTTCGTCGGCGTGAGCACGTCGGCGTAGTCGACGTCGTAGGTCGGACCTGCGCCGGTGTCGAACACGGCGACCGGGAAGCCCTCGCTGACCGTGCCGGGGATGCCGGGCCAGAGCACGTAGGTCTGCGCGTCGTCCGCGACGAAGGTCGCGCCGAGCGTGTCGCGGAAGAAGGCGCGGTCGCTCGGTGAGCCCAGCCAGTCGAGGTCCCAGCCGACCTCGGCGCCGGTCACCAGCAGCCCGCCGCCGGTGTTCAGGTAGATCGAGACGAGCAGCTGCTCGAGGCTGTCGAAGGTCTCGTCGGCAGAGCTCTCTTCTCCGAGGCTCCAGATCACCGCGCCGTAGCCGTTGAGGCCGACCCGGCCGAGCTTCACCGCTTCGTTGCTCGCGGCGTCGAAGCCGAGCGACGACCGGGCGTCGCGGCGCAGCGCCGCGCCGAGGCGCGCCAGGTAGTCCCGGGTGTTGTCCGGGCCCTTCACCGCCCTGCCCAGGCGGTCGAAGCCCTGCACCAGCAGGGCCTGGGCGGCGCCGAGGTGGTCGGTGCCGGCGGTCAGCACCTCGGTGGGGAACGAGCGGCCGCTCTGGTTCCAGGCGCGCACGCGGAACGAGCGCTGGCTGTGGTGAGGCAGGGGCCCGGTCGACCAGGTCGTCCCGGAGACGCTCGCGACCTCGACGAAGCCCTTGCCGTCGCGCGACTGCTCGATTGTGTAGGAGGTCGCGCCCGGCGCGGCGTCCCACGCGACCCGGAGGCCGCGGTTGCCGTCCTGGACGACGCGCAGCGCGGTCGGGGGCTCCGGCGGGAACGGCGCCAGCGGCGCGAAGTAGCGCAGCACGCCGCGGGCGTAGGCGCGCGCCGCCAGGTAGCGGAACTCCGGGTCGTGCAGCGCGTCGTGGTCCGCGGAGCCGACCGTGTCGTGGAACGCGAGCTCGACCAGCACGCCGGGCATCGTGCTCAGCAGCCGCAGCTCGCCGAAGTTGGCCTGCTTCTGGCCGCGGTCGGTCCAGCCGGGGTCCCAGCCGCTGCGGATGTCGGCGACGAGCTGGGTGTGCACGGTCTGGCTCAGCGTCGCGGAGCCCGGGGTGGCGCCGCCCGAGTAGACGTAGGTCTCCGTGCCGGCGCCGCCGCCGGCGTTGGTGTGCAGCGAGAGGAAGGCGTCGGCGCCGCGCCACTCCGCGAAGCGCGGCCTGGCGGTGACGTCGTCGCTGCTGTCTTGCGGCGCCGCAGACGGGTCGTAGACGCTCGGCGGCGCGCCGGCGAACTGGGCCCAGTAGCGCGCGCACTCGCGCCAGCGCTCCTGCAGCGACGTGGTCCCGCCGCGCACGATCGAACCGAGCCCGCCGCCCAGTCGGACCGCGTCGGCGATGACGACGCCGGGGCTCGGCGAGCGGTTGCTCAGCGTGACCACGGCGCCCTGCGCCTGCGTGAACCAGAAGTTGCCGAGGTGCGCCCAGGTCAGGTTGTCCACCGTCTGGTCGACGACGACCTCGTCGACCCCGCCGCTGTGCGTGACCCGGTAGACGGCCTCGGGCGTGCGGTTGCCGCTGGCGCGGAACCACGCGAACACCGGATAGAGGCCGTCCTCGCCCACCGGCAGGGACCACGTCGCGGTCGCCGTCTCGAGGCTCGGCGTCGTGTTCGCGAAGCGGTAGGTCGACCCCTGGTAGCCCGACGAGAGCGAGGTGCTCCAGCCGCCGGACTCGAGGTAGGCAGGCGCGCCCTGGTCGTTGTCGACCAGGCCGTCGCTCGACGGCTCCCCGGGCTCGCGGCAGAACACCACGTCGGCGCCCAGGTTCCGCAGCATCGGCGCGAGGTAGCGGTTCGCGATCTCCGCGGTGTGGAGGTCCTCGGTCAAGCCGCCGATGGCGCCGCGCTGGGTCGTCCAGCCGAGCGAGGAGTGCCAGTAGTAGCCGTGCCCGGGCGACAGCGCGATGCGCTTGCCGGCGAGCGTGCCGAACGACGACACGAGCGACGCCGTCGGCTGCGGCGGCGCGCCCGGCAGCAGCGGTCTGCCGAGCGCGCTGCCCAGCTCGCGCACGCTGCCGTCTGCGCGCTGCACGTAGACCTCGCACCGGCGGATCCCCGGCGTCGACAGGACCGTCTTGTCGAGCTGCTCGATCGCGTGCTCGAGGTCGCATCCTGGCGCGGCGCGGAGCAGCGCCTCGGTCAGGGTCAGCCGGGCGGTCGCGCCGACCTGCGCGCACGAGACGAGGCGCGTGCCCGCGGGCAGGTGGCTGCGCGCGCCGGCGGCG
>JBMHDP010000218.1:0-6691 GCA_049889335.1 Planctomycetota bacterium
CTCGTCGGCGGCGTCGAGCGCCGTGCCGACGCCGCAGAACGGCGCGACGATCGTCCGGGCGCCGGCCTGCTCGGCGAGCCACCGGACGGCCGCGCGGGCGACCTCGGCGCCCATGGAGCGCGCCCAGCGCTTGCGCCCGACCCGCTCGAGGACGTCGGCGGTCGCGCTGTCGGCGCCGTCGCGCGCGGTCCGGGAGAAGCACAGCAGGTGCGCGAAGCCGGGGCGGCCGTGGGTCACGGCGCCGGGCGGGGCGCGCAGGGCGACCTTGTGCCACACCAGCGGCACGCCGGCGCGGTCGGCGGCGAGCTGGACCAGGAAGGCCTTGTCGATCCACACGCCGTCGTGCTTGACGTCCGTCTGGAAGAACACGCACGCGCCTTGAGGCGGCGTGCTGCGCAGCGTCAGCTCCGCGGCGTCGACGAACCAGTCGCGCCAGCGCGCCACGTCGCGGTGCGAGAACTCGTCGAAGTTCGGCAGCGACGTCAGCACGCCCGCGTCCGAGGGGAGCGGGTGCGCGCGCAGCCACGCCAGCGCGCACCCTTCGTGCACGACCCGCGCGCTCAAGAGCCGAGCCGGCGCGCGTGCTCCGGGTGGTTCTGCGCGATCCCCTGGTAGGTCGCCGCGAGCTCGAGCGCGCGGTGCACCTCGCCGTTCCAGCTGTCGTAGGCCGCCCGCTTGGTGAGCTGCAGCGCGTCGCTGGGCAGGGCGGCGAGCTCGTCGGCGAGCGCGCGGGCGCGCGCGGGGAGGTCCTCGTCCTCGACCACCTCGTGGACCAGGCCGATCGCCAGGGCCTCCTCGGCGCCGACGACGCGGCCACGGAGCATCAGCTCCAGGGCCCGCGGGAAGCCGACGACCCGGGCCAGGAAGTAGGCGCCGCCGTCGCCTGGGACCAGGCCGACCTTGACGAACGTCGAGCCCAGCTTGGCAGACCGCGCGGCGAGGCGCAGGTCGCACATGCAGGCGAGGTCGAGCCCCGCGCCGATGGCGGCGCCGTTGATCGCGCAGACCAGCGGCTTGCGGAACGCGGCGATGCGGCGCGGCACGGCCTGGATGCCGTCGAGGTAGCGCTGTCGCAGCTCGCTCGCGTCCCCCGCGAACATGCCGGCGCGCGACCGCATCGCCTTGACGTCGCCGCCGGCGTGGAACGCGGCGCCCCGGCCGGTCAGCACCGCGACGCGGACCGCGGCGTCTCGCTCCGCGCGGTCCAGCGCCGCGCACAGCTGCGCGCACATCTCGTCGCTGTAGGCGTTGCGGGCCTCCGGCCGGTCGAGCGTGATCGCGGCGACGGCGTGGTCGGCGGCGTAGGCGACGTGCTGGGGGGGCTCGGACATGGCGCAGTTGTAGCGCCGTCGCGGTCAGGACGAAGCGGGCGGAGCGGCGTTCTGCGCCGCGATCAGCCGAGCCTGCCGCTTGCGGCGGGCGAGCGCGGTGACGACGCCGGCGAGCGCGCCTGCGAGGCCCGCGCCCCACAGCGCGCCGGACCCCGTCGGCGGCGGGGCGCCGCCGTCGTAGGTGGACAGCAGCGCTTCGACGGCGGCGCCGGCGCCCGCGTCGGCGCGGTCGTAGGAGCAGTCGAAGTACTGCAGCTGGTCGCCCGCGGGCACGATGTAGTGATCGTGCGTCAGCGCGAGCCCCGGGGCGTCGACCGCGAACCGCAGCCGCGCGCCGCCCGCGGCGAACAGGTCGCTGCGCGTGCAGCCTTCGAACCGGACCTCGCGCCCGCCGCGGCCCAGCGCGGGTTCGAGCACCTCGCGGATCCGCGTCACGGAGTTTTCTTCGGTCAATTGCTCGACGTCGGCGCCGCCCTCCGCGGCGTAAGCGTGTGTGACACGAAGCTGACCGGGCGCGGGTCCGCGCGCGTGCAGCAGCAGGTGCGACTCGGTCAGCTGCTGCTGTCGCAGCTCGGCGATCGTCGCCAGCAGGCGCGCGCGCCCCGGCGCGTCGGCTGGATCGGTCGGGCGCTGCCCGGTCTTGAGATCCCCATGGCGTAGGACGGTCCACGCCGCGTCCGGACGGAGACCGCCCGCGCCGCCTGGCAGCACGACGCGTTGGGCCTGGCACGCGCAGGCGATCAGGAGGGCGGCGACGAGAGAGGCGGTCACGACGTGGCTGCGCATGAGCCTGACAGTGTGCCGCGGCGCGTCGCGCGCCGCATCCACGGTGCGCCGCTCCCTGCTGACGGTCCACAGCGATGAGCCGCGGCCTCGCGACGCGTGCCGAGCGGGCGGAGCCGGTTGCGGAATGGCAGCCGCTCTCTATGAATCAGGTTCCACCGGATTTCCTGGGCCGCGCCGGCCGACGAGCACCCCCTCGACGGCTCTCACCACGCGGTCCTGTCACGGAGATGCCGGCCCCCTGCCGCCGACCATGCCCACCGCCTCCCAACGCTCTGCCACCCCGTCGGAGCTCGTCATCCTCTACGAGCTGTCGCTCGCAGCAGGCGGCGAGCTCGACCTGGGCGAGACCTGTCGAAAGTTCCTGGACCTCCTGAAGGCGCGCTTCGGCCTCGACTACGCCGCCGTCTGGGTGCGCCGCGAGCTGCTGCCCGGCGCGTCGCGGCTGAGCGCGCGCGAGCGGGACGGGCTGGGCCTCGCGTACGCGTCGCCGGCTGGCCAGGCGTCGACCTCGGTCATCTCGGCGCTCCACCCGCTCGTCCAGCTCAGCGAAGACGCCCCCTGGACCCTGGTCCCGGCGGCCGATCCGGCGTTCGGCAAGCTGGTGATGGAGCGGGAGGTCGACGGCGGCGCCTACGTCGTCTACCGGCTCCGCGACGTCGGGCTGCTCAAGCTCCACGCCAGCGCCGCGCGCTCGCAGCCCAGCGCAGGCCGGGTCGAGCTGCTGCAGGACGTGATCGAACGGTTCGCGGCCGCCGTGGAGGTCAGCCTCGACCACCAGCTCTCGATCGAGGAGCAGCGTCGCCACCGGCTCGCCGACCGCCGCCTGCTGCGCGAGCAGCGCCGCGCGAGCGTCGGGCGGCTGGCGAGCGGCGTCGCGCAGCGGTTCGCCGCGCTGACGTCCACGATCCTGGAGCGCGCGCGCCCGCTGCGTGGGCGCGAGGACGCGTGCCGCGCCGCCGTCGACTGGATCGTCGACTCGGCGCAGCGCGCCCAGCACCTCTGCCGGCAGCTGGCCGAGATCGCCGGGCCGCAGGCGGACCCGTCGGGGTGGTCCGAGACCGCCCGCAGCGACGTGCAGGCGGCCGTAGACCGGGCGGTCGAGCGTGCGTCGCGCGAGCTGCCGGACGGCGTCCGGGTCGTCCGCGAGCTGCACGGCGCGCTGCCCGAGGTCGAGCTCGACCGCGCCCGCTTCGGCGAGGCGCTGTCGTCGCTGTTGACCTACGCGGTCGAGGCCTCGGAGCCCGGCGGCGGCGTCGTGACCGTGCGCACGATGCTGGAGCACGTGCGCCCCAGTGACTTCGCGCACTATCCGTTCGGCGCCCTCAAGGTCGCGGGCGACTACGTCTGCGTCGAGGTCGAGGACGTGGGCGCGGGCCTCGACGAAGAGGCGCGGGCGGCCCTGTTCGAGCCCTTCTCGGGCCGTCGCGGCGGCGTGCAGGACCTCGGGATGGCGGCCGCGCTCGGCGTCGTGCAGCGACACGGCGGCGCCGTCGCGGTCGAGTCGGCGCCGGGCGCGGGCACGTGCGTGCGCGTCCTGCTCCCCGCCGGTCGGGCGGCGCGCGCCGAAGGACGCAGCCGAGCGCGGGCGCAGCGCTGAGGCGGGCTCCCGGGCTCAGCGCAGCGGCACGAACCAGGGCAGCGTGAGCGTGGTGACGAGCCACGTGATCAGCGCGAACGGGCCGCCGAGGATCACGTAGTCGCGGAACCGGTAGCGACCGGGCCCCATCACGAGGATCGTGGACTCGTGCGCGACGGGCGTGACGAACGCGGACGACACGCAGATCGCCACGCCCAGCAGGAACGGCGCCGGATCGCATCCGGCGGCGACCGCGAGCGCATACGCGATCGGCGCGAGCACGACCGCGACCGCCGCGTTCTCGATCAGCTGCGTCATCAGGACCGCGAGCAGCAGCAGCGCGCCGAGCAGCGCCTGCGGCGGCAGCCCCTCGAAGGCCGCGGCCATGCTCTCGGCGGCCCACTGGGCCGTGCCCGTAACCTGCAGGGCCTCTCCGAACGGGATCATCGCCCCGACGATCACGAGCGCCTGCAGGTCGATCGTCTCGTAGGCGCGGCGCATCCCGACCGTCCCAGTCAGCACGGCGGCCATCGCCGCGAACGGGATCGCGACGGCGGGCTCCAGCAGCCCGGTCGCGCTCGACAGCACCATCGCGGCCATGATCGCGAGCACGGTCAGCGCCTTGCCCCGACCCGCGGTCGGCAGCAGCTGGGACTCGAGCAGCATCAGGTCCGGGTTGCGTCGGAGCCGCTGCAGCTCGGCTTCGTGGCCGACCAGGAGCAGCGAGTCGCCGCTCTTCAGCGGCACCGCGAGCGGCCGCTCTCGGAGCGAGCGCCCGCGTCGGCTGATGGCCAGCGGGCTCACGCCGTAGCGGTGGTGGAAGTCCAGATCGCGCAAGCTCCGCCCGATCACGTCGCTGTCCGGGGGCAGGATGGCCTCGACCATGCGCAGGTCGGCCGAGCGCAGCGTCTTGTCGTCGACCTTCAGCTCTTCTTTGACGCTCAGGCCCCGGTGCAGCGCGTCGGTGATCGCGGTGATGCGGCCCTGGATGACCAGGACGTCCTTGGGCTGCACCGTGACCCAGGGGTTGGGCGGCAGGAACTCCTTGCCGCGGATGACCTGGAGCACGGTGACGTCCCGACCCGGCAGGTCGAGCTCCCCGAGCGTGCGCCCGACGATCTCGGAGTCCGGCTCCGCCATGGTCTCGGTCAGGAACTCGGCGACTTCGTAGCGGCTCTCGAGCGAAGGGCTCGCCGCTGCTTGCGGCAGGAAGCGCCGCCCGACCAGCAGGAACCACGTCACGCACGCCGCGAACACGGCAGCGCCGACCGGCGCGAACGCGAAGAACGCGAGGCCGCTGCCGGTGCGGTCCAGCAGGTAGTCGCTCAGGATGACGTTGCTGCGCGTCCCGATCAGGGTCCACTTGCCGCCGAGCAGCGACGCGAAGGCGAGCAGGATCAGGACGCGCGACGGCGCGTAGCCCCGCTTCTGGCAGATCGCCATGACCGGCGGCATCCAGACCAGCACGGTGGTGGTGTCGTTGACGATGGCGCTGAAGCCGGTGACCAGGACGAGCACGGTCAGCTGGAAGGACAGCTCGCTCCCGGCGCCGGCCTCGAGCAGCCGCCCGCCGAGCATCTGCGCAGCCCCGGTGCGGACCATCGCGGCCGACAGCACGAACATCGAGGTGACCATCAGCAGCGCCGGGCTGCCGAAGCCGTGGAAGGCCTGGCCGGCGGTCAGGATCGCGCGCAGCCCGCTGTCGGTCGGTTGCCACGGCACCAGCAGCGACAGCATCACGAGCAGCGCCGTGACGTCGGGTCGCAGGCGCTGCGCGTAGAACGACGTCAGCGCCAGGGCGAGCACGACGGCGAGATAGATCGAGGCCCCGGACATCTTCTGGTGCAACGCATACACCAACGGCGGCGTCGTAGCAGCCGCCCGGTCAACTTGTGCCGGGTGATTTGCAGGCGCCGGCTGGGCCCGCAGGACCGGCGCCAGCGCCGGTTGCGGCGCCCGATTCCTCTCCACCGGGCACGCGCCGCGCGGGTTCGTTGGATACACTTTGCCGGCGCCTGCCCAGGCCCTGCCCGACCCACCTGGACCTGACCATGTTGAGCCGACTCTCCCGCGGCGCGCTGTTGGCGTGCGCCGTCGCTGCTTCCCTGGCCGCGCAGAGCGCGTCGTCGCCCGCCGCCGACGACCGCGGCGTCCTGCGCCTCCGCTACGCCTCCTTCGACCCGCAGCTCTCGGCGCCGTCCGTCCCGGCGTCGCTCCGCTCGGGCGCGACCGCCACGCTGCGGATCGTGCAGTTCCACGGGACGCCGACCCAGGCGGGCCGCGACGCGGTCGCCGCCGTGGGCGGGCAGGTGCTCTCCTACCTGCCGCGCGACGCCTACGTCGCGCGCGTCGGCGCCGACGCAGCGCGGCGTCTCGCCGAGCACCCGCTGGTGCGTTGGGTCGGAGACTACCACCCCGCCTACCGCCTGGAGGCCGCGCTGCTCGAGGGCGACGCGCTGACGAGCACCCGGCCGGCTGCCTACAACATGGTGGTCGCCGACAAGGCCGCGGACAAGCCGGCGCTGGCCGCCAAGATCGCCAGCCTCGGCGGGGTCGTGCTCGACGAGCACTTCGGCAGCCTGCTGTTCACGGCGTCGCTGACCGGTCCGCAGCTCCGCCAGGTCGCGGGCTTCGACGAGGTGCTCTGGATCGACCGCTGGTCGGAGCCCGAGGAGGACATGGACAACGCCCGGATCCAGGGCGGCGGCAACTACGTCGAGACCCAGGCGGGCTTCACCGGCGCAGGCGTCAACGCCCACATCTACGAGGGCATCGAGGCGTCGCACCCGGACTTCACCGGCGGCGCCACCAACGTGCGCAGCAGCGGCGCGGCCCAGTCTCACGGCCACGCCACGGGCGGCATCGTGTTCGGCAACGGCACGTCGAACCCGGCGGTGCGCGGGATGGCGCCGGACGCGGGCAAGTTCTACACGAACTACGGCTCGGTCTCGGGCTCGCGGTGGCAGGTCTTCAGCGACCTCGTGAACATCCACAACGT
>JBMHDP010000219.1:0-2930 GCA_049889335.1 Planctomycetota bacterium
GCGCCGGGCGGGGCCCGGGCCCCCCCCCGCGCGCCCCGGCGCCCCCCGGCCCCGGGGGCCGCCGCGGGCGCGCGGGGGGGCCCGCCCGAGCCACTCCGCGGCGCGGCGGGCGGTCCGCTTGTCGCGGCACTGGAACAGCTCGAAGGCGCCGCCGCCGGCCGTCTCCAGCGCGACCGGGAACACCGTGCGGCTCGACTTGGACCCGCGCACGACGCGCTTCTCGAAGGTCGCTGCGGTGTAGGAGTCGAGCCTGCGTCGGGCGCGCGCGAAGACGGCGAAGACGCGGCTCGCCCGCGTGACGGTGCCCGCGTCGAGGTCGACGACGCACTCCTTGCGCCAGAACAGCAGGCCCATCCCGACGCCGAGGAACGGCGCGGCGAACAGCAGCAGGAACAGCGGCGAGGCGTCGCCGCCGCCCTCCATCTGCACGTCGACGAGGCCGACGGCGCCGGACAACGGCATCAGCGACGCCAGCGCGAACGGCGCCCCGAACCAGCGGACGGCGCCGAGGTCGCTCGACGCGCGGTGCACGTCGCCAGGGAGGCGCGAGAACTTCATGGGACCTGCACGGGCTGCAGCGCTGCGGGCGCGGCGGTGGATGGCGGTGGGAGAGGGATTCGAACCCCCGGTAGGTTTGACCCTACGTCGGTTTTCAAAACCGGTGCCTTCAGCCGCTCGGCCATCCCACCGTGCTGCGCGCGCCGTCCGGCGCGCTGGGCCGCCACGCTACTCTCGCCGCAGCGTCGGCGCTAGTCGGTCGCGACGGCCTCGAACACCTCGCGCGCGACGTGCATCGCAGCGCCGGTCTGGACCGCCAGCGCGATCGCGTCGGACGGTCGGCAGTCGACCGCTCGTTCCTCGGGCTGCGCCGCGTCCGCGCCGCGCGGGACGAGGATCAGCGTGGCATAGAACGTGCCCTCGCGCAGCTCGCTGACCACGACGCGGTCCAGGCGGTGCTCCAGCGTGTGCAGGACACGCCCGATCAGGTCGTGCGTCAGCGGCCGCGGCGGCTCCACGCCGCAGAGCTTGCGGTTGATCTCCTCGACCTCGTTGTAGCCGATGACGATGGGGAAGCTGCGGGTGCCGTGACGTTCGCGCAGGTGGATGTACTGCTGGTCCCCCTTCTGGTGGATGACCACGCGCGCCAGCTCGACCTCGACCAGTTCCATCGCGCTCGGTTATAGGGCGGCCCTGCGGCGTTTCCGAGCCTGCATCCACGGCCCCGAGGCGGCGAACCCTCCTGCATGCGTCCCGAGTTCACGCTGCTCTACGACAGCGAATGTCCGTTCTGCAAGCTGGAGGTCGACTGGCTCCGGCGACGGGATCGCGCCGGTCGACTGGGCGCGGTCGACATCGCGGCAGAGGGCTTCGACGCCGCGCAGTTCGGGTTGAGCCAAGCGGACGTGCACGCCCGGCTGCACGGCGTGCGCGCCGACGGCACGGTCGTCGAGGGCATGGAGGCGATCCGCGCGGCGTGGGCCGCGGCGGGGCTCGGCTGGGTCATGGCGCCGACGGCCTGGCCCGTGCTGCGGTGGTTCGCCGACCTCGGCTACGTCGTGTTCGCGCGCTACCGGGTCCCGCTCGGTCGCTTGTTCGGGCGCCGCTGTGACGACGGCAACTGCGCGGTCCCCCGGCGGTAGCCGCGAGCCCTCGGGCGTGAGCCTGCCGCGGCGGCTATAACGACGGCGTGAGCACGCACGCGTCCTGGCCGAAGCCCGCGACGAACCCGGTCCTCGCCGTCGTCACGCGCAGCGACCGGGTCGAGTCCTGGCACCGCGGGGCCGCGGTCGTGGTGCACGACGGCGCGGTGCTGCTGTCGCTCGGCGACGTCGACGCCGAGGTCTACGCGCGCTCGGCCGTCAAGCCGCTGCAGGCGCTGCCGTTGCTCGACGGCGGCGCGCGCGCGCGGCTCGCGCTGCCGCCCGAGGAGCTCGCCGTGATGTGCGCCAGCCACGACGGCACCGAGCGCCACGTCGTGGCGGTGCGCTCGCTGCTGGCGCGGGGCGGGCTGCGGGAGGACGCGCTGGGCTGCGGGCCGCACCCGCCCTTCGCCAAGGACGCGCGATTGGCGCTGCTGCGTGCGGGCGCGGCGCCGCTGCGCGTCCACAACAACTGCAGCGGCAAGCACGCCGGGTTCCTGCACTTGGCGAAGGCGTCAGGCGCCGCGCTTGAGGACTACCTGCAGCCGGACGGGGAGACCCAGCGGCAGGTCCACGCGGCGGTCGCGGAGATGGTCGGGCTGAGCGCGCCGCTCCCGACCGGCCTCGACGGCTGCGGCGCGCCGACGCTGGCGCTGCCGCTGCGCGCGCTGGCGTCGGGATTCTGCCGTTTTGCGAACCTCGCGCGGCTGTCGGCCGTTCGGGCGGAGTCGTGCCGCACGATCTTCGACGCCGTCGGCGCTGCGCCCGCGCTGCTCGCCGGCGAACAGCGCTTCTGCACCGCGCTCGCGCGGCAGTGGCCGGGCCGCGTGTTCCCCAAGAACGGCGCCGAGGGCGTCTACGTGATCGCGCTGCAGCCGGACCCGCGGCGGCGCCGCGCGCCTGGGGCAGTGGGGATCGCGGTCAAGGTGGACGACGGCCACGAGCGCGGCTATCAGCCGGTCGTCGTCGACTTGCTCCGCTGGCTCGGCGCCTTCGACGGCGACGCGGTCCCCGATGCGCTCCGGCGATACGCCCCGCTGCCGGTCGTCAACACGCGCCGGGAGCGGGTCGGGGCGGTGTGGAGCGCGGTGTGCTGGGAGGACGCGTGAAGCGGGTCCGTCGGGTCCCGCGGCTGCCGCCGCGCCCGGTCGACGCCCACAAGGGCGACCTGGGCCGCCTGTTCGTCGTGGCCGGCAGCCGCGAGATGCTGGGCGCAGCGGCGCTCTGCGCGCGCGCGGCGCTGCGCGCGGGCGTCGGGCTCGTGCGCGTCGCGCTGCCGCCTGCGCTCGC
>JBMHDP010000220.1:0-9465 GCA_049889335.1 Planctomycetota bacterium
CGACCGCGAGCAGGCGCCGACCGCCGCCGCCCGCGACGTCCTGCGCGCGCGGCGCTCCTGAGGCCGGGCCTACCGGGCCTCGGTCGCGGCGTAGAGCGGGTGCGACTTGTGCACGTCGCCGGAGCCGAAGTTCTGCACCCAGTAGCGGCCGTTGGCGCCGATGCCGATCTCGCGGTGGCCGGGCGAGAGCAGGTTGCGGTGGTGGCCCGACGAGTGGCACCACGCGACGTGGGACGACAGCGCGCCGCCGGTCATCGCGATGTTCTCGCTGACGCCGAACATGTAGCCGGCGAGGCGCATGCGGTCCGTCGGGGTCTTGCGTCCCGGGGTCGGCGACATGTGGGCGAAGTAGCCCAGCCGCGACATCTCGTCGGCGTGTCCCTGAGAGCCCTCGCAGGCGCTCGCGACCGCGGCGAGCGGGCGGTGCCCGAACATGACGCGGTAGTCGTTGGTGATCCGCAGCAAGGTGGTCACCGCGACCGGCCACTCGTCCTTGGCGGCCTCGTTGTAGGCGCGCACGCGGCGCCAGGTCTCGAACTGCGCGCGCTCGGACGGGGTCAACGCGAACGTCTGCAGCGTCAAGGTCTCGCCCGGCTCGAGCGCCCGGGCCCAGGCCAGCGGGTGGAGCACGGTCGCGACCGACTCGCCCTTCGGCAGCGCGCCGAGGCGGGCCTGCTGCTCGGCCAGCCAGTCGATGCGGGCCAGCTGGTCGCCGAACTTGGCCGACACCTTGAGCTTGGTCTTCGAGCCTCGCCAGACGGCGCGCAGCGCCGCGACGCGCGCGTCGACCTCCTGCTGTACGCGGTTGTACTCGGCGTGCTTCTCACCGGAGACCGCCGGAGGCTTGTAGGGGTAGAAGTACTTCTGGCTGTCGAAGATCAGCTCTTTGGCGTGGTCGCGCGCCTCGTCGAGCGCGTCACGCTCGAGCGTCAGCTTGTCGACCTGCTTGCGGAGCGCGCTGCGCTGCACCTGCTCCACGCGCTTGTCGAAGGCGCCGCGGACGGCGAGCCCGAGGGCCTCCCGCTGCAGAGCGCCCTCGGCGACCGTCGCCGCGACGAACGCGTCCGCGGCGTTCGGGTCGCGCGCCCGGAGCGCGGCGTCGAGGCGGCCGCGCACCGACTTCGCGAGGCCCTCGAGCTCGACCTGTCGCAGCGACACGAACACGCCCTTGCGCAGCTCGTAGCCGACGCTGGACGCCTCCTCGCCGCGGCCTCTGGCGATCACCTCGTCGACCTTGGCCCGCCACCGCTTGGCGTCCTCGCGCACGACGTCGGCGAGCACCGCCTCGGCGGCCTCCGCCTCGCCGTTCTTGTAGAGCAGCGCCGCGAGACCGAGCGCGGTGCGGCCCTTGGCGCGCAGCGCCGTCGCCAGCCGCTGCATGCCGTCGGCGCCGACCTCGAACCAGTCGAGCGGCGCGTCTCCGTCCGGCGAGCGGGCGACGACGCGTCCGCCCTCGATCCGGAGCAGCTGGAGTTCGCGACCCGCGAGGTCGACCGTCGTGAGCTCCTTGCCGGCGGCGACGGCCGCGACGACGGCGTCGTTCCAGCCGGCCAGCAGCTCGGACTCGGCCGCGCGGGTCACGAGCCGGTCGGCGAACTCGCCGTCGCGGGCGCGCACCGCCGCAGCGGCGTCGCGGAGCAGCGCGGCCGCGCGCGCGTAGTCGCCGGCCTCGTCCGCGTCGCGCACCTTGTCCATGTGGCTGCGCAGGCTCGCCAGCGTCTGCAGCCGCGCGGCCTGGTCGACCTCCCCGGACGCGGTCGCAGGAGCTGCCGCGGCGACGCCCGCGGCGGCGCTCTGGCGCTCGAGCTCGAGCGCCTCGAGCCGCGCCAGCTCGTTGCCCAGCGCGGCGAAGCGCGCCTCCGACGGGAAGTCGTGGCGCGCCGACTGCAGCACGGCGACGGCGTGCTCGATGCTGCCTTCGCGCTCCGCGCGCGCGGCTTCGGCGAGCAGGGTCGCCATGGCGCGCTCGGCGCGCACCCGCACCTTCGACTGCGCTCCCCGGAGGCGGGCGACCTCCGCCGCGCTGTCCGCGGTCTCGAAGCCGGCCTGCACCAGCGCGAGCGCCTGCGCGAACTTGCCCTGCTCACAGCGACGGTCGAGCTCTGCCTGCTCGACCCGCTGCGCGCTGGCCACGGCGGCCGTCACCGACGAGGTCGGCGGCGTCGCTCCCTCCGGCGTCTCCGGCGCCTGCGCCGGAGCGTCCTTCGGAGCCTGCTCGACAGGCGGCGCGGCCGCCACGCGCTCCCGGCGCTCGGTCAGGAGCTGGCGCAGCCGGCTGCGCACCTTGCGGGCCGCGACGCGCTGGTCCGGTCGCCCGCGCTCCTCGAGGCGGCGCAGCTCGCGGGACCACTGGGCGTAGGTCTGGTCCTCCGCCGGGTCGAGGACGCGCGCGCGCAGCTGCGCTCGCGCTCGGTCGACGGCGTCGAGCGCGGCGTCCGCCTCGTCGAGCCGCGCGAGGCGGTCGTCTCCGGCCTCACGCCAGAGGCCGCGGAGCCGCGCCGACTCCTCGCGCGCCTCGGCGAGCTTGCCCCGCTCGCGCAGGCTGTCGACCATCGCCACGAGGCCCTTGGCCTCGGCGCCGCCGTCGCGCAGCGCGACCCCCGCGACCACGCCGCCGATCACCAGCAGCGCGACGAGCGCCGCGACCACCTTGGGCGTCTTCGACGCGGTCGGCCGCGCGCTCCGCCGGGGCGTCCGGTGCGTCCGCGGCAGCGCGCGGGTCAGCACGTCCTCCGGCTCCGCCTTGCGAGCGACCGTCTTGCCGACCACGAGGACCGCTTTGCCGATCTCGACGCGGTCCCCGAGCGAGAGCGTCGCGGCGCGCGTGGTCACGCCGTTGACGACCACGTCGTGCGCGGCCTCCAGCTGCACGCCGCTGCCCGTCGGCTCGAGCGTCGCGTGGCGCAGTTCGACGCCCTCTTCGTGCAGCCGCACGTCCGCGTCGCTCCCCGAGCCGAAGGTGGTGGCGCGCGCATCCAGCGCGTGCAGGAAGGTCTGGCCGGCGTCGAGAATCTGCAGGGTGTACATTTCTTCCACGAGCACCTGCGCCGGGAGCGCGGCGGCAGGCAGCCGTCAGATGCTACCCAATCCGCGCCACGAGCGGGACTCTGCCCGCGCTACGCGCGGAGCCAAATCGACCCGATCTGGCCGACCGTCTGCGGTGCGTCGGGCGTCAGGTCGGTGGCGAGGCGCTGACGGCTCAGCCGCGTGACCGGCAGGCGGGCGAGCATTCGGCACAGGCGCGCGTGCTCGCGCGGGGTCTGGTTGAACACCACCAGCCACCCTCCCGGCCGCAAGGACTCGATCGCGCGCGCGAGCAGGCGACGTGGCCGCAGCCTCGACAGCGGCGCGCGCCAGCTCAGGCACGCGTAGGGAGTCAGGAACGGGAACAGCAGCGTGACCACGTCCTGCTCAGGCAGCCGCGCCGACGTCGCGTCCGCGACCTCGAAGCGGACCACGTCTCCCTCGGTGCTCGACTGCGCCGCGCGCGCGCGGCCGTGGTCGGCGCGCGAGTGCCCGTCCCGATAGACGCCGTAGCCGTCGCACTCCAGGCCCCGCAGCACGACGCGGCGCGGCGCCGCGGCGCCGGCGCGGCTGAGCCAGCGGGACAGCGCGGGCGCGTAGTGGAAGTCCCCGCAGCCGAAGTCGGCGGCGCGCACGACGCCGCCTGCTGAGGCCGGCGCCGCCAGCCCGTCGGCGAGGCGGTGCAGCTGCTCCAGTCGCGCGAAGTTGCGCGCCCGCAGCTCCGGCTCCAGGTCCACCATCCGATCCCCCAGTCCGTAGCGCGACTCGAGCTGCGCCGCGCGCGCCTCGAGCTCGTCTCGGAGCAGCGCCGGCGCCCACGCGAAGGTCGGCGACGCGCACA
The DNA here is from genome assembly GCA_049889335.1 of Planctomycetota bacterium. GTDB lineage: Bacteria > Planctomycetota > UBA1135 > UBA1135 > UBA2386. The sequence continues at coordinate 3,866 of JBMHDP010000220.1, forward strand.
GCGCGTGGGGGCCGGGCTCGCCGCGGCTCCAGCGCAGCGAGGACCGGATCGCATAGCTCACTTCGATCGCCGGCGCGCGCAGCAGGGCGAGGCTTCGGCGGAGCATGCTCGACATGGAGAGCTCATCGACCGACCGGCCGATCTCGCGTGAGGCGCGTCTCGACGCGCAGGCGCCCGACCACACTTTTTGCCGTGCGCCGCGCGCGCCGGCCGTGTTCCATCGCGGGCCGCGAGCGCGCGGGACGCCGCCCGCTACGATACGACCATGGCCGACTTCCTGCTGATCCTACGCGGCGACGCCAGCGCCGACCTCACGGACCACAGCCCTACCGCGCTCGCCGAGCTGCTCGCGGCCTACCAGCAGTGGGCGACGTCGCTCGGCCCCCGACTGCGCGCAGCCGAGAAGGCCTGGCCGCGCGGCGCGCGCGTCGTCGGCCCCGACGGCGCCGCGGCCGAGGGTCCCCACGGCGACGGCGCCGACGTCGTCAGCGGGTTCTACGTCGTGTCCGCCGACGACCTCGACCACGCGACCCGGCTCTGCGCAGGCCACCCGTGCCTGCGGACCGGCAGCATCGAGGTCCGAGAGCTGCAGCCGACCGAGCCCTGCTCCACCGCGCCCCGCGCGCAGGACGCGTCGTCGTGATCCGGCGACCGCTGCTGGCCGCCGCGCTGCTCGCGGCGCCGGTCGCCGGTCAGGAGGACCTGCGGCGGCTGGAGATCGACACAGCGCTGACCAAGCAGCTGGTCGCGTTCGCGCGGAGCGCGGCCTCGCAGCGAGCCCACACGCTCGCCCGCGACGTCGCGCGCCTCGTGCTGGACCACTACGACCCCGAGAGCAAGTCGGCGCGGCGGCTGCTGGGGCAGCGCAAGGTGCGCGGGCAGTGGCGACCGGACGGCAAGACGCGGCCGGCCGACGCGGTGAAGCCCAAGCGGCGCGAGGCCCTCGCGCGCAAGTGGGAGCAGCTGCAGCAGCGCGCGGGCAAGCTCCACAAGGACTACGCGCTGGCGCTCGCTGCCGAGGGCGCTTCCGAGGAGGCGCGCGCGCGCGAGCTCCGGCTCGCCCTGCGCTACCTCCCCGACGACCCGGAGGTGCACCGCGCGCTCGGTCACCAGGAGATCGACGGCTTCTGGGGGACCGCGGAGCAGGTCGCCTTCGTCGGCAGGATGCGAGCGATTCGGGAGAAGGCCGCCGCGATCCGCGGCCGCCAGGTCGAGGTCACCGAGGTCCCGGGCGCGGAGGTGCCCAAGGAGCTGGCGGCGATGGGCATCCCGATGTTCGGCGCCCGGAGCCCCCGCTACACCTACTGGTCGAGCGAGTCGTTCGAAGCGGCGGCCAACATGTGCACGTGGTCCGAGCGCGCCCACGAGTTCCTCGCCCACCTGCTCGGCCCGAGGGCCGACGCGGTCCGCGCGGCGTCGTGGACGTGGCACCTCGTGCTCCGCGACGAGGCCCAGCGCGACAAGCTGCTGCAGGCGAGCCCGTCGACGCGCGGGCCGTTCACGTTCGATCAGGCGCGCCTGTTCGCGGGCATCGGGTTCCGCTGCCTCGACGGCGGACGCGCGTCGGCGACGTGGCACAACGCCGGGCTCGACTCGGACCACGCCGTCGCCAACGTCGCCAAGCGGCACTTCCTGGACCAGCGCAACGAGGGGCTCGGGGAGGGCCTCACGCACGTCGCGACGTGGCTCGTCTGCGCCTCGACGCACACCTACTTCGCGGACCTGCCCAAGACCGTCTCCGGCGGCGAGGTGATGCCGCGCGACCCGGACGAGTGGTTCGAGCGGCTCTGGGACGAGATCGACCGCGGCGAGGACATGCCGCTGGTCGTCGTGCCGCGCGAGCGCGCCGACAACTTCCGCGACAGCACGCGGCTCAAGTCGTGGAGCTTCATGTTCTGGCTGCTCGCGCGCTACCCGCAGCAGTGGCTGCCGCTGATCGACGGCTGCAGCACGCCGAAGATCACGCCCGAGGGCGTCGAGGCCGTGTTCCTCGAGGTGCTCGGCAGCCCCCTACAGGACGTCGAGCAGGAGTGGCGCAGCTGGGCGCGCCGCGGCTCGAAGCTCGGCGCCGCGACCGGCTGGGGGCCGGCGAAGTGAGCCCTCCGGCAGCCGTCGCCGCGGTCCTCCTGGGCGTCGTCGCCGCGACGAGCGCGGCCTGCGGCGGCGACGCGCCCGCCGACCGCGCGCCGGGCGACGTCACCTTCGCCGACGACATCGCGCCGCTCGTCTACCGCGCGTGCACCCCGTGTCACAACCCCAACGGGCCGGCGCCGTTCTCCCTCTGCAGCTACGAAGACGTCGCGAAGCGCCGTCGCCAGCTCGTCCGCGTGACCGGCGACCGCCTGATGCCGCCGTGGCTCCCGACGCACGGCGACTTCGTCGGCGATCGTCGGCTGCAGGCCGCCGAGATCGACGCGCTGGCGGCCTGGGCCGAGGCCGACGCCCCCCGCGGAGACGCCGCGCGCGAGCCTGCCTGCCCCGAGTTCGAGGCAGGCTGGCAGCTGCGCGAGCCCGACCTCGTCGTCACGTTCCCCGATCCGGTCGAGGTGCCGGCCGACGGCCCCGAGCTGTTCCGCAACTTCGTCGCGCCCGTGCCGGCCGCAGCGAACCGGGTCATCGCTGCGGTCGAGATCCGGCCCGGCAGCCCCGCGGTCCACCACGCGGTCCTCGCGGCGGACGCCACGGGCGCCGCGCGCGCGCGGGACGCGGCGGAGCCGGCGCCGGGGTTCGCGGGGATGGACATGGCCGGGGCGCTGCCGCCCGACGGCTACTTCCTCGGCTGGACGCCCGGCCGGGCCCCCCGCGAGCTGCCCGCCGGGATGGGCTTCCGCCTGCCGCCGGACGGCGACCTCGTCCTGCAGTTGCACCTGACGCCGTCCGGCAAGCCGGAGTCCTTCACGCCGCAGGTCGGGCTCTACTTCCGGGACGAGGCGCCCACGGCGATCTCCTTTCCGCTGGTGATGTTCGCCGCGGACATCGACCTCGCCGCAGGCGACGCCGACGTCGTCGTCCGCGACCACGTCGACCTCCCGGTCCCGGTCCAGATCCACTCCGTCTACCCCCACGCGCACTACCTGTGCAGCCGCATGCGCGCGTGGGCGACGCTGCCCGACGGCGAGGAGCGGGCGCTGTTCGAGATCGAACGCTGGGACTTCGACTGGCAGGACGACTACCTGTTCCGCGTTCCGGTGTCCCTGCCTGCCGGCAGCCGCGTCGCGTTCGAGTACCGCTACGACAACAGCGCCGACAACCCGGACAACCCTTCCGATCCGCCGGTGCGGGTCCGAGAGGGCGACCGCTCCGTCGACGAGATGGGCAACCTGACGATGCAGGTCACCGTCGCCAGCCCAGCAGACCGTCGCCGACTCGGAGAGGCCGCGACGCGACGCGCCCTCCAGAAGCGCCCCGCCGACCCGGACAAGCGCGTCGAGCTGGCGGTGATCCTCCGCGAGCTGGGACGCGCCGACGAGGCGATCGTGGAGCTCCAGCCGCTGCTCGCGCGCGCCCTGGCCCACCCGGACGCGCTCTGCGAGCTGGGCAACTGCCACCGGGTCGCCGGCCGACTCGACGAGGCCGAGGCGGCCTACGCCCGGTGCCTGCGGGCAGCCGCCGGACACCTCCAGGCGCGCAGCCAGCTCGGCAGCGTCCAGCTGCGACAGGGTCGCTTCCCAGAGGCCGCCGCGACCCTGGCCGCCGCCGTCCAGCAGCAGCCTGAGAACGCCGGCCTGCACAGCAACCTCGCCACGGCCTACCTCGGCCTCAACCAGCTGCCGCAGGCCGAGCACCACTACCGCCTCGCGATCGAGCGCGACCCGGCGCTGTTCCAGGCGTGGTTCAACCTCGGGCGGATCCAGGCGGCTACGGGCCGCGCGCCGGCCGCCCGCCGCGCGCTCGAGCGGGCCCAGCAGCTGCGTCCGCGGGACCCGCGCGTGCAGCAGGCGCTGCAGCAGCTGCCGCGCTGACCGTCGGTCCGGATCGTCAGCCGAGGCGCGCGGTCCCGAGGCGGTCCCCCGGGTCGCAGAACGCTCCGATCGCGCCGCAGAGCTGCTTGACGGGCTCGTCCGTGTAGCGGTCGTAGTAGCGCTGGTTGTGCGGCCCGACCCCGTGCTCGGCGGAGAAGCTGCCGCCGAACGAGCGCACCGCGAGGTCGTAGACCTCCTCCTGCAGCGCGCGCTTCCGCCCCGCGGGATCGGCCACCTCCGCTGGATCCCAGAGCAGGTTGAGGTGGCTGCCGCCGTCACCCCAGTGGCCGTAGTCGCACAAACGCACGTGTGGGAAGCGCGCCGCCAGCAGCGCTTCGACCCGCGCCGTGAACGCCGGCAGCTGGGCGCGGGCGACGCTGACGTCGAACGCGACCATCTCCCCGTCTCGGCGCAGGCTCTCGCTGATCCGGTGACGGAGCCCCCAGAAGGCCGCGGCGTCGTCGACCAGCACGTCAGAGACCTCCTCGCCGACCGTCGCCGCGTGCGCGCTCAATCGATCGTGCAGCACGCTCTCGAGCGACAGCGCGCGCGTGTCGAGCGTGGTCGACAACTCGACCAGCGCCGCGAACCTCGGCAGCGGCGCGAACGGCGCGCGCAGCCCGGGCTGGTGCCGGAGCACCGCCGCGAGCGCGCCGCGGCCCATCACCTCGAACGCGCTGAGCACGTCGCCCAGGCCCTGCTCCACCGCGCACAGCAGCCGCAGCGCCGCGTCGCCGGAGCGGCAGCCGACCAGCGCCGCGGCCGTCTGGGCCGGCGCAGGCGCGACCGACAGCGCGGCCTTGGTCACCACGCCGAACACCCCGGTCGTGCCGACGAAGAGCTGCTTGGCGTCGAGCCCGGTGTTGTTCTTGCGCAGCCGATCCAGCATCGAGAGCACGCGCCCGTCGCCCAGCACGACCTCCAGACCCAGCAGGTTGCGGCGCACGTCCCCGTATTTGAGCAGGCGCGTGCCGCCGGTGTTGGTCGCGACCATCCCGCCGATCTGCGGGTCCGCGCCCAGGTCGACCGGGAACCAGAGCCCCTGCTCGGCGAGCCGCGCGTTGAGCGTGCTCAGCAGCACGCCGCCGTCGACGACCGCGACCCGGTCGTGCGGGTCGATCTCGACCGACGCGTCGAGGCGCTCCAGGCTCATCACCACCATCTCGCCGGAGCCGTCGGGCGTCGACGCCGCGACGAGGCCGGTGTTGGCGCCCTGCGGGACCACGCGCGCGCCGTGCGCGCCGCAGATCCGCAGGGTCTCGGACACCTCTGCGGTGCTCGCCGGCCTCGCGACGCAGCGAGCGCGGCCCGCCCCGTAACGCCAGCCGGTCTCGTAGCGCGCGCGGTCGTGCGCGTCGACGAGCAGGCCCGACGGGCCGAGCGCCCGGTCGAGGTCGTGCACGAGGCCGTCGGTCATCGCGGGATCTTGCCGGGGCGACGCTGCGCGCGCGACGTCTTCGTCGAGATCCGCGCGGCGCGAACCGCTAGGCTCCTCGAGCGGATGGCCGACGACCCCCTGCAAGAAGACGAGGCCCTGCGAGAAGACGCTGCCCTGCTGCGGCGCCTCGAGCAGCTCGCCGGCGACCCCGCGGCGGTCCGAGCGCTGCCCGCCGCGGTGCGCGCGCGCTGGCTCGCCGC
>JBMHDP010000221.1:0-4050 GCA_049889335.1 Planctomycetota bacterium
GCGCCGCCTACGTCGCCGTGGAGTGGTGGGCGGACCAGGCGGTCAAGCCGTTCGGCGACCTGTTCCTGCGGCTCCTGTTCATGGTCGTCGTCCCGATCGTGTTCTGCTCGCTCTACCTCGGCGTCTCCGGGTTGGGCAGCGTGCAGAAGATCGGCGCGCTCGGCGGGCGCACCCTGGCCTGGTTCCTCGGCACCACCACCGTCGCGGGCGTGCTCGGGATCACGCTGGTGCGGCTGATCGCGCCGGGCGAGGAGGTCGCGCCGGAGACCGTCGCAGCCATCAAGGCGCAGTACGGCGCGGTCGCCCAGACCAAGATCGAGCAGTCGGCCGCGGCCAAGGGGTGGCTGCAGATGGTCGTCGACTTCGTCCCGACCAACGTGGTCGGCGCCGCCGGGGACAACAAGCGGATCCTCGGGCTGATCGTCTTCGCCCTGATCCTCGGCGCCGCGTCGACGCGCGTCCCGGCGTCGCGGACGCGCGCCCTGCGCGAGCTGCTCGAGGGCCTCTACGAGCTGTGCATCAAGGTGCTCGGGTGGGTGATGCAGTTCGCGCCGATCGGCGTCGCGTGCCTGATCTTCCACGCGACGGCCAAGCTCGGCGTCGACGTGATGCGCCTGGTCGGCTGGTACTTCGTGACCGCGATGGGCGGGCTGGTCTTCTACCAGCTCGTGGTGGTGACCCTGCTCGCGCGCGTGTTCGCCGGGCTGTCCCCGGGCCGCTTCTACCGCGGGATCCGGACGCTGCTGGTGACCGCGTTCTCGACGTCCTCGTCGAACGCGACGATGCCGACCACGATCCGCACGGCGACCGACGAGTTCGGCGCGCCCAAGGAGATCGCCGGCTTCGTCATGCCGCTCGGCGCGACGATGAACATGAACGGCACGGCGCTGTTCGAGGGCGTCTCGGTGCTGTTCCTCGCGCAGGTCTACGGCGCTGAGCTGGGCGTCGGCCAGCAGGCGCTGATCGTGGGGTTCGCGGTCCTGATCGCTATCGGCGCGGCGGGCGTGCCCGGCGGCTCGATCCCGCTGCTCGCCATCGTGCTGACGCAGGTCGGCGTGCCGCCGGAGTTCCTCGCCCTGATCCTCGGCGTCGACCGGCTGGTCGACATGACGCGCACCCTGCCGAACGTCAGCAGCGACCTCGTCTGCAGCCTCTGGCTGTCGCGGCGCGAGGGGCACGAGATCCGCTGACTTCGCGCCGCGCCGCTGGGAAGCGCGCGGTGGGACGCGCCGCGCATCACCTGCAGAGCACCTGCGCGGTGTCGAGCACGAACCCCATCGCCCGGACGCGTCCGACCTGGACGGGCGCGAACAGCAGGCCCGTACACGCGTAGGGCACCAGCAGCGCGGGCTCGGGCGTCGTGACCCCGGGCCGGAACCCGGTCCGCGGGGCCAGCGCGCGGTGGCGCGGCGTGTAGAGGTGCCAGGGCGGCCACGCGGGCGCGCCGGGGCAGCCGAGCGCCACCGGCGGGCCCGTCCAGGTCGCGGCGACGGGCGCGGAGCCGAAGTCCGGACACGCCTGGCCGCGGAGGCACGCGGCCAGCACGCATAGCGAGATCGTGCGCATGCAGGCCGTGGCGTCTGCGCCGCGATTCTGCGCCGGCGTGCGCGGCTACTCGGGCAGCTTCGCGTGCGCGCCGTCGCAGAACGCGCCGTTGTTGCTGTGCTTGCAGCCGCACCACGCGACCTTGCGCGCCTCGGTGAGCTCCTCGATCACCGGCGTCATGCCGGTGCCCTTGTGGTTGCCGTCGCAGAACGGCTGGTTGGCGCTCTTGCCGCAGGAGCACCACGCGTACTTGCCGGGCTGACAGTCCATGACGTAGGGGGAGCGCTGCGGGATCTTCGGGTCGGTCATCGGTGTCTGCGGTGGTTGTCGCGTGCATGTCGTCGCAGCCACGGGTTCGTGGGCCCGGGTGACGACAACTGCTCCGCATTGTCCGCGCCTGCGTGGCCCCCGCCCAGCACGAATCTGCGGGTGGCTTCCTCGCGGCCCCGGTGCTCCACTACCGCGCATGGAACTCTCGCCATCCGAACGCCTGAACCTGATGAAGTTCGTGTGCTCGTTCGTCTGGACGGACCTCAACGTCTCGCAGTCCGAGCGCGACCTCGTCATGCGGATGTGCGGCCGCCTGAACCTGAACGAGGACGAGAGCGCCCAGGTCCAGAAGTGGCTCGAGCTGCCGCCGCCGATCGACGAGGTCGACCCGACGGCCGTGCCCGAAGAGCACCGCCAGCTGTTCCTGACGACGCTCGAGATGGTCGTGCAGGCCGACGGCAAGGTGGTGCCCGCCGAGTCCGAGTCGCTGCAGCTGTTCCGCGACCTGATGTCGGGCGGGGCCTGAGCGGACGCGAGGGGTCGCGGTCCTTCAGAACGAGGCCCGGTAGCGGTCCCACATCCGTTCGCAGAACGGGCTCCAGCTGCGGGTCCACTGGCCGGCCTCCTCGGTCTGCATGTAGCGATCGAGGTAGTCGAACAGCGCGGGGTGCCCCCAGGCCTCACGCAGCCCCATGATCCGCGCCGCCAGCACGCTCCCGACCCACGCGTTCGCTGTGCAGCACCGGCGGTAGGGGTCACTGTCCCAGCCCTTGCGGTCGAAGCTCGGGTCGTCGGCGTGCCGGTTGCCCCACTCCGGGAGGCCGACGTCGTCGACCGTGTAGCCGCCGTGGCCGCCGTTGAAGACCCCCGCCGACGTCTCCTCGACGTAGAAGGTCTGCGCGTCCTCGGCGAAGACCGCGCCCTGTGCGCGCGCGAAGGTCATGAGCTGAGGATCCCGGAGCGCTGCGCCGGCCAGCAGGAGGAGCAGCTTGCGGCCGCTGCCGCTGCCGCCGTTCGCCGCGAACCGTCCGCCGTGCCGGACGACCCCGTAGACGTCGAGTCCCAGCTGCACGAGCACGACGAGCAGCGCGCGCTTGTCGCGGGACGGGATGTCGAGGTTGAGCGTGAGCGCCGCGGTGCCGACGAGGTCGGCGATCTCGCGGCCGTAGTCGGGCATGTGGCGGCTCGGGTGCAGGAAGCGCCGCTGGTAGCCCGGGAGGTGGTCGAGCCACGTGCGCTCGAGCTGCGCGACCAGCGCGCGCGGCGCGGGCGCGCCGGCGACTGGGGGCAGCTGGGCGAGCACGCTCAGGTCGAGGTCGTCGGCGGACCACCGCGCGCGCTTGTCCGCGCCGCAGTAGGGCGGCCGGAAGGCGTTGGCGGGCGGCGGCGTCGCGACGACCGTGAGCAGCGCGCAGCGCTCCAGCTGGGGCAGCTGCCCGGCGACGTCGTGGCTGACGGACGACACGAGCGTCGTCCCCGGCGACAGCGCGAGCGGCTGGGTCGGCGCGACCTCGAGCGCGACGTTCAGGTCGTCGCGGTAGCCGCTGAAGGCGGCGCCGCCGGCGAGCGCGCTGTCGTAGCCCTGGTGCGGGCGCGTCGGGTCCGGATTGACCATCGCGCCGTGGCGGACCCGCGCGGCGGTGCGGACGCAGCGGGGCGTGATCGCGGCGAGCTCGACCGGGCCGACGACCCACCAGTCGCCGTTGACGTAGCGTCCGGCGCGCGCGGGTCGCAGCAGCTCCCAGGTGACGCCGCTGCGCTCCAGCCGGCTGCGGTAGCCCGGCGCGGCGGCGGGGGGTGCCGGCGTCGCGGTGACGTCCTGTCGGCGCGTCGCGGCCGCCTCGACGACCGTGACCGGAGGCGACGGCGCGTCCGGTCGCGACGTCCGGTCGGCGCGCGGCGCCCGACACGACGGCGCGAGCGCGGCGAGGACGAACAGGGTCGCCGCCGCCACGCGCAGAGAGTCCGGCCTCATGGCGCTGCATGGTAGGCCACGAGCGTCACGGATTCGCCTCCTGCCGGGGCCCCGGGCGGCAGGCTTGGTGCGCTCCGGCGCGAGCGCTACAACCCTGCGGTGAGCAGCTCGCAGCCCGCCCTCGTCGTCGACGCCCGTGAGTGGTTCCTCGACGAAGCGTGGCGCGCGCACGTGGCGCCGCGCCACTGGCGTCGGCTGCCGCAGCGCGCCGACGTCGCGCTGCGCCGCGCGCTGCAGGCGCTCGCGCCGAGCGGTCGGCG
>JBMHDP010000222.1:0-3583 GCA_049889335.1 Planctomycetota bacterium
GAGGCGTCCGACGCGGTGCTCGCGGCGGCCGCCGCCGACGGCCGGGTCGAGCGCCTGTCCTCGGGGCTGCGCAGCTCGGTGCCGTCGCTGTGGATCGACGTCGACCGCGAGAAGGTCAAGAAGATGGGGCTGTCGCTGCAGCGCGTCTTCGGCGCCCTGCAGGTCTACCTGGGCTCGGCCTACGCCAACGACTTCAACGCCTTCAACCGCACCTACCAGGTGCGCGTGCAGGCCGACGCGGGCGCGCGCGCGTCGCCGGATGACATCCTCGACCTGCGCGTCCGCGGGCCCGCCGGCTCGGTGCCGCTGCGCGCGATCGCCCGCATCGAGGAGCGCTTCGTGCCGTCGACGCTCAACCGCTACAACCTCTACCCGGCCGCGTCGATCAAGGGACAGGCGGTCGCGGGGCAGAGCAGCGGGCAGGCGCTGGACCTGATGGAGCAGGTCTCCGAGGACAACCTCGCGGGCGGGTTCGGCTACGAGTGGACCGGCCTCTCCTACCAGGAGCGGGAGGTGGCGGGCGGCATGGCGGCGATCTTCATGCTGTCGATCTTCCTCGTCTTCCTGGTGCTGGCGGCCCAGTATGAGTCGTGGCTGTTGCCGGTCGCGATCGTCGCGAGCGTGCCGCTGGGCCTGCTGGGCGCGGCGGGCGGCAGCCTGGCGACCGGGCTCGGCAACAACGTCTACACGCAGATCGGGATCGTGCTGCTCATCGGCCTGGTCGCGAAGAACGCGATCCTGATCGTCGAGTTCGCCAAGGAGAAGCGCGACGAGGGGATGGGGATCGCGGACGCCGCGGTCGAGGCCTCGGCGCTGCGGTTCCGGCCGATCCTGATGACGGCGTTCTCGTTCATCCTCGGCACGCTGCCGCTGCTGACGGCGACCGGCGCGGGCGCGGTCTCCCGGATCGCGCTGGGCTCGGCCGTCTTCGCCGGGCTGACGCTGGCCACGGCGATGGGCGTCTTCTTCACGCCGGTGCTCTACCGGATGATCCAGGCCCTCAGCGAGTGGCGGCGCCCGACCTCGGTCGCGCCCGCGGCCCCCGACGACGCGGAGCGCGCGGATGACCCGCGCTGAGGGGTACCGGAGCCCGGGAGGCTGGCGGTGGCTCGCGCTGGCGGCGACGGCGGCGTTCGCGCTCGCCTGCCGCGCTCCCGAACGGGACGACGACGGCGCGCCTACGCTGCGCGTCGTGGTGTGGAATATCCACCACGGCCGCGGCGGCGACGACGTCGTCGACCTCGCGCGCGTCGCCGCGGAGCTGCGCGCGCTGTCGCCGGACGTGGTGCTGCTGCAGGAGGTCGACGTCGGCGTGCGCCGCAGCGGCCGCGTCGACACCCCGGCCGTGCTGGGCGAGCACCTGGGCATGCACGCCGCGTTCGAACGCAACATCCGCTACCAGGGCGGCGACTACGGCAACGCGGTCCTGAGCCGCTACCCGATCGCCTCGCGCCGCAACCTGCGCTACGACATGCTGCGCGAGGGCGAGCAGCGCGGGCTGCTGATCGTGCGCGTGGACGCACCCAGCGGTCCGCTCGGGATCGGCTGCACCCACCTCGACTCCCGCCGCGACGACGCCGAGCGGCTGCACAACGTCCCGGCGGTGCTGGCGCTCGTCGAGGGGGGCGAGCTGGACCTCGTCGGCGGCGACTTCAACGACGAGCCGGGGAGCGCGGTGCACGCGGCGCTCGGTCGCGCGACGACGGACTGCTGGGTCGAGGCGCGCCCCGGCAGGGGGGACACCTACCCGGCGGCGGCGCCCGAGAAGCGCATCGACTGGCTGCTCCGCGCGCAGGGCGGTCCGTGGCGCGCGGTCCACGCCGAGGTCGCGCCGACGGCCGCGTCCGACCACCGCCCGGTGCTCTTCGTGCTCCGCCGGGTCCGTTGACCGCCGTCGGCTTCAGCCGTCGCGCTGGATCCGGAACGTCGGGTGGTGCTGCACGAGGTGCTGCTGCTCGCGCATCACGGCGGCGAACGACACGCCCGTCAGCTCGACGAGCACGCACTCCTCGCCCTCCCGCCGGCCGACGATCGCGGTGACCTCGTGACGTTCGCCGCAGCAGCACTCCAGGCTGCCCGCGAACAGGCTGCCCGCGGCGACGCCCTCGGGCACGCCGTGCACCCGGAGGCCGCCCTCGGACAGCTCGGTCACGGGGTGGTCGACGCCCGCTGCGCGCAGCGTCGGGTTCGTACCCCACGGGTAGCGGATGCGGAAGTGGTCGCGCTGCTCGTCGTCTCTGCTCATGGCCGTGCGCGGTCGAAGGCGGCCGCGGGAGCGTAGTGCGCGCGGCGACCGGTGTCTCGCCGCGGCCCCGCAAGGCCGGCTCAGAGCAAGGCGCCGATCGCGGCGGTGACGCCGTTGGCGAGCAGGGAGGTCGCCGCCGCGCGCGGCCAGGTCAGCCCCGTGGAGACGCGGTAGACCGCGGCCTCGACGAGCGCCACCACGGCCTCGACGAGCCACCACGACGCGCCGGCCGAGAGCACGGCCCACCACGCGCACGGGTGGGTCAGGAGGTTGGCGGCGCAGGCGTCGCCGGCCGCCCGTCGGCGCCGGCCGGCCGGGGCCAGCAGCAGCACGATCGGCAGCTCGATCGCGACGGTCAGCAGGAACGCCGTGGGCCAGTCCACCGTCGTCACCTCGCCTTCGGCGTGACCACGCGGCCGCGGAACGGTCCGCGCTCGACCGGCGTCAGCTGGTAGCGCCCGGGGAGGTGCTCGGTCACCAGCAGGCGCAGCGCGTCGGACTCCCCGTCACGCCACCGGTCCCAGGTCGGGTCGTCGATGACCATGCCGCCCGGCAGCGAGATCATCGCGAGGCCGTCGAAGACCTGCGCCACCTCCGCGGGGACCGCGAGCAGCGGCTGGTCGAGCTGGTAGGGGTAGAGCTTGAGCTTCGGCGCGTAGAGCGTCGCCGAGTCGATCAGCACGCCGTCGGCGGTGAGGAACGTGTAGCCGTGCTCGCGCGAGAGGGATCGGCACGCCTCGGCGAGGTCGCGGTCCGTCGGCTTGGCGCTCGCCTGCTGCCAGCGCAGCCAGCCGCTGGCCGCGACCGCGACCAGCGCCATCACGGGCCAGGCCCACCTCGGCGTCGCGCGGACCGCGAGCGCCGCCAGCGTGGGCGCGAAGCAGAACAGGTAGGCGCCGTACTCGTCGTTGAGCACCGTGCGGAGCGCGAGCACGGTGGCCGCGAACGCGCCCGCCGCGCCGACCAGCAGCGCGAGGCCGGCGACGCTCGGACGGCGCAGGATCGCGCCGAGCACCACGAGGTTGCAGGGGAGGAACGGGATCAAGAGCTCACCGACCAGCCGCTGACCGAGGCCCGCGGTGTGGATCTGCTCGACGAGGCCGCTGGCGAGCAGGTGCCTGGTGCCGCCGGTGACGTCGGCGCTCGTGCCGACCCACAGCAGCAGCGCGTAGACCGCCACGTGCGCCGCGGCGATCCCCAGCAGCGTCGGCGTCCAGCGCCGCAGGAGCGACTGCCCGCTCGGCGTCGGCCACAGGCCGGCGAGCGCCAGCCACGGGAACACCAGGGGCAGCAGGTGGAGGCTGGTGTGGCAGGCCGCGCCGAGCGCCGAGAGCGCGC
>JBMHDP010000223.1:0-2935 GCA_049889335.1 Planctomycetota bacterium
GCCGGCGGCCGGCGGGCGAGGCTCCGACGGAGCTCGCGCAAGCAGCGGGTGGTCGCGCCGATCACGCCGGCGAGGGTCGAGGTCGCGCGCTCGGCCCGCCGCGCGCGCCGGGTCAGCTCGTGGCGTTGCTGCGCGGCGCGCGCCCCCTCTTCGGTCGACGCCGGCCGTCGCGCGCCGGGCGCTGGCGCGTAGAGCGTCGCGACGATGCCGTCGATCGACACCCACGGGCCGGGCGCGTCGGCGCATCGCGGGGGGCGTAGGCAGCGGTTCGTCATGGCGTCGGGCGAGCGGGTCGCTGCTCCATTGTCGGCCGACGCGGCCGCGCCCTGAGCGATGACGCAAAACGACGCCGTGGCCTCGTCGCCTGGGCCGCTAGGGGTCCTCCACTGAGCGGATCTCCTCATTCAGTCTCGTCGGTCCGTTGCCGAACTTCAGGCGTGCCGGACGAGGTGTCAGGGACGCGGGCAGGTCGCACGCGGGACACCCCGTAGTCCGGCAGAACAGGAGGAGTGGAGAATGACGCAATATCCGAACGATTCGTTGGAGAGCGTCGAGGCCCAGCTCGTCTCGCTCTACGGAGAGCGGGAGCACCTCGAGGCCGAACTCGGGGTGTCGGAGGCCGGCGCGATCGTCGCGATGGTCCGTAGCCTCGAGTCGCAGCTCGGGGACGTCTACGGTCAGCGCGAGGCGGCCGGCGGCGACGAGCAGGGGGCCTCGGCAGACCCCAGCCTCGAGCTGCAGCTCGTGGACCTCTACGGCCAGCGCGAGCAGATGCAGCGCGAGCTCGGCGCGGCCGACGCGGACGACGTGGTGTCGATGGTGCAGAGCCTCGAAGGCCAGCTCCGCGACGTCTACCGCGAGCGGGAGCTCGAAGAGCGGGCCGCGGCGCGCGTCGCGGCGCAGATCCAGAACATCACCGGCGAGCTGCAGGGCTCGTATCAGGGTTCGAAGGTCACCTACACCGCCACGCCGGACGGCTCGAACTGGGCCGTTACCTGGAAGACCACCTGATCCCCGTCCGCGGCGCGAGTCCGCAGGGATCAAGGACCGCAGGGCGCACGCCCTGGCACCGAGTCACCGACTCACCACACACCGACCGTTACGAAGCAAGCTAGGAGAGAATCCAAATGACCACCGTCACCGACAGTCTTTTTGCCCAGGCCAGCACGATGGCCAAGTCGTCGTTCATCAACGAGAACGAGCTCCGGAACCTGCCGTCGATGACGCGCGCCCAGCTGGACGCGCTCGACTACGGCGCCGTCAAGGTCGACGACGCCGGCGTCATCGAGCTCTACAACCGCTACGAGGCGGAGCTCGCCAACATCCAGCCCGCCGACGCCGAGGGGAAGAGCTTCTTCACCCAGGTCGCGCCCTGCACGAACAACAACCTGTTCTTCGGGTCGTTCAAGAAGGGCGTGCAGGACGGCGAGCTCAACGTGCTGTTCCCGTACACGTTCACCTACCGGATGCGTCCGACGAACGTGAAGGTGCACATCTACCGTGACGCCGCCACGCGCACCAACTGGGTGCTCGTCAAGAAGAACTGATCCGGAGGGCGCGACCCTGTCCGGGAGTCACTCGAGCGACGCGCCGGCGGCCGCGGGGAACCCGTGGCGGCCGGCGCTCCACCGCATGCGCGGTGAGCCGCTGCCGATCTACCTGTTCGCTGCGGCGACGCTGCCGGGGGCGAGCCTCTGGGTCGGCGCCCGCCGGTGCCTGCGCAAGCTCGGCGCCGACGGAGGGCCTGCCCCGATCTTCGTCCGCCGCTGCGGCCCGGTCTTCTTGCAGCGGGCCACAGCGGCGCTGTTCAGCGGTCGGCCGCTCGTGGTCGCCGGACCTGCGCCGTTGGGCGCCATCGACCGCGGCGCGCTCGCGACCGCCCGCGTCTGGGTCCCTGCAGGAGCAGGCGGCGCGCTGCAGCCGCTGGAGGTCGACGACCTCGCGAGCGTGGCCGCCGCGGCGCCCGAGCACGTGGACCTGCCGGCTGCGGGTTGGCACGAGCCGACCGTGCTCCGGCGCGTGCTCCGGAGCCTCGTGACGCCGACCCACGTCCTGGTCTCGAGCGCGCGGGCTCCTGGGGGAATCGTCTAGGGGACGCGGTCGCAGCCGCGCCGGAGCCAGGACCTCGCAGGCCGTGCCGAGATCCGACGCGGTGCGGCCGGCGGCAGGCGCTGACGCCGCCGTCACCGCCGCCGCGCGCCCGCGACGATTTCTCGCTACGGGCAACACCCAGGGTCGCGACGTGAGCCGTCGATGGCGGCGGCGACGCGCGGGTCTAGGGCTCGTCCGGAGGGAAACTCCGCACGCAGCGTCGCCGCTCGCCGCTCGATAGGAGCGCCCGTCAAGCAAGGAGGAGACACCAGATGGAGACTACCGAGAAGCAAGTGATCCAAGGCAACGAGGTCCGCGGCGAAGACGTGCGTGAGGCCTTCTCCAAGGAGGCGTTCTGCCAGGTCGTGCAGGAGATCCTGGACCAGTGGGAAGCCGGCAGCCAGGCAGAGCGCGCCGAGCTCGCGGACTACGCCGAGGAGCTGCGCGCCGGCATCCTGGGCGCGGTCGAGGACGTGATGGACGCGGACGATCTGCGCACGGTCCTGTGCCACCTGTACATCAAGCAGAAGTGCGAGTGGATCGTGATGAATAACCAGATCAACTACTCGCTGCTGTGCCGCGGGGTCGCGCTCGACGGGCTGATGTACCGCGCCGCGGTGCTCGCGCAGCACCTCGCGCCGCTAGAGCCGTTGGTCGGCCGCGAGGCGATCGCGAGCATCGCGGACTTCCTGGCGCAGCCGATCTCGCCCGAGGTCTAGGGAGCCGACGATGACCTCTGTTCTCGAGCGGCTCCGGCCGCGTCAGGTCTCGGCGCGCGCGCGTCGGGTGATCGCTGCGCTCGCCGCGCCGGTCCGAAGCGGCCGGTCCGCGGTCGGCCTCGCCG
>JBMHDP010000224.1:0-4975 GCA_049889335.1 Planctomycetota bacterium
CGCGCCTCGCGGCGGCCGCCGTAGCCGGACGCGTCGAGGTCTTCGAGCAGCAGCCGGAGCCCGTCGCCGCGGCGCTCCGCCTGGTGGCAGCGCGCGGTGCGGCAGCGCGGATCTGCTGGCTGCTGCGCGTAGAACGCGCGCTCCACCTCGTAGGAGCGCACCTTGCGGCGGTGGCTGGCGTCGCCGTGCCAGCCGCGCGGGTGCCGGACCACGTCGGGCGGCGTGACGTGCTTGACCACGGCGCTTGGGGCCGCGGCGTCGCTCAGCGTGAACCGCAGCAGCGCGCCGTAGCCGGACCAGAGCTCTTGGACCTCTTCCGCGCGCACCACGCGGCCGCCGAGGTGCACGACGACCCAGGAGCCGAGCTCGGTGTGATCCGACATGCGCGCTGCATCATGAAAGCGGTGCCGCCGCGCGCCAGCGCGTTTCCTGGCGTGGGGCCGAGGCCGCGCCGCGTCAGCGCATCGCGCGCAGGCCGCGCCACAGCCACCAGGTCTGGGCGAAGCCGGCGACGTTGAACGCCAGCAGGGTCACTTCGATCCCCGGCCGGTCGGCCATCCAGCGCATGCCGGCCAGCAGACACAGCGAGCAGACGACGAGATAGAGCAGGACCGCCTCGGTGATCGGCCGCGTGCGCTTGGCGTGCACCATTCGGCCCTGCAGGTAGTTCTGCGCGACCGCGTAGCCGGGCATCGCGAGCGCGAGCGGCAGCGCGTCCCGCGACAGCGCGACGAGGTCCGCGGGGAGGCCGCTGACCTGGTCGAACCAGAGCGCGCCCAGCGGGGTGAACGAGAGCAGCGCGAGCGCCGCGGTGGTGGCCGCGGCGATCCCGACGCCGCACCGCCGCAGGACCGCGGGCCCGCCGGGCTCCCCGGCGAGGGCGACGACGACCTCGTTGTAGGCGAAGCCTGCGCTGCGCGAGAGGAACACGATCCCGTAGACCGCGGGCCACGCCGCGAGCGACTGCAGCGGCGCGTGCATCTTGCTCATGGCCCACGAGCCCAGCGGCTGGATGACGATCGTGATGATCGGCGTGAACGCGAGCGGCGCGTAGAAGCGCGCGAACGCGCCCCAGCGCAGCGCGGGGCCTGGCGGCGCTGTGGGCAGCAGCGGCCGCGCGGCGCGCCGGAACGCCCAGCCGGCCCAGGCGGCCTCGGCCAGCACCCCGCAGGAGATCGCCGAGGCGCCGACCGCGACGCCGGGCCACGTTGCGACCCAGAGGCCCGCGAGCAGGACCAGCAGGTTGGCCGTCAGGCGGATGACGGTGCCGACGCCCACGAGGTCGGAGCGGCCGCAGCGGATCAGCACGCCCTGCTGGAACCGCCGGTAGCCGATGGCCCAGGTCCACGGCGTCATCAGCTGCATGCCGAGGCGCGCCGGCTCGAGCGTCTCCGGCGGGGCGCCGATCAGGTCTAGCACCAGCCCGTCGAACAGCGGCGTGAAGGCCACCAGGGCGTGCACGCCGGTGAGCAGGGCCGAGGTCCCGTGAGCGAACCGGAGCAGCCTCCCGTGCGTCGCGAGGTCGGTGACCAGCGCGGTCGACGCGGTCAGCAGCATGATGATCGGCGCTTCGATCAAGATCGAGAGCGGGTAGACCAGCGCCCCGATCGCCGCGAGGTGTGGTTCGCCGCCCGGCATGCGGGTCATGGCGGCCGTGAGCATCGGCATCTCCGCGCCCATCAGCAGCCAGCTGGCCGCGAGCGGCCACCACAGCGCGATTACGCGGCGCGCGCGCAGCGGGGCGGCGAGAGTCGGGGCGGGGGCGTGCAAGGCGGCGAGACGTCATACCGGCTCCGCGCGCCCGCGCAGGACGAGAAATCCTGGGCGGACCTGGGCGGAAGGCGGGACGATCGCGCGACGCCGCCGCGCGGAGACTTCGGCAGGAGAAGAGAAGACCTCCACCGCCAGCTGCGCGTCGCTTGGGCGAGCCGGGCTGCGCCGATGCGCGCGCGCGCGCGATCTGCTTTCGCGTTCGCGTGCAAAAAAAAGAGCTCCGCCGCGGGCGCCGGGCGAGCTCGGCGCCGCGCCCCGCAGGTCGGCCCTTCGCGGTTGCGTTGCCTCGCACCTCGCCGATTCACCTTCGGCGAACCGAAATAAATCTCAGGATTTCCACCTAGGTTCCCGGATCTCGTCACCGATTCCGGTCTCGTCCGGCGGCGCCCATGGCACCGCGGCTTCGCGGCGGCCTCTCCGCGTAAGTATCCGCCTGACAGTAAGGTCGGCCGCTTTGGCTCGGTTCGTTTGGTTGACCGAGAGGATTCCCTGGAGCATCCTTTTGGGCGAGTGCACCTTCGTTCGGTGGGCTCCTCGTCTCTCCTAGTCGGAAACGTAAGCACCATGTCCAAGAATCTCTGCCAAATGGCCGTCGCGGTTGCTGCCCTGACCGCTTCGGCGCTCGCGCAGACCGGCACGCCGGTCACGCCGCCTGTCCCCTCCGTCGTCTACAACGGCTTTAGCCGCGGCTACAGCTTCACCGCGCTGAGCGACTTCTTCATCCAGGACACCGAGCTGGACGCGACGGCCTACCAGGCCGGCGATACGGGCAGCGTGCGCGTCAGCGTGAACGGCACCGAGGTCTTCTACAGCGTCGGCACGGCGCCGGGCACCAACGGCAACGCGCTGATGACCCCGCCGGGCCCGATCCAGGTCTTCACCGGGGACCTCGTCGAGGTCATCGCCAACTGGTCGCCGACGGCGACCGGCAACTTCTCGGCGCACAACAGCTACGGCGCTGGCGGCGGCACCTACGCGACGCCGGTCGAGGGCCAGTCGACCACGCTCTTCCGCGCGGGTGTCCAGTGGGACATCGGGGACCCCGGCTACGCCGCCGCGGGAACCTTCAACAGCATCAACGGCTCGATCGGCCGCTCGTTCATCTACACGACCCCGCCGTCGGGCCTGTTCGCCAGCTTCGACGCGAACCCGGCCACCGGCGCCTCGCCGCTGACGGTCACGTTCACCGACACGTCGTTCACCAGCGACCCGAACGGCGTCACGTCGTGGGCCTGGGACTTCGACGGTGACGGCAACCCGGACGCCACCACCCCGACGGCCACCTGGGTCTACGGCGTGTGCGGCTCCTACGACGTCACGCTGACGGTCACCGACGCCACGCACCCCGCCTCGACCACGACGGTCGTCGGCGCGGTCAACGTCGACCAGGTCGTCGCCGACTTCTCGGTCGCCGAGCTCGCGCCGGGCACGGGCCTGTGGCAGTTCACGGACCTGTCGACCCCGACCCCGACCTCGTGGGCGTGGGACTTCGACGGCGACGGCACCGTCGACGACACGAACCAGAGCCCGGTCTACTTCGACCCGACGCTCAACCCGATCCTGAACCTGCCGAACTGCACGCTCACGGTCACCGGCCAGGGCGGCTGCTTCTCGGACACCCTCGTCCGCAACGTCACGGTCACCGGCTACGGCGTCGCCGAGGGCCCGACCGGCGGCGGCAACGGCACGTCCAGCAGCACCTGGGTCGGCACCTACTGGGACATGCAGATCAACAACCCTGAGGGTGTGAAGATCACGGGTCTCCAGTGTGGCGTCTACGGCTTCGCCGGCACGGCGGACGTCCAGATGTTCATCACGCCGAACACGCACGTGGGCAAGGAAGGCAACCCGGCCGAGTGGGTCCTCGCGGGCTCCGGTTCCGTCACCTTCCAAGGTCTCGGCACGGTCGGCGCGCCCGAGCTCGCCTCGGTCACGCTGAACCGCAGCTTCTACCTGCCGGCCGGTGACTACGGCGTGGCGTTCTACCAGGCCGACCAGGCCGGCGGCACGATGCAGGTGTCCTACACCAACGGGCCCGGCAACGCGCCCTACGGCAACGGGGACATCACGATCCACCCGAACGGCGTCGGCTGCTCGTCGGTGACGCTGCTCGGCCCCTGCGCCTTCCAGCCGCGTCTGTGGAACGGCCGGATCTCCTACGAGGTCTGCTCGTTCTCGGGCAACTCCGCCGCCGGCGTCTACGGCACCGGCTGCCCCAACTCGGCGGGCGTGATCCCGACCCTCGCGCCGGTCAGCGACCCGGTCCTGGGCGGCTCCTACGACCTCGAGGTCGACTCCGGCCTGCAGGCGCTGGCCGGCGTCCTGATGGTCTACGGCCTCGACAAGGACACGTTCAACGGCCTGCCGCTGCCGCTCGACCTCGGCGTCATCGGCGCCCAGGGCTGTGAGCTGGCGACGACGGGTGAGCTGACCGCGCTGGTCCTGGCCAACCCGGGCGCCAACACGGTGAGCATCCCGATCCCGAACAACCCGACGCTGCAGTGCTTCGGGTTCTACCAGCAGGCTGCGGTCATCGACTTCGCGGCCAACTCGCTGGGCTTCGTGTTCTCGAACGCGTCGGCTGCCGTCCTCGGCAACTGATCTTCGGTTCGAGCCTGCGGTCCTCGTGACCGCTCGGAGCGGGGCTGCCAGCGGCAGCCCCCCATCGCAGTAAGGGTGAATTTCGCGGCGCTTCGCGTATCTTGCGCGCATGCTGCGAGCATCGCTCCCGTTGTTCTGTCTCTGCGCTGCCAGCGCGGCGCAGGAAGAGCCGCCGGCGCTGACGCCGCCCAAGGTCGTCTCGATGAAGCCTCGGGACGGCGGCGCGCTGGACCCCGCGGCGACCGAGCTGGTGGTCACCTTCGACCGCGACATGTTCCGCGGCGGCTACTCGGTCTGCGGCGGCGGACCGGACTTCCCCAAGATCCAGGGCCGGCCCCAGTGGCGGGGCGACCGGACGCTGGTGATCCCCGTCCAGCTGAAGCCCGACCACGAGTACAACCTCAGCCTCAACTGCTCGTCGGGACGCAAGATCCGCAGCAAGGAGGGGGCGACGCTCACGCCGACGCGCTGGAGCTTCACGACCTTCCCGGCGCAGCTGCGGCCCTGGCCTGAGCAGCAGCAGCGCAACCTGGACGCGTTCGAGCGCCTGCGGCAGCTGCTCGCGACCCGCTACTCGTACCGGGACCGCGTCGTGTCCGAC
>JBMHDP010000225.1:0-13237 GCA_049889335.1 Planctomycetota bacterium
AGCGCGGTGAGGACGTCCCCCGCGCGCACGCCGGCGGCCGCGCACGGCCCGCCCGCGACGACCCGCAGCACCTGCAACCCGCCCGCGGCCGCGCGCACGCTGACCCCGAGGTAGCCAGGGCCGGCGCGATCTGGCGCCGCCGCGAGCGTGGCGACGAGCAGGACAGACGTGACGACAGCGGGCATCGTGAGGAGGGCTCCGACGGCACAGCTTGTCCGCGCGCGGCGGGTTCGCCAACCCCCACCCGCACGCCGCCGCGCGGCGGGCACTTCCTGGCTTCGCCATTGCCGCCCCCCCCGCGGTGTGGGACCTTGCGCACGATGGTGTGGTTACGGCGCGAGGACCACGAAGACCGCGAGCTGCACTCGCTGAGCCCGTGGGCGACACAGAGCCGGAGCTCCGGCGGCCGGCGGCTCGTCGAGCCGGAGGACCCGCTGCGCACGGTGTTCCAGCGTGACCGGGATCGCATCGTGCACGCGACGGCGTTCCGACGGCTCCAGCACAAGACCCAGGTGATCGCCGCGTTCGAGGGCGACCACTTCCGGAGCCGGATGACGCACTCCCTGGAGGTCGCCCAGATGTCCCGCGGCGTCGCCCGCGCGCTGCGGTGCAACGAAGAGCTGTGCGAAGCGATCGCGCTGGCGCACGACCTCGGCCACCCGCCGTTCGGCCACGTCGGCGAAGAGGCGCTGCACGAGAAGATGGCGGCCCACGGCGGCTTCCGGCACAACGCGCAAGGCGTGCGCACGGTGGACCAGCTGGAGGACCGCTACGGCCACGGCCTCGGACTGAACCTGACGCTCGCCCTGCGCAAGAGCCTCCTCAAGGGCCGCGTGCCCGACGGGTTTCCGATCAGCCGGGACCTGCTGCCGCAGGACGCCGTGCCCGTGGAGGCGCACCTCGTCGACCTCTGCGACAAGATCGCGTATCTGAGCCACGACCTCGACGACGGGCTCCGCGCCGGCCTCTTCGCGGAGGCCGAGGCCGCCGAGCTCCAGCTCTGGCAGGCCGCGCGAGACGCATGCGGCCGCGACAACCGCCAGCACGTCGTGAGCGAGGTCACCTCCCTGCTGATCCACGACCTGGTCACGACCTGCGACGCCGCGCTCGCCAGCGCGCCGGTCGGCGGGCCGCTGCCGCGCATGCGCCACAGCGACGCCGTCGTCGGCATGGCGCACGAGCTGCTCACCTTCCTGCGCGAGCGGTTCTACCGCGCGCCGAGGGTGCTGGCGGTGATGGAGCAGGGCGCGACGCGGATCCAGGAGGTCTTCGACACGCTGTGCCAGGACCCGTCTTCGCTGAGCGACCGACGCCGCGCGCGCATCGACCGCGACGGGCGCGAGCGGACCATCTGTGACTACATCGCCGGCATGACCGACCGCTTCCTTATGAAGGTGCTCCCCGCGTGACGAACCTCACCGCCCGCTGCGCGCTCTCCGCGGCGCTCGCCGCGCTCGCTGCCGCCGCCAGCGCAGCAGCGCAGCGACCGCCGAACGTGGTCTACATCCTGCTGGACGACGCCGGCTGGGGCGACCTCGGCTGCTACGGCCAGCAGAAGCTCGCGACCCCCAACATGGACCGGCTGGCAGCCGAGGGCATGCGCTTCACCCAGCACTACGCGGGAAGCACGGTCTGCGCGCCGACGCGCAGCTGCCTGATGACCGGCCAGCACACGGGCCACACGCCGATCCGCGGCAACGGCCGCGCCCCGGACGAGCCCGAACAGGTCCCCCCGCTCGGCGCAGGCGCGACGACGGTCGCCGCGCTGCTCCAGGCGCGCGGCTACGCCACCGGCGCGTTCGGGAAGTGGGGCATCGGCGGACCCGGCAGCTCCAGCGACGCGCTCGCGCTGGGCTTCGACCACTTCACGGGGTTCTACAACCAGGCGTTCGCGCACGACTACTACCCGCGCTGGCTGTGGCGGGACGGCGAGAAGCTCCAGCTGGACCGGGGGCGCTACGCGCACGACGTCTACATGGACGACGCGCTCCAGTTCGTGCGCGACCACCGCGACGGACCGTTCTTCTGCTACCTGCCCGTGATCATCCCCCACGCGGCGATGCAGGCCCCCGAGGAGTACCATCAGCGGTTCCGCGAGCGCTACCCGCAGTTCGACGACAAGGTCGGCAAGTACAGCGGCGACGCCCGTCAGACCCGCGTGCAGAACCCGATCGCCGGCTTCGCGGCGATGATGACGAAGCTGGACGACGACGTCGGCAGGCTGCTGACGCTGCTGGACGAGCTGGACATCGCGCAGGACACCCTGGTGATGCTCAGCTCCGACAACGGCCCCCACCACGAGGGCGGCCACGACCCGAAGTTCTGGGACAGCAACGGACCGTTCCAGGGCACCAAGCGCAGCCTCTACGACGGCGGCATCCGCGTGCCCCTGCTCGCGCGCTGGCCCGGCGCGGTCGAGGCCGGGGCGACCAGCGACCTGATCAGCGCGCACTGGGACCTGCTGCCGACCCTGTGCGAGCTCGCGGGCGCCGAGGTGCCCGGCGGCGTCGACGGCCTCTCGATGGCCCCGACGCTGCGCGGGGAGCGCGGCCAACAGCTCCACGAGTATCTCTACTGGGAGTTCTACGAGCAGGGCGGCAAGCGCGCGCTGCGCTTCGGCCCGTGGAAGGCCGTGCGCAACAACCTCGCCAGGGACCCCGAGGCGCCGATCGAGCTCTATGAGATCACGACCGACCTCGCAGAGCAGCGCGACGTCAGCGCGCAGCACCCGCAGGAGGTCGCGCGCGCGCGCCGATACTTCCGGGCGGCGCACACGCCCAGCGCGCGGTGGCGCCACCGCGCCCCGAAGTCTGGCCGCGCGAAGTCAGGACGGAAGGGCGGCTGAGGGCGCCGGGCGCGCCGCCGGGGTCACCCGGGCCGACGCGCGGACGCGAGCGCGCGGTCGAAGAAGGCCTCGAAGCGCCGCTCGAACTCGTCGCGGCGCGACCGCAGCGCCCACGGCGACATGTGGCGTGCCTCGGGCACCTTCCAGATCTCCTTCGGCTCGCTTGCGCGCTCGAACAGCCGCTCGCCGACCTCCACGGGCACGATGTGGTCCCGCTCGCCGTGGATGACCAGCACGGGCGCCGGGGACAGCCGCGAGAGGACCGCGTCCGGGTCGAGGCCCGCCGAGACGACCAGCGGCACGAGCCAGGAGATCCACGGCACCTTGGCCGCGGCGATCTCACGGTAGTTCGAGAACGTCGACTCGGCGATCACGCCGCGCACGGCCGGGCGTTCGGCGGCCGCACGGAGGCCGACCGCGCCGCCGAGGCTGTGGCCGAAGACCACGACCCGGTCAGGGTCGCGCGCGAGCGCGACGTCGATCGCGGCGACCGCGTCCTCGACCGTGCCGGCCCTCGTCACGGCCCCTTGGCTGCGGCCGTAGCCGCGGTAGTCGAAGATCAGCACGTTGAAGCCGCGCGCCGGGAGCCAGGCGACGTAGCGCGCGTGCAGCGTGAGGTTGGCCGCGTTGCCGTGGCAGTAGACCACGGAGCCCCGCGGCTCACCTTGCGCGGGCAGCCACCAACCGTGCAGGGACGGACCACCCGGCGCAGCGAACGAGACCTCTTCGACGCCTGTGAGCCCGTAGCTCTCGGGCGTCGCGTAGACGGTCGCGCTCGGGTGGTAGAACAGCCCGTCCGCGCAACACGCGAGGAGGCCGAACAGCAGCAGGCAGAGGAGCGTCGCCGTGCGCAGGACGCGGGTGCCGAGGGAACGCTGCGTGGTCATCGGGACGCGCCGACGACGGCCTCGGCGCGCGGGGCGAAGAAAGCACTCGCGCCAGCGACGCCCGAAGGCGTCGCCAGCGCGATTGGTTACCCCGCCTGGACTTGAACCAGGAACCAACAGTACCAAAAACTGCTGTGCTACCGATTACACCACGGGGCAGTGCGGGCGGCGAGCATAGCGACCGACACCGGCAAGGCAAGGGGCAGGCGCGGATGCCTGCGGGCCTCAGCCGGCCGCGCCGCGGCAGTCCGACGCCCGGCGCCGCCGTGATCGGCGGTCGAGTCGGGCGCAGCCTGGCCGGCGAGAGAACGGCCAGCAAAAAGAAGAAGGCCCACAGCTTTCGCTGCGGGCCTTCTTGAGTGGTAGCGGGGGCAGGATTCGAACCTGCGACCTTCGGGTTATGAGCCCGACGAGCTACCGGGCTGCTCCACCCCGCGATGGGTGTGCGGAGCACGATAGCCGCGCGCGCCGCGGAAACAAGGCTACGGCCCCTGCTTCTCGGTGACGAGTTGGCGGAACTCGGCGCGCAGTTTCTCGGGACAGTCGGCGGCTTCGAACAACGCCGCGTGCTTGCTCGCCTCCGTCACGGCCGCGGCGCTGCGGTCGGGCACCCGGAGCGCGCACCGGACCCAATCGAGCAGCCGACCCCGGAACAGCGGGTCGTCGGTCGCCGTCGCGCGCGCCGTCTGCTCGAACAGGCGCTCCGCGCCGAGAGCGTCCACGTTGACCAGCGCCGCGGCGATCTGGCTCGACAAAGCGAGCGCCTCCGGCTCGGACTTCGCCGCCGCGGACCGCGCGTTGGCGAAGGCGAGCGCCTCCGCCGGCTTGCTCAATGCCAGCTGGGACTGGGCCGCGAGCATGCGGAGGCGGTCGGTGTAGGCGGGCGCTCCTGGCGCATCGCCGGCGAGCCAGCTGGTGACCCGCTCGACGACGTCCTGGTCCTTGCCGATCGCGCGGTCCACCGACGCCCGCAGCAAGCGGTGCTCCGGACCGTCCAGACGCTCGGCCTCGGGCGCTGAGTCCAGCGCGCCGAAGGCGGCGCGGACGTGGCGCGCCTCTTCCCGGTTGGCCTCGAGCGCCCAGTCGGTCCGCGGCGGCAGCAGCGCAGCGGCGCCGATCAGGTAGCGCATCGCCTGCCGCGCCCGGGCCGCAGCGCCCTCGTCCTCGCTCGTCACGTCCTTCGCGAGCTCGCTCGCCTTGTGGGTCTGCAGCACGACTCGGAGCCCCTTCCGCTTCGAGTAGGCCAGCAGCGGTTCACAAGCAGCCAGCCACTGGGCGCTGCTCGCCTTGTTGCCGGCCGCGATCGTCGCCAGCGCCCGCAGCAGCGGATCGAGTCGGAACTCCTGCTCCTTGGCGACGGGCTCGCCGAGCTCCTGCAGCGCTTGCTGGAGCGCCCCGATCGCAGACTCCGACATGCCCGGTTCGCGGCCGAGCTCCTGCATGCAGTCGACGAGCGCCCCGAGCACGGCCTGGTCCGGCTCCTCGCCGAGTCGGCCGCGCAGCGCGTCGACCGCCTGCTTGAGCCAGTCCGCGCGCTGCGGGTCGTTGACCTCGCGCAGACGGGCGAGCGAGCTCGCGGCCTGGCGGCGCAGGCCCGCCTCTTCGTCCGAGAGCGCGCGCAGCAGCGCCGCGAGCCAGTCCTCGGTGACCCCCTTCTCGGCGCGCCACGCGTCCAGATAGATCAGACACGTCGACCGGAACTTGGTGTCCAGCTTGGGATCCTCGGCGAGGCCACGCAGCGCGGCGAACGCCTCGGGCACGTAGCGCTTCGACGCGTCGAGCGTCTGCGCCAGCAGCAGGCCCCGGTCTCGCAGGTCGCGCTCGGGAGCGCTGCGGCAGCTCTGGTCGATCAGCGCGACCCAGCCGACCTTGTCGGCGGCGTCCGGGCCGGGCGCGACCCAACGGGGCTCGGTCCGCGCCGCGAGCGTGTCGAGGATGACCTTGAGCTGCCGCTGGTTCGCGTCGAGGTCGACGAACAGCGCCTTGCCGCGCTCGACCAGCGCCTGACGCGCCTGCTCGGACGGGAAGCGCCGCAGCCCGCGGAGCGCCGCCACCTGCCCCTCGGCCGACGCGACCGCGAGCTCGGCGAGGAGCAGCGCCCGGATCTCCCCCGCTCGCTCCGCCTCCTCGGGGCGGATCAGGTAGGCGGCGACCTCGAGCAGGAGCGCGCGGCGGCGCTGCACGTCGGGCTGCTGGGACTGGGGCACCTGCGCGAGCCGCTCCAGCAGCGCGCGGAAGAACGAGTGCCGCGCGGCCGCTGCCCCTTCGATGCCAGGCGCCCGCGCGAGCGCCTCCTGCAGGGCCTCGAGGCATGCGTCCAGCACCGCGGGGCCGTCGGAGGTGGTTCGGCCCTGGACGGCCTCCCAGTCGACGTCGGCGCGACGCGAGACGTGCACCGCCACATACTCGCGGGCGGCGTCGACGCGCATCTGCTCCATCTGGTCCCGGAGCTGCTGGAAGGCGCGCGGTCCCAGGCGGGCCGAACGCTGCGCGAGGTCGACATAGCTGCGCGAGCCGAACTCCTTCGCCCAGGCGTCGAACTCGGCCTTGGTGCGCAGCGTGTCATCGGGATAGACGAGCAGGGCGAGCGCCTTCTGCGCGGCCGACCGCACGACGGCCTCGGGCGCCTCCAGCTGCGCGGCGATCGTCGGCGCCAGCAGCGTCTGCTGCATGTCCGCGAGGCATCGCAGCGCGCACGCACGGTCGGCCGGCTCCGCGCCGGCGAGGAAGGTCGACGCGGCGGCCGCGAGCTCGCGCGCCGGCACCAACCGGAGCGCCCGCCGCGCAGCCTCGCGCACGGGCGCGGCGGACGCGACGTCGACGTCCGGCGCGTTCGCCCACAGCGGCGCGCAGGCGCCCAGGTAGTCGGTCAGCAGCTGACGACGCAGCTCCGCAGAGGCCTCCCCGAACTGCTTCTTGACGCTGCCGAGCAGGTGGCTCTGCAGGCCTTCGAGCACCGTCACGCGCACGCCGTCGGGGTCGTCCGTCGCGCGCAGCCACTGCTGCAGCAGCTGGTGTGCGTCGGCGCGCGGCAGCTCGAGCAGCCGGGCCACGGCTGCTTCCCGGTCGCTGCGACCGTCCGGGCCGGGCCGGGAGAGCATGGCGCGCAGCTCGTCGAGGGGATCCTGCGCTGCGGGCGCCTGCGGCTTCGACCCGGGCGCGCTCGGCTCCTGGGCGCGGGAGCGAGGTGAGACCGGCGCCCCTCCGACAGCCCGAGAACCCGCGACGACCCGAGAACCCGCGGCAGCCCGAGAGGCTGCCGCGCGGAGCCCTGCGCCCGTCGCGTCGGCGCAGACCGGCGCCGCGAACGCCAGGGCACACGCCCACGCGCGCGCCGCGCTCCAGGTTCCGAGCCGTGTAGCCGTCATCTGCGCCGAGCCGCCGTCCTTGTCGCCGTTTCGTGACCCCCCGACGCCCCGAGCAGGGCGCCGTCCACGGCATGTTACCAGAGGGCCGCGGGGGAACGACCATCGGCATTCCGAACGCGACCGCGTGAGCGACCGCGGCCGAGCGTCGCACGAGGCGACCGCGCCAGGCCCTCAGCCGATCTTCCAGCGCGCCGCGCGGGACTTGCCGACCTGCACGACATACTCCCCGGGGCCGAACTCCGCCTTTACGTCCGCGACCACCTCACCGTCGACCCGGACACCCCGCCCCTGGATCAGGCGGCGCGCCTCGCTGCTGGAGGCGCAGAGCTTGGACGCCGCGAGCCCCGTCGGCAGCTGGATCCCGCCGGCGTCCGTCCGGCGCGTGTCCGCGCCCGGGCTCCACAGCGGCAGGTCGTCGGGCAGGCCGCCCTCCCGGTGCACGCGGTCGTACTCCGCGCGCGCGGCGGCCGCAGCGTCCGCGCCGTGGTAGCAGGACACGATCTCGGCCGCCAGCGCGAACTTGGCGTCGAGCGGCTTGGGCAACAGCGCGCGGACCTCGTCCTCCGGGACATCGGTCAACAGCAGGAAGTACTTCTCGAGCAGCTCGTTCGGCACCTTCATGAGCTTGCCGAACTGCGTCGACGCGGACTCGGTGACGCCCACGTAGTTGCCCAGGGACTTCGACATCTTCTGGCTGCCGTCGAGCCCCTCGATCAGCGGCACCGTCATGCAGACCTGGGCCGCCTGCCCCTCCTGCGTCTGCAGGTCGCGCCCCACCAGCAGGTTGAACAGCTGCTCGGTCCCGCCGATCTCGATGTCCGCCTTCAGCTCCACGGAGTCCCAGCCCTGCAGCAGCGGGTAGAGGAACTCGTGCACGCTGATCGGCTGGCCGCCCTTGTAGCGCTTGGTGAAGTCGTCGCGCTCGAGCATGCGCGCGACGGTGTAGCGGCTCGCGAGGCCGACGCAGTCCATGAAGGACTGAGCGAGGAACCACTCGCCGTTCTCGCGTTCCTCGATCGCGTCGACGTCGAGCACGGCGCCGATCTGATCGCGGTAGGTCTGCTGGTTGGCCTCGACGTCCTCGCGGGTGAGCGCCGGCCGCGTCTTGTTCTTGCCGGTGGGGTCTCCCACCATCGCCGTGGCGGTCCCCCACAGCACGATCGGCGTGTGCCCGAGGCGCTGGAAGTCCCGCAGCTTGCGCAGCGGCACCGTGTGCCCGAGGTGGATGTCCGGCGCGCTGGGGTCGATCCCGAACTTCACCCGCAGCGGGACCCCGGAGGCGCGGCTCTGCTCGAGGCGCTTCCTCAGATCGTCCTCATCGACGAGGTCGACGACGCCGCGACGGATCACGGCCAACTGCTCTTCGACGGGCGGGAACTGCACGCAAGGGATGTACTGCCGCGGCTCGGGGCGCGCAAGCGACCGCCGTCGCTACTGGCGGCTCTGCCACCAGCTGAGCCAGCCGTCGCGGTCCCCGACGGCGATGTTGACGCCCGCGGTCCGGTGGAGCGCGGCCATCGCGACCTGCGCCTGGTCGGCGCGGCCGAAGCGCACCTGGTCGATCAACAGCGCCGTCGCCTCACGCCGGTTCGCGGCGGGCACCAGCAGGGCGCTCAGGTAGGCGCCGGCGTAGTTCTTCGGGTTGAAGTCGGCGAGCGCGGCCTTGAGGCCTGCGAGCGGCTGCTGCGCCAGGACCTCGTAGCCTGCGGGCCACTGGGTGCAGGTGATGGCCCCCGCGGTCACGCGCTGGACCGGCGCGCGCAGCTCGTCGAGGGTGACGTAGCCCGGCATCAGGTCGACGCGCACGACGATCGATCGTCGCACCGCGGCGCCGGCCGCGGCGCCGACCTCGACGGGCAGGCGCAGGCTCTCGTCGCGGAGCTCGACGGCCTCGGGCAGCCACAAGAACTCCTTGGACTGGGACGCGCGCGAGCTGCCGTCGACGAACTCGTCCTCGACCGTCACCCCTACCGAGAAGCCGATCGGGTCCGCGTCCCCGAGCGCGCCGAGCCGCACCGGGTCGGACATCGGAGGCAGCTCGAGCTCCAGCCGCAGCGGCTGCCCGAGCGGCGGCGCGGACGCGCCCCCCGAGGCCGGCGCCGCCTCCTCACGAGCCGGCCGGAGCACGCGCAGCGACGCCGCGCGCTGCACGTGCTGCTGGAAGCGGATGCCGCGCGCGACCGCGCGGTAGCCGACCAGGTGGCGGCGGAACGCTTCGGGCACGTTGGGCAGGTCGTAGCTCTCGACCAGGCTGTCGATCAGGGCTGCGTCGCCCTCGGCCGCGGCGTCCTGCAGGCGACGCAGGATCCCGCCGAAGAACTCGAGCTGCACCCGGCTGCTGCCGGGCCCGCCGAGCTCGACGAGCGGGATCGAGACGGGCGCCGCGAACGGCAGCGCGTCGCCGGGGGCGGGCTCCACCGGCTCGTAGGTGGTCACGCAGGCAGCAGCGACCGCGCCGACGGCGGCGAGCCAAGCTCGCCGCCGGACCGGCCCGGTCGTCGCCGCCGGACGTCGCACTACGCGTCGCCCTTGTCGGCCTCGGGGTTCGCGTCGGCGCTCGGCTCGTCGGCCGGCTTGTCCGCGGCCTCGCGCTCGCTGACGCGCTGACCGATGCCCTTGAGCTGGTCGGCGAGCGAGCCCAGCGCCGGGTGCGCCGGCTCCGGGGTCGGCTCGGGGGCCGGCGCAGCTTCGGCGCCTTCCTCGCCTTCCTCGAAGTGGGCCTGGATCAGCGTCAGGCCGATCTTCCGCTCGTCGGTGTCGATCTTGATGATGCGCACCTCGACCCGCTGACCGACCTTGACCACGTCCTCCGGGTTCTCGACCTTGTGGTCCGCCAGCTCCGAGATGTGCAGCAGGCCTTCGAGGCCCTGCTCCAGCTCGACGAAGACGCCGAAGTTGGTGATCTTGGTGACCGTGCCGGGCACCGAGTCGCCGATGTGGTAGCGCGCCGGGATGTCGCCGCTCCACGGGTCGGCCTGCAGCTGCTTGAGGCCGAGCGCGATGCGCTTCTTCTCCTGGTCGACCGAGAGCACCACGCACTCGATCTCGTCGCCCTTCTTCACCACCTCGTTCGGGTTGGTGATCTTGCGGGTCCACGACATGTCCGTGATGTGCAGCAGGCCGTCGATGCCCTCCTGCAGCTCGATGAACGCGCCGTAGTTGGTCAGGTTGCGCACCTTGCCGCGGATGACCGTGCCCGGCGGGTAGTTCTCCGCCACCATGTCCCACGGGTTGACCTCGGTCTGCTTCATGCCGAGCGAGATCGTCTGCTTCTCGGTGTCGATCTCGAGCACGACGACCTCGACCTGGTCGCCCTGCTTGACGACCTCGTTCGGGTGGTTGACGCGCTTGGTCCACGACATCTCAGAGATGTGCACCAGGCCTTCGACGCCGTCCTCGAGCTTCACGAACGCGCCGTAGCTCATCAGGTTGACGACCTCACCGTTGATGCGCTGCCCGATCGGGTACTTGTCGGCGATGTTGTCCCACGGCGACGCGGTCTTCTGCTTCATGCCGAGCGCGATGCGCTCCCGCTCGTGGTCGATCTTGAGGACCTTGACCTCGACCTCGTCGTCGAGCTTGACCATCTCCGAAGGGTGGTTCACGCGGCCCCACGACATGTCGGTGATGTGCAGCAGACCGTCGATGCCGCCGAGGTCGACGAACACGCCGAAGTCGGCGATGTTCTTGACCACGCCCATCCGGATCTGGCCTTCCTCGAGCTCCTTGAGCAGCGCCTCCTTCTTGGCTTCGCGCTCCTCCTCGATCAGCTTGCGGCGCGAGATGACGATGTTCATCCGCTCCTCGTCGATCTTGATGATCCGCGCCTCGATCTCCTTGCCGATCCAGTCGCCGATGTCGCCGGCGCGGCGGATGTTGACCTGCGACGCCGGCAGGAAGACCGGGACGCCGATGTCGACGAGCAGGCCGCCCTTGATCTTGCGCAGCGCGAGCCCCTTGACCGTGTCCCCCTCCTGGTGGGTCTGGATGATGTTCTCCCAGCCACGGATGCGGTCGGCCTTCCGCTTGCTGAGCAGGATGTAGCCCTCGGCGTCGTTGATCGCCTCGACGAGGCACTCGACCTCGGCGCCGGGCTGGACCTCCAGCGGCTCGGGGAACTCGTCGATCGAGATCTGGCCCTCGGCCTTGTAGTTGACGTCGACGATCACGGTGCCGTCTTCCTGCACCTTGATCACCTTGCCGCTGACGATCTTGTGCGGCGCCAGCTCGCTGACGGTCTTACCGATCGCGTTGTCGAGCTCGTCCAGGGTCGTGGAACCGAGCGCTTCGGAGGTGAGCCGCGACAACTCGTCGTCGGGCAGGGCGAACTTCTTGATCAGGCTCTTGCCGGTCATCAATGAATGGGGGTTGGGGAGTGAGATTGAAACGGGGAACGAATCAATGAGGAACAGGGGACCGCGCAGCGACACGCCGCGCGGCGATCACATTCCGACGAGCGGACCGTCCGGTCGCCGGGTGTCTCGGGAGCGGCTCACGCCCCTCCGTCGACGGGTTGGTTCTGCGCTCCCGACGGCTGCGCCGTCGGGCACGCGGAGTTCTCGGAGAAGCTGGAGGAAGGATCGACCGGCGCGGCGCTCGCGCTGGACGAGGTCCGCCGCGAAGCGCCCGGCTCCGCCGACGCAGCGCCGCTGAGCTCGCAGCGCGCGAGCTCGGCGACCCGCCGGCGCAGCGCCTCGACGCCGCCCTCGGCGAGCACCTGCTCGGACGTCCAGGGCTCACCGACCCGCACGGTGACCTTGCGGGGCCGGGGGAACCACGCCTTGCGCGGGAAGGCCTCGAAGGTGCCGTCGATGCCGACGGGGACCACGGTCGCCTTGCTGCGCCGCACCAGGAACTCGACGCCGCTCTTGAACGGCAGGACCTGGCCGTCGCGGCTGCGGGTCCCCTCCGGGAAGATCCCGACGACCTCGCCTGCCTTGAGACGGCTCCCGACCCAGCGCATCGCCTCTTTCGACGGCGCGTCGCGGTTGATCAGCGTGACGCCGACCTGAAGGAGCCACCAGCGGAGCGGCCCGAACGAGCCCAGCCCCGCCTGCGCCAGGAAGTTCACCTGACGGCCCACGCCCATCCCCATCATCGGCGGGTCGAGGTAGCTGGCGTGGTTGCCGACCAGCAGCACCGGCCCGCTCGCGGGCATGTGCCCGGAGCCCTCGGTGCGCAGCCGGAACCAGAGCTTGCTGACCAGCAGCATCGCGGCGCGCGACACGGCGTAGACCAGCCGGTTTCGGTCGACGTGCTTGACGGGTGCGTTCACTCGGCCGCCCCTCCTTCGCTGCGCACGTAGCCCAGCAGGCGGTCGAGCACGGCGTCGGCGTCGACACCCGTGGAGTCGACGTAGAGCGCGTCCGCAGCGCGCTGCAGCGGCGCGTCCGCCCGCGTCGAGTCGAGGCGGTCCCGCTCGAGGATCTCGGCGAGCACCTGCTCCTCGACGACCGCGCGCCCGCGGCGACGGAAGTCTTCGCAGCGGCGGCGCGCGCGCTCTGCGGGCGCGGCGTCCAGGTAGATCTTCCAGCGTGCCCGCGGGAAGACCACCGAGCACATGTCCCGGCCCTCCGCGACGACGGGGCCCTGACGGGCCACGGCGCGCTGCAGGTCGCCCATGCGCGCGCGCACGCAGGGCATCGCCGCGACCGCCGAGACCCTCGCCTCGACGTCGCGCGTGCGCAGACGCTGGGTGACGTCTTCGCCGTTCAGCAGCACGCGGCCCGCCTGCAGCCGCAGCGAAGCGTCCGCCAGCGCGGCGCGCACGGGGTCCGCGGAGGCCTCCGACTCCCCGGCCCGCCCCCCGCCGCAGCGCGACTCCGCGGCGGCGTCCGGACCGGCGGCGTCGAGCGCGACCCCGCGATCGAGGAAGTGCCGCGTGATCGCCCGATACATCGCGCCCGTGTCCAGGAAGCCGAAGCCCAGCCGCTCGGCGAGGCGCCGCGCGATCGTGCTCTTCCCCGCGCCCGACGGACCGTCGATCGCGACGACGTCGGTCGGCGCGTCTGCGTGCGGTTCGTTCAGGGGACTCAAGGGGATAGGGAAGCCGTGCGCGGACCGAACGGAACGCGACGGGGACAACATGTGGAGAGTCGGCCGAAGCGCGCGCACGACAGCGGTCTCGGCCCCGCTAC
>JBMHDP010000226.1:0-2507 GCA_049889335.1 Planctomycetota bacterium
GCGGTCCGATGGTGGCGCGACGAGGCCGCCGCGCAGCGCGCCGCCGCCCGGTCGGACCGGCCGGTCCTGGCGCTGTTCCAGGAGGTGCCCGGTTGAAGCACCTGTCGAGACTTCGGTGCTCAGGTCTTGAGCCACCCGCTGGTCGTCGAAGCGATCGAGACGCTGTTCACGCCGCTGTGCGTCTACAACAACACCGAGGGCGACCGCGACCGTGAGGCCCTCGACGCCTACGGCGAACGCACCTGGAACAACCCGGTCGTGCGCGTCGTCGACCCAGAGCGACGCGACCGCACCGCGCCGCTGCGCCGCGCGTGGTCGGTCGCCGGCCTCGCGGACCTGATGGTGCGCGCGCTCGCAGCCGACCGCCGCGCGGTCCCGGACTGGCTCGCGTTGCTCGCGACCTCGAGCGACGTCCCGCCGTCCCGGGTCGAGTCGGCGATCTTCGGCATGTCGTGATTCTGGGAGGGCGAGGCCGAGTTCGGCCTCCTCGACGGCGTGCTCGCGACCGAGTCGCTCTGGTTCGGGCGCGCCGAAGGCGTGCGGGTCACCTACGACCGAGACCGCGTGCCCTTCACGTCCTTGCTGGCGGTCGCGACGGCCGCGCAGTGCGACCTGTTCGTCTGGACGACGACGGACGCGCAGCTCGACGCAGCGCGGCGCGCCGTCGGCGCCCGCGCGCAGGCCTACGCGAAGCGGAGCCCGCTGCAGCCGGAGCGCCGGGACAAAGAGCAGCAGTACTACCTGCACAAGAGCCCGCTGCGGTTCGTGCCGATGACGCGACCGCAGGCGACCCGGGTCAACGCCGCGCTGCGGCGAGGGCCGGCGGGCGCGCGCCGCTGGCTGTCCCCAGCGCAGCGCCGCTGGCTCGAGCAGGTGGAGGCAGCCCCGGACAAGCCCTGGCCCGTCGCGCACGGGGTCCCGCTGCGCGCGGCCCTCGCGGCCTTTCGCCGCGCGGCAACGGACTGAGCCGGGGCGCCGTCAGCGCAGCGACACGCGCCGCCCCTCGGTCGCGCTCACGTAGGAGGCGTAGACGACGCGCACGACTTCGCGGCCGAGGTCCCCGTCGACGTCGGAGCGCCGACCGCCCTGGAGGTGGTCGGCGACCGACTGCAGCAGCCCCTGCTGACCGGAGAACCACAGCTCGTCCGGCAGCGGCGTCGACCAGCCGGCCTGACCGTGCAGCTTCTCCATCATGTACTCGTCGCCGAACGCGCCGTCCCGGACCGCATAGGACTTGAGCGTGTCGACAGGCGACAGCGAACACTCGAACCGGTGGTCGCTGCCCAGCACCGTCAGGTGGCTCTGCATCCCGCCGAGCATGTTGTCGCTGCCGTAGCACACCCCGCGCGTCCCGTCCTCGAACTGCAGCACGCACGTGCCCCAGTTCTCGACCGGGTGCCAACCCTTGGCCACCTCGCACGCCGCGTCGCCGACCGCCGCCGACAGGTCGGCGACCTCCGCGGTCACCGCGACCACGTTGGTCGGCTCGCCGCGCAGCCGCAGCCCCTCGCGACGCTTCCACCAGATCATCGTGCCGATCGGGTGCGCGCCGAGCCGCAGCAGCGCGCCGCCGCCCGCGAACCGCCAGTCGCGCGCATACTCGGCGTGCGACCCCGAGTGGCTCTCCCAGCCGCGTAGCTCCAGCGCGACGCCTTCGGACGCAGCGGCGAGCTTCGCGGCGCGCTCGATCGCCGGCGCGAAGATCCAGTTCTCGCCGTAGAACAGCTGCACCCCGGCGCGTTCACAGGCCTCCACCATGGCGTCCGCGTCGGCCACGGCGGCGTCCAGCATGCGGCCACGGTCGGTCGCGGCCACCGCCGAAGCGCTGGCGTCGGCGTCGAGCCCCTGCCCCCAGAAGGCCGTCAGCGGCTTGGTGCAGAGCACGTGCTTGCCCGCCGCCGCGGCGCGGTCGCACAGCGGCGCGTGGGCGTGGTTCGGCACGCACAGGTCCACGAGCGTCACCGCCGGGTCGGCCAGCGCCTCGTCGATCGTCGCCGCGCGGTCGGCGCCGTGCTCGCGTGCGAACGCCGCGGCCTGGTCACGGCTGCGCGAGACCGCGACGGTCTCGACGTCGGCGTGGTGCACCTTCCGCCAGCAGGTCAGGCGCGTCCGCGCCAGGAAGCCGGTGCCGACGACGGCGACGGTGAGCGGGCGTTTCATCGCGGCGAGTGTAGACGCAGACCGGCGCGGTATCCTGCCCGCAACGATGACCTCCCTCACAGCGACCGCGCACGCGCGCGTCGGGCTGCTCGGCAACCCCTCAGACATCTACGGCGGCCGCGGCCTCGGCTTCAGCGTCGCAGGCATGACGGCGACCGTGCGGCTCGCGCCGGCCGCCGAGAACGCGCTGCCCGAGGGCCTGTTCGAGGCGGCCTGGACCGTCGCGGCGCGCGCGCTCGCGGCGGCGGGCGTCGACGTGAGCGCGCGCCCCATCGCGCTCACGTTAGAGAGCGACATCCCCATCCAGGGCGGGCTCTCCCGCTCGCGCGCGCTGGTCACGGCGGCGC
>JBMHDP010000227.1:0-2711 GCA_049889335.1 Planctomycetota bacterium
TCGGCCGGCATCGCAGCGCAGCTGGTCTCGGTGATCGGCGGGCGCGCCGGCGCCGGCCGCGCGTCCCCGAAGGTCGCCGCGCTGCTCGCCCAAGAGGACGAGGCCGCGGCGCGCCGGGACCTGCGCCGGCTCTGGCGCGGCCGCGGCAGCGACCGCGCGCGCCCCATCGTGGTGGGCCGCCCGCAGGTCGAGATCGCCATCTCGGCGGCCGACCTCGCCTCCCTCCAGGGCAAGGAATTCGCCGCGGCCGAAGCGCGCCGGATGCGGCGCCTGCTGGAGGACGCCGGTCAGCTCGACTCCCGCAGCCTGCTGGGCCCTGTCCTCGCGGTCCAGCCGCGCGCCGACGACCCCGCTGCCTACGTGGGTGCGCTCCTCGCGGTCCTGCGTGGGGGCGCGGGCGGGACCTCCGAAGCGGTCGAGCTGCTGACCGCGCTGGCCGTCGCCGAGCTGCCGGACGAGGTCCGCGCAGAGGTCGTCGACGCCCTGCTGCGGCGCCGTGAGACGCCGGATGAGGCGCGGCTCCGCAACGTCGCGCACGAGCTCGCGCGGGCGGGCCGCAAGGACGCGGCGGCGGACCTGTACCGCCTCGGCGTGTTGGCCGGCGGGGCCGGCGTGCCCGCCTACCTCCGCCGCACGCAGGCGGAGAAGCCCGGCGACGTGATCCAGGACGTTCGAAAGCGGCTCGGCGGCGACCTCGGCGATCGGACCGCCGTCGCGCTGCTCGACGACAAGCTCGCGACGGACGAGTCGGCGTCGATGATGCTGGCCGCGCTCAAGGCGTGGCCCGAGCTGCTGACGCCCGATCAGCTGGGCGAACGGGTCCGCTCGCTGCAGGCGAGCATCCAGCGGCTGCGGTCCGGGCGGCTCGGCCGCTTCGCCTACGACCGGGAGGCGGTGCCGACGGTCGGTGAGCTGTGCAAGGCCTTGGCGCGCGCCGGGGACCGAGAGGCCGCGCTGCGGGAGCTCGAGCGGCTGCTCTGCGGTGAGGAGCCCGACCCGTACGGCCGGACACCGAGCCGCAGCGCGGCCCAGGTCCGCCCGATCGTCGCCGACCTGCTCAGCGCGGAGCTCGACGACCGGGAGGGCTGGCTGCAGGAAGTGAGCGCGCGCGCGCTCGCGTGGCACCGTGCGGGCCGCCTGCTCGACGCCCCGCAGGTGCTCGCGGACCTGGGCGTGAAGCTCGCCGAAGCGGGGCTCGAGGAGCCGGCGCAGGCGTGCGCCGACGCGCTGACGTCGCTGGCCGCCGACTACGCCGACGCCGAGCATCAGCTGGCGGCCCTGTGGCGCGCGCTGGGCGACGACGCGCGCGCCTACGCGCTCGAGAAGGTGCTGTTGACCAAGCGTCGGCTGAAGATCTCGGAGCTGCCGCGGGTGCTCGGGCTCGTGCGCGACGCCGAAGGTGCGCAGGCGGCGCTCGTCGCCGGCGAGCAGGCGCTCGCCTACACCGCCGACACCAAGTTCCTGGAGCAGCTGGTGGCCCTGGCCGAAGAGGCGGGGCAGCCGGAGCGCGCGGCGCCTTGGCGGCAGCAGCTGGAGGAGCGCGAGGCCGCCGCGCGGGCTGCGCGGGAGGCCGCGGAGAAGCGGCGCGCCGCGGACGGCGGGGCGGCGAAGGGCGCTGCTGGCGCCGCGCCGCGTCGCCAGAAGCGCTGAGGTCGGCCGCCGCCGCTCGGGCCGTCGCGGCTCAGCTCGTCGCGGCTGAGGGCGCGGCCGATCAGGGCGCGGCCTAAGGGCATTTCCCCATCGGGCAGCGTCGATGCCATCGGGGCCAGGCAGAACCGGTCCGCCCGGGCCCCGGCGCTGAGCCGATACAGGAGCGCCCGGCGACGGCCGGCTACGAACCCTATGCACACCTCGCGCGCCCGCGTCCAGTCCGGCTTCACCCTCATCGAGATGCTGATCGTGACGGCGCTGATCGCGGTCATCGCGAGCATCGCCGTGCCCAACTTGCTGAGCAGCAAGCTGGTCTCCAACGAGACGGCGGCGATCGCGACGATGCGCGCGATCTCCTCGGCGCAGTTCCAGTTCCAGACGACCTCGATCGTCGACCTGAACAACGACGGCGGCAGCGAGTTCGGCACGCTGCGGGAGCTGGGGGGCCTGGACCCCGTGCGCGGCGCGAGCGCGCCGCTCGCGATCGGCCTGCTGTCGAAGTCCGCGGCGATCACCGACGCGACCGGCGGCGTGACCCTCAAGGGCTACCGGTTCCGGATGTTCCTGCCGGCTGCCGACGGCACCGGGGTCGTGGCCACCGCGGCCAACGCGGCGCAGTTCGACGCGACCCTCTCGCAGCGCTACTGGACCTGCGTGGCGTGGCCCATCGTCCAGGGCAAGAGCGGCAAGCGGGCGTTCTTCATCAACCAGCAGGGGATGCTGCTCGAGTCGCGGGAGACCGACTACGACGGCAGCAGCGTGGAGCCGGACGCCGGCGCCGGCCTCGTCGGCGTGCCGCCGACGAACATCGACGCCGACACGCTCGCCACCGGCGGCCTCGGCGCCGACGGCAACGCGTGGGTCATGGTTCAATAGCGTCCGCCGCTGGGGCATGCTCGGCGCATGCCGACCGCCGACCTCGCCCGCGTGCAGCGCCTGCGTGAGCTGTTCCTCGCGGGCCGGAAGGGCCAGCGGGCCATCTCCGACTACTGGCGCGACCGGGCGGACCTGGAGGCCTACGACGCCGGCCTGGGCGCGCGCATCGGCTGGAAGTGGGACGC
>JBMHDP010000228.1:0-12749 GCA_049889335.1 Planctomycetota bacterium
TGCATGCCGTCGGGGCCCTGCTCGTCGAAGCGGGCCAGCAGCTCGCGGCGCATGCGCGGCTCCCAGAACTTCTTGATGTGGCCGGCGGTGCCGGCGACGGCCTCCTGCCGGTCCGGCTCGCTCTGGAAGTAGGAGGCGATCTGGTTCGCCATCGTGACCAACTTGTCGGCGTTCATAGCTACTGCACCTGCTGCGGCGTAGACCCAAACGATTTGCGCAGCGACAGAAACTTCTCACAGACCCAGCCGCAACACTCTAAATGCAGACTGCACACTACTTACTTCACCCGCCTCAACCAAATACTGCTCCCTGCCGACTTGCCGAGCAATGGCAAGGCTGCCTCAACTTCATTGGGATAGAGCGACTTGAGCATAGACCCCCAAAAATACACTTCGAATGAATCATTGTACTGCAAGAAGGCCCGAAGCAGATACGCCTCATTCCACGCCCGCCCCTCTTTAAACCATTCCGCCGGGTATTCGAATGGCCACGCAACATCATGCACGTGAACAAGGCATCCTACCGGCACCTTTGGCAGCATTTCGAACACAATGTGACACAAGTCACTCCCGACAGAGGCGACATGAGAAGAGTCAATAAAGAAGATGTCGCCCGCGCTGAGCGCGGGCATTTCCGCATCACGAACGTCCTGGACGCGCTTCTCTAGTATCGACACCGACTCGCCGTCACGGTCGCGCAGCAAAGAGCGCAGCCTAGCGCAATCCGGATCGATGAAGCTCAAGCTTGCCCCCGGGATCAAGCCCGCATCCCGCATGTCCAACATCAATGCGGAGGAAAAGCCACTACCCACCTCAATCACTGCTTTCGACTTCAGCATCCTGAGCAAGCCGAAGAGAACGACTCCATCGCCACCGGGAAAGAACCCGTTATTCCGCCAATACCTCTGACTGCTCGTAACACCTGCCACCTCTGGAAAGTCGAACTCGCGACACCATCTGGCAAGCTCAACTAGCACACTCAACTGCGAGTCAGTATTTAGATCGACACCACCAATCGCGTCAGGTGCTTGCGCGTCTAAATCGCGCCGATATTTCAGCGCGCAATCCAGATTCGGCACGGGCGAATAGAAATGTCCTGGCGGATACTTCCGACTGAACACAGACCGATATGCAGTGAGGCCATTAAGCCATCGCCTCACCAGTGACTTCATTCGAGACAGCATGCGCCCCCCCCTTTTCAGAAGTGATGCCGAGTGGATTTTGGAGAATCGCCAATTTTTGACCAAGTGAGGCGGACCATCTTGTCAAGCTTGTCGGCGTTCACCGCGGCTGCTCCTCGCCGTCGCTGGCGAACGCCTGCTTGGCCAGCTCCTCCTGCCGATCGGAGAAGGCCTCGTAGCGCTGCTGCCACTCGCTCTTGTCGGCGACGACGCGCGCGACCTGCACGGCCGTGACCTTGTACTCCGGGCAGTTGGTCGCCCAGTCGCTGTTGTCGGTCGTGACCACGTTGGCGCCCGACTCTGGGTGGTGGAACGTCGTGTAGACGACGCCTGGCTGCATGCGGTCGGTCACGACCGCGCGCATCGTGGTGTCGCCCTTTCGGCTCCGCAGCGAGACCAGATCGCCGTGCTCGATGCCGCGGGTCTCGGCGTCGTGCGAGTGCAGCTCCAGCACGTCCTCGTCGTGCCACTCCTGGTTGTGCGTCCGCCGCGTCTGCGCGCCGACGTTGTACTGGCTCAGGATGCGGCCGGTCGTGAGGATCAGCGGGAACTTCTTGTTGGTGCGCTCGGGCGTCGCCAAGAACTCCGTGAGGAAGAACTTGCCCTTGCCGCGCACGAACTCCTGCTCGTGCATGTAGGGCGTGCCGGTCGGCGCCTGGTCGTTGCACGGCCACTGGATGCTGCCGAGCTGCTCGAGCTTGTCGTAGTTGACGCCCGTGAACGTCGGCGTCAGCGCCGCGATCTCGTCCATGATCTGGCTCGGGTGCTCGTAGCGCATGTCGTAGCCGAGCGCCTCGGCGAACCGCACCGTGACCTCCCAGTCCGCGAGGCCCGCCAGCGGCGGCATGACCTTGCGCACGCGGCTGATGCGGCGCTCGGCGTTGGTGAACGTGCCGTCCTTCTCCAAGAACGAGCTGCCCGGGAAGATCACGTGCGCGTACTTCGCGGTCTCGTTCAGGAAGATGTCCTGCACGATCAGGCACTCGAGCGACTCGAGCGCCTGCTGCACGTGCTGCGTGTCCGGGTCGGACTGGGCGATGTCCTCGCCCTGCACGTACATCGCCTTGAACGAGCCGTCGACCGCGGCGTCGAACATGTTCGGGATCCGCAGGCCCGGCTCCGGCTGGATCTCCACGCCCCACTTGGCCTGGAACAGCGCGCGCACGTCGGGGTCCGACACGTGGCGATAACCCGGCAGCTCGTGCGGGAAGCTGCCCATGTCGCACGAGCCCTGCACGTTGTTCTGGCCGCGCAGCGGGTTCACGCCGACGCCCGGCCGGCCGATGTTGCCGGTGACCATCGCGAGGTTCGCGATCGTCATCACGCCGGTCGAGCCCTGGTGGTGCTCGGTGACGCCGAGGCCGTAGTAGATCGCGCCGTTGGGAGCAGCCGCGAACAGGCGCGCCGCACCGCGGATCTGCTCGGGCGGCACGCCGGTGTGCTCCTCGAGCGCCTCAGGCGAGTTGCGCTCGTCGCCGACGAACGCCTTCCACTTCTCAAAGGCATCGGCCTCGCAGCGCTCGGCGATGTAGTCCGTGGCCTCGAGGCCCTCGGTCACGATCACGTGGGCCAGCGCGTTCATCACCGCGACGTTGGCGCCAGGGCGCAGCTGCAGGTGGTAGTCCGCCTCGACGTGCGGGGTGCGCACCAGGTCGATGCGGCGCGGGTCGATCACGATCAGACCAGCACCCTCACGCAGGCGCTGCTTCATGCGCGACGCGAACACCGGGTGGCCGTCCGTCGGGTTGGCCCCGATCACGATCACGCAGTCGGTGTGCTCGACGCTGTCGAAGTCCTGCGTGCCGGCCGACTCGCCGAGCGTGGACTTGAGGCCGTAGCCGGTCGGCGAGTGGCAGACCCGCGCGCAGGTGTCGACGTTGTTGTTGCCGAAGCCCGCGCGCACGAGCTTCTGCACCAGGAAGGTCTCCTCGTTGGTGCAGCGCGAGCTGGTGATGCCGCCGACCGAGCCCTTGCCGTACTTGGCCTGGATCCGCTGGATCTCGCTGGCGGCGTAGGCGAACGCCTCCTCCCAGCTGACCTCTCGCCACGGGTCCTGGATCGACTTGCGGATCATCGGCTGCTGGATGCGGTCCGGGTGCGTCGCGTAGCCCCACGCGAACCGCCCCTTGACGCAGCTGTGGCCGTGGTTGGCCTTGCCGTCCTTGTGCGGCACCATGCGCACGACCTCGTTGCCCTGCATCTCGGCCCGGAACGAGCAGCCGACGCCGCAGTAGGCGCACGTCGTGGTCACCGCGTGGTCGGGCTGCCCATGATCCGCGATCGACTTCTCCATCAGCGTCGACGTCGGGCACGCCTGCACGCAGGCGCCGCACGACACGCACTCGGAGTTCATGAAGTCCGTCGGCCCGGACGCGATCTTCGACTCGAAGCCGCGGCCCTCGACGGTCAGCGCCAGGGTGCCCTGGATCTCGTCGCAGGCGCGCACGCAGCGCGAGCAGACGATGCACTTGGTCGGGTCGAACGTGAAGTACGGGTTCGACTCGTCCTTGTCCTGGGTCAGGTGGTTGTCGCCCTCGTAGCCGTAGCGCACGTCGCGCAGGCCGACCGCGCCCGCCATGTCCTGCAGCTCGCAGTTGCCGTTGGCCGGGCACGTCAGGCAGTCCAGCGGGTGGTCGCTGATGTAGAGCTCCATCACGCCGCGGCGCAGGTCCGCGAGCTTCTTGCTCTGCGTGGTGACCTGCATGCCGTCCTCGCACGGCGTCGTGCACGACGCGGGCGTGCCGCGGCGGCCGTCGATCTCGACGAGGCACAGCCGGCAGCTGCCGAACGACTCGAGCGAGTCGGTGGCGCAGAGCTTGGGCACGTTGACGCCGGCCTCGGCGGCGGCGCGCATCACCGACGTGCCCTCGGGCACGCAGACGGGCTTGCCGTCGACGTGCACGGTGACGGTGTTCTCGGACTGCCGCTTGGGCGTGCCGTAGTCGACGACCTTG
Organism: Planctomycetota bacterium; assembly: GCA_049889335.1. GTDB lineage: Bacteria > Planctomycetota > UBA1135 > UBA1135 > UBA2386. The sequence continues at coordinate 4,135 of JBMHDP010000228.1, forward strand.
TTCGAATACATCAGCTCAGACCTTCGCGAAGTCCTCGGGGAAGTGGTCCAGTGCACTCAGCACCGGCAGCGGCGTCAACCCGCCCATCGCGCACAGAGACGCGCTCGTCATCGTGTCGCAGAGGTCGCGCAGCAGCGCCTCCTGCTTCTTCCGGTCTTGGCCGGCGACCAGGCGATCGATGACCTCGGCGCCGCGCGTGCTGCCGATGCGGCACGGCGTGCACTTGCCGCACGACTCGACGGCGCAGAACTCCATCGCGTACCGCGCCATCTTGCTCATGTCGGTCGAGTCGTCGTAGGCGACCAGGCCGCCGTGGCCGAGCAGGCCCTGCACCGCGGACAGTTCCTCGTAGCCGGCGACCGCGTCGAACTTGCTCTCGGGCAGATAAGCGCCCAGAGGCCCGCCGACCTGAACCGCCTTGATCGGCCGCCCGCTCAACGAGCCGCCGCCGAAGTCGTAGAGCAGCTCTCGCACCGTCACGCCGAACGGCACCTCGATCAGGCCGCCGTGCTTGATGTTGCCGGCCAGCTGGTAGGGCATCGTGCCCTTGCTCCGGCCGACGCCGTGCGCTGCGTAGGCCTCGCCGCCGTGCGCCAGGATCCACGGGACCGCGGCGAGCGTCATCACGTTGTTGACGACGGTCGGCTTGCCCCACAGACCCTCGAGCGCTGGCAGCGGCGGCTTGGCCCGCACGATGCCGCGCTTGCCCTCGAGGCTCTCGAGCATGGCGGTCTCTTCACCGCAGACGTAGCTGCCCGCACCCAGCCGAACGAACAGCTCGAACGCCTTGCCGCTGCCGAAGACGTCGGGACCGAGCATGCCCGCGGCGCGGGCCCGCTCGATCGCGGTCGTCAGCACGACGCGCGCGTCGGGGTACTCGCTGCGCAGGTAGATGTAGCCCTCGGTCGCGCCGACGGCGAGGCCGGCGAGCACCATGCCCTCGATGAGCAGGTAGGGGTCCCCCTCCATGCACATCCGGTCCGAGTAGGTGCCGCTGTCGCCCTCGTCGGCGTTGCACGCGATGTACTTCTGGTCGGCGTCGGCCCCGAGCACGGTGCGCCACTTGATGCCGGCGGGGAAGCCCGCGCCGCCGCGGCCGCGCAGGCCGGAGTCGACGACCTCCTCGACGATCGCCGACGGCTCCATCTGCAGCGCCTTCTTCAGGCCGACGGTGCCGCCGGTCGCGACGTACTGGTCGTAGTCGACCGGGTCGGTGACGCCGACGCGCTCGAACGTCAGCCGCGTCTGCTTCTGCATCCACGGCATGTCGTCGGTGCGGCCGTGACCGAGCGCGTGCTCGCCGCCGGTGGTGAACGACGCGTCGAACAGGCCCTTCACGTCTGAGGGCGTGACCGGGCCGTAGGCGACGCGGCCCTTGTCGGTCTCGACCTCGACCAGCGGCTCGAGCCACAGCATCCCGCGCGAGCCGTTGCGGACCAGCTGCACGTCGACGCCGCGGCTGCCCGCCTCCTGGACGACCGCCTCGGCGACCTGGTCGGCCCCCATCGACAGCGCGGCGCTGTCGCGCGGCACGTAGACCTTGACGCTCATTGCTGCGCCTCCTCGACGCCGTCCAGCAGCGCGTCGAGGCGCTGCGGCGTGACGCGGCCGTAGACCTTGTCATCGAGCAGGACCGCGGGCGACAGCGCGCAGTTGCCGAGGCAGTAGGCGGGCTCCACCGTCACCTTGCCGTCGGCCGAGGTCTCCCCCATCGCGACGCCGTGCTGGTCCCGCAGGTGCTCCTCGAGCTGCTCGCAGCCGACCGCCTGGCACGACTCGGCGCGGCAGACCTTGAGCACGTGGCGGCCCGGCTGCTGGGTGCGGAAGTCGTGGTAGTAGGTCAGCACGCCGTGCACGTCGGCCCGCGACCAGTTGATCGCGTCCGCGATCCGCTGCACGGCCTCGTGGGGCACGAAGCCGAGCGCTTCCTGGACCGCGTGCAGCATCGGCAGGCACGCGCCGCGCGTCTCGGCGTGGCGAGAGATCGCCGCGTCGATCGCGGCGAGTTGTTCAGGCGTGGCAGCGTCCGCTGCCGGAGAGCTGGAATGCATGCGAAGGTCTGGAGGAGCGTGCTCGACTTTGTAGCAGAAACGCGCGATTGCACGCCATCTCCCGCGGCGCTTCCCCCATGCTGACAAGATGGACGCGCGCGCGCAGCGGAGAGCGAGGCGAGACATGGTCGCGGCCCGCAGCGCCGAGCGCGAAGCGCGCGGCCGGAACAAGAAGAGCGCCTCGCGGCTCCGAAAGCTCCGTCGCAAGGTCGGCGCCGCGCTCATCGAGACGCTCGCGCCCTGGATCCTGCGGGCGCTCGCCAGGACGTGGCGCGTCACCAAGACCGGCGAAGCAGGCCGCGCGCTGCTGCACAGCGACGAGCGCTGGATCTGCGCCATGTGGCACGGCCGCATGCTGACGCTGATGCCGATCCGAGGGCACTGCCGGCGCGGCCTGTCCGTGCTGGTCTCGCCCAGCGACGACGGCGGCCTCGCCAACCGCGCGCTCGACAAGTTCGGCTACGCGGCCGTGCGCGGCTCGCTCAGCAAACGCGGCGCGCGCGCGATGCGCGAGATGCACGAAGCGCTCATGGCGGGCAAGGCGCTGACGATCACGCCGGACGGCCCGCGCGGCCCGCGGCACATGGTCAACATCGGCCCCGCGTGGCTCGCCCGCGCGACCGGCGCGCCGCTCTTGACGGTGTCCGTCGCGATGGACCGGGCGTGGCGGCTCCGGAGCTGGGACCGGATGACGATCCCCAAGCCCTTCGCCCGGGTCCGTATCCACTACGGCGATCCCGCCGAGGTCCCCGCGGACTGCTCCGACGACGCGCTCGAAGAGATCTCGGCGGCGATGCGCGAGCGCCTCCTCGCGGGCGAGCTCGACGCCTTCGAAGCGCTGGGCGTCGCGCCCGACCTGGACCTGCCGCCGGACGAGACAGCCTCCGGCGAGCGCTCCTCCGCGGCGAAGCCACCCGCAGAGTAGGTCGAACACGACCCGCGCTGCGCGCGCTCGAAGCGGCCGCGCCCGCGGACGGCTGGCCGGCTCCCGTGAGCTCCCGGTGTCCCCTACGCCTCGGTATCCCGCGGAGCCCCCGACTCTGCTGAAGCCCCAAAACCGACGCGACCCGGTCCTCGAGGACGAGGTCCGGGTCGGTGGCGAGCCGGCTGACCGTGGGCGCCGCGATCGCAGCACCCCTCCGGCTCGTGACGTGCGAGCGCGGAGACTAGAGGTCTTGCGGACGGAGCGTCTTGCGGCCGTTGGCCATCGCGCGGCCTTCGGCCTCGGCGATCATCTTGCGCACGGTCTTGTCGAGCGCGCCGTAGAACTCGGACGAGACGTTCGACTTCTTGACCGCGGCCTTGGTACGCGACTTGGAGATGATCAGCTCGACCGGGCCAGCGGCGCGCTTGGCGGTCTTCTTCTTGGTCTTCTTACGGGCAGCCATGAGATTTCTCTGCTGTTAAAGGAACGACGTTCGCCCGGTCGCGGCCCAGTTGCCACGCCCTCCCGCGAACTCGCGCGCAGTTTGACTCGGACCGGCAAGCTGTCAACACCAAAATCACCCGCGAAACCGGCGCTGAGAGGCCGTTCGTGGCCTTTCGCGGCGGCACGGACCCCAGCGGTACGGCTTTCGCTCACGGCGGCGCGCGCCGCGCAAGCGCTGTTCTCGGCGGTCTAGGCGCCGTTTCTCGGCCGTCTGCGCCAAACCCCCGCAAACCGTCTCGAATCCGCCGTTTGGACGCGATCGCAAACGCGCGCGACGAACCCGCGCGACGGCGTTCTTGTTCGGCTACAGTCGGCCGGCGCATGAGCTGGCGCCGCATCCTGCTGTCGACGATCGCCCTCGTCGTGGTGCTCACCGCGACGACTTTGGCGCTGCTACAAAACTCGAGCGCAGCGACGGATTTTGTGCGTCGACAGCTCGAATCGCTCATCCTGCCGGCGGTTCGACTGGACGACACGGCGCTGCAGCTGCAGCAAGGACGGTTCGAGCTGCGCGGGCTCACGGTGGCCGACCCGCGCCACCCCGACCGCGCGTTGGCGGGCTTCGAGCGTGCCTACGTGGACGTGCAGCTCGACCCGCTCGCCGGGCTCGTCGCCCCGCGCCACCTGGTCGTCGAAGGGCTCGAGCTGACGGCCGGGCCCGAGCTGCCGGAGCCCGCGCAGCTGCTGGCGCCTGCGGCGCTCCGCTGGCTCGCCTCGAGTTCCGGCGCCGAGCTGCCTGTGATCGAGCTCCGGTCCGCGCGCGCGACGTTTCACGCCGTCGCCGACGCGCCGCCGCTCGAGGTCGTGGACGTCGACCTCCAGCTGACTCCGTTCACAGCGGACGCCACCAAGCTGCAGGTAGCGGGCTCGCTGCGCCTGCTCCGGCCGGCCGCCGAGCTCTCGCTGGCAGGCGAGTTCGACACCTCCTCGGGCGCCGCCGTGATCTCCCTGTCCACCCGCGGGGTCCGCTGCAGCGAGCAGGTCACAGCAGAGCTCGCGCAGCTCGCGGGCGTCGGCGAGCTCGACGTCGCGTTCGCCGGCGACGTCGAGAGCCTGCGCCTCGTCTGCCGTGTCCCGCCGCGCGACGCCGAGGACCGCACGCCCAGCGTCGAGCTCGAGGCTCGCTGTCACCAGGTCCAGCTCGACGTCCCGACGCTGCCGCCGATCGTGCGGAGCGCCGACGTGCAGGTCCTCCTCGACACCGCGGCGAACGGTCTCCTCCAGGCCACGGTGGCCCAAGAAGACGCCGCCGGCGCCATCGACGTGCGGACCCGGATCACCGGCCTCACCACGACCGGCGACGCGGAGCTCGGGGTCGAGGTCGCGGCGAGCGGTCGAGACCTGGTGTGGAACGACGACCTGCGCAGCGCGCTGCGTTCGTTCCGGATCGGCCGACAGGTCGTCGACGCCCTGCGGCCGTCCGCAGGCAGCGCGGACCTGGAGCTCTATCTCCGAGACCCCCACGTGACCGGCGGCGACGCCGAGATGGACCTCCGCCTGCGCGACGTGGCGATGTCGTTCCAGGGCTTCGGCGACCCCGACGAGCGGATCGGCTTCCCCCTCCCGCTCGAGCACGGCCGGGGCGAGGTGGTCCTGCGGGACCGCATGCTGATGCTGCGCGACCTCGAGGCCGACATCTCCGAAGGCGCGGGCGGCGGGCGCGTCGAGCTCTCCGGGCACCTCGACGTCCGCCCCGAACGCCCCGCCAGGATCCACCTCGACATCGAGGGCCGCGGGGTCGCGTTCCGCGGCGACTTGCGCGGCGCGCTCGCGACGCTCCTGCGAGACGACGGCGCGCTCTACGACAAGCTCGCCCCGAGCGGTCGCGCCGACGTCCGCGTGGTGATCCGACCGCCCGACGAGCTGCCGGGCGGCTTCGGGGTCGAAGTGACGCCGCGCGGCGCGACGATGCGCTGGGCAGGCTTCCCCTACGAGCTCGAGGACCTCGGCGGCACGATCCAGGTCGGCCAGGCCGACGCCCGCTTCGACCTCGGCGGACGCCACGGAGCCGGGCGCCTGACCATGCAGGGTCGCATCCCGCTGCGCGAGGACCACGGCCCCGGCGAGGGCTTCGAAGCGGTCGTCACGCTGGACCGGCTGCAGGTCGACGAAGACCTGCGGGTCGGGGTCGCGCAGGTCGTCCCGGAGCTCGACCAGCCGTGGCGCGAGACCGCGCCCCGCGGCGCGCTGTCCGGCGCCGTGCGGGTCTGGCGCCCGCGACCGGACGCCCCCATCCAGCACGACGTACGGCTCCAGCTCGCGGACGTCGACCTGCAGCTGCCGCTGGCGCCCTGGCGGGCGACGCACCTCCGCGGCGAGGTGCTCGTGCAAGGCTCCGGCGCCGAGGCGCGCATCGACTTCGACGCGCTCCGCGGCGACCTCGAGGACGGCGCGTCGCCGCCGGCGAAGCTGGCGCTGCTCGGGCACCTGGAGTCGGGGCCGGCGGTCGTGCGGGACCTCGCGTTCGTCGTCCGCGACCTCGCGCTGTCCGAGCAGCTCGGCGAGAGCCTGGACGAGCTCGAGGCCCTCGACCTGCAGACGTGGCGCTCGCTCCAGCCCGCGGGGCAGGTCGACCTCGTCGTCCGCGAGCAGAAGCAGCCGGGCGCGTCCAGCGACGTCGAGCTGGTCGTGCAGCTCGTCGACGTCCGCTCGGCCGCCCGCATGCTGCCGCGGCCCGCGGAGCACATGACCGGCGAGCTGCACGTCCACCGCGGCGAGCTGACCTTCCGTGACGTGCGGGCCGAGCTGGGCGGCGCGAACGTGCGCTGCGCGAACGGCCGCGTCCGGCAGCTGGGCGCCGGCGACGCGCGCACCGAGATCGCGTTCGAGGTCCACGCCGAGGACTTCCCCGTCGACGACGGCCTCGCCAACCTCTTCACCGATCCGCTGCGAACGGCCGTGCTCGAGCGCGAGCTCCGGGGCTGGGCCGACGTCGAGGGGCTGCGCCTCCGTTTCCTCGTTCCGGGAGAGGGCAACCCGCGCCCGTTCTCGACGACGCTCAGCGGCGGGATCAACCTGCAGGGGCTCGACGTCCTGCTCGGCGCGGCCCGGGACGGCCTGCAGCTCCAGGGACTGCGCGGGGAGGTGCAGCTCGCCGAGAGCACCGTCGTCGCGGGCGGCGGCCAGCTCGCGGGCACGCTGAGCGGGGGCGCGCTGACGATGCTCGGCCAGCCCTTCGAGGCCGTCGAGGCGACCTTCGTCGCCGACGCGCAGCAGCTGCGGGTCGACGAGGTGCGGGCCAGGCTCCACGACGGGGAGGTGCGCAGCGCCTCCGCGCCGGGGCTCCGCTACGACCTGCCGGACGCGGCCACCCCTGACGGACGCCTCGCCGCGGACCTGCGGTTCGAGGACGTCGACGTCGCGGCGCTGCTGAGCGCGTCCGGCTGGCGCAACCCGCCCTATCGCGGCGCCGCCACCGGCGAGCTGCAGTTGATCCGGCTCGACGGCGACGACGTCGTCGGCGCCGAAGCCGCCGGCCGCCTGCAGGTCGCGCGCGGCGACCTCGGCAAGGTCCCGCTGTTCACCGCGATCTACGCGCAGCTGCCGCCCGCCGACCAGCCGCGCTTCCGCGAGCTCGACGTCGGGTTCCGGCTGGCGGACGAGGAGCTCCGGTTCGCCCCGCTCGAGGTCCGCAGCGACATCCTCGCCGCGGTCGGCCAGGGCCAGCTCGCGCTCGACGGCTACCTCGACGTGGAGATGGAGCTGGACAGCCTGCTCGGCCAGTCGGCGGACCCGCTGGTGATGCCGTGGATCGACTACCTCGCCAAGAACCTCGTCAGCTTCCGGCTCTACGGCCACCTGCGCGACCTGCGCGCTTCGACCGAGTTCCTCGGGCAGGGCCCCCCGTCGCGCCGCGCGATCCTGCCGATGCCGCCCAAGCGAACGCGGCGCGCCGCGCCCGGCTTCTGACCTCGTCGACCCGCCCGCCGCTGGCGCTGCCGCCCCGGTTCTGCGACGGTTTGAGGAGGACATGAGCGAGACGCTCCAGCTGCTCGGCGAAGACCACCCCAGGTTCGGCGAGGTGCACGTGGTCGCACAGGCCGCCGGGCGCACGGCGGGCGCCATCAGCGCCGGCGGCGACGGTCCGTACGGCGCCGCGATCTTCAAGGCGGACCTGGCCGTCCCCAACGAGGACGCCGGCGGCGCCCGCGACGAGGGCGAGGCCACGCTGCTGGTCGTCGCCGACGGCCACCACGGCCACCGCGCCAGCCACGCCCTGGTACGGCGGGCGCTGGCGCTCGGCGTGCCGAGCGACCCGCTGGAGCTGCTCGCCTCGCTGCGACATCTCGCCGGCCGCGACGGCGCGCCCGACGCGAGCGCCAGCACGCTGCTGCTCGCCGTCTGCGACCGGCGCCGCGGCCGCGGCTTCGGCGTCAGCTTCGGCGACTCGACGCTCAGCCGGTTCCGCCGCGGCGCACAGCCGACCGTGATCTCCCGTAAGGACGACCGCTACGTCGCGCCGTGGGCGCCCGCGTCGCTGGACCCGCGACGCGCCCAGGAGTTCGAGTTCGACGCGCCCCCCGGCAGCCTGATCGTGGCCTACTCCGACGGCGTCGACGAGTGCTGCTACGGCGCGCCCGAGCGCTCGCTCGGGCTGGGCGACCTCGCGGACGTGCTCGAGCGCCTCGACGCCGCGGACGCCGAGACGCCGCGGCTGTTCACCGAGCAGCTCGCGCGCCGCGCCCTGCGCGGCCTGCAGCCCGACGCCGGCGGTCAGGACAACCTGACGATCGTGGCCACGCGCGCCTGAGCCGACCGAAGGCCCGCTAGCGGCCGCGGAGGTCGTCCAGCAGCCGCGCGGCGCGCGGATCGCCAGGGTGGTGGAGCAGGTAGCGCTCGACTTCGCGTCGGGCCTCCTCGAAGTCCCCGCTCTGCTCCAGCTGCTCGACCAGCTCGAGGCGGAGCCGCGACGAAGGCGCCACGCGCAGCACGCGGCGCAGGAGCGCGAGGCCGCGCGAGCGGTCGCCGTCCTCGAGCAGCAGCCTCGCCAGGACCTCGAGCAGCCGCGCCGGCGCGTCCGGCGCCGCCGCGCGCTCCACGAGCAGCTCGACGCTCCGCCCCCGGACGTCCAGCGCGACCGTCGACCAGTCCGGCACGCGCGAGAGCCTCCGCAGCAGCGCCCCCAACACCTCCAC
>JBMHDP010000229.1:0-6451 GCA_049889335.1 Planctomycetota bacterium
CGCGGGATGGCGCCGGACGCGGGCAAGTTCTACACGAACTACGGCTCGGTCTCGGGCTCGCGGTGGCAGGTCTTCAGCGACCTCGTGAACATCCACAACGTCAGCCACACGACCGCGTCGTGGGGCAACGCGCGGACCTTCAACTACACCTCGATCTCGGCGGACTCGGACGACATCGTCTTCGACCACGACCTCGCCTGGACCCAGAGCCAGTCGAACGCGGGCAACCAGGACTCGCGCCCGCAGGCCTGGGCGAAGAACGTGTTCTCGATCGGCGGCGTCGCGCACGGCAACAACAGCTTCGCGTCCGACGACTCGTGGCAGGCGGGCAACGCCTCGATCGGCCCGGCCAGCGACGGCCGGATCAAGCCGACCCTCTGCGCCTACTACGACGGCATCGGCACCTCCGACCGCACCGGCAACGCCGGCTATTCGAGCGGCAGCTGGACGTCGAACTTCGGCGGGACCTCCGGCGCGACGCCGATCGTCGCGGGGCACAACACGATCGCGATCGAGATGTTCACCGACGAGGTCGTCCCGGGCTTCGGCGCGTTCGGCCACGCGCTGCGCGTCCCGGGCGGCACCTCGCACCAGAACCGGCCGCACTTCCCGACGCTCAAGGCCCTGCAGGTGGTGAGCGCGGCGCAGTACTCGTTCTCGGCGGGGAGCGCCGACAACCGTCGTGAGCACCAGGGTTGGGGCTTCCCCGACCTGCGCAAGATGTGGGACATGCGCGGCAAGACGTTCCTCGTCGACGAGACCGACGTGCTGACCCAGGGCGTCGTACGCTCGCACCCGATCGCGGTCGGGCCCGGCGAGCCGGCGTTCAAGGCGTGCCTCAACTGGAGCGAGCCCGCCGGCAACCCGGCGGCCGCGCAGCAGCTGGTGAACAACCTGTCGCTGCGCGTGACCTCGCCGACGGGCGTCGTCTACTGGGGCAACCACAACCTCGAGAACGGCGTGTGGTCGACGGCCGGCGGCGTAGAGGACACGGTCAACTCGATCGAGTGCGTGTTCGTCCAGAACCCGACCCCCGGGACCTGGAACGTCGAGGTCCTCGCCTCGTCCATCGTCGCCGACAACCACGTCGAGACGGCCGCGGTCGACGCGGACTACGGGCTCGTGGTCACCGGCGGAACGGGCTCGAGCGTGACGTTCGCGAGCTACGCGACGTTCGGCGCCGGCTGCGCCGGCTCGACGCCGGTGCCGGCGCCGCCGTGCCAGCAGTGGAACGCGGCGGGCGGCCTGCTGACCAACGCGACGACCGCGGACGAGGTCGTGCTCCGCGTCAGCCTGAGCGGCACGCACCAGATCGAGAGCTTCGACGTGTTCACGTCCTCGGTGGGCGGCGGGACCGTCACGGTGCCTGCGCGCCTCTACGTCGGCAACACGCCGGGCGTCAACCCGGTCGCGACGACCACGATCACGATCGGCGGCGCGCCGGGTTTCTACCGCGCGACGTTCGCGTCGCCGGTCACGGTGAACAACGCGTGCTTCATCGGGATCGACACGTCGGCGCTCGACGTCTACCTGCCCGACTTGACGATCGGCACGTTCAACGTCGCCTACTCGCGGCCGAACAACGCGAGCCCGTGGACCGTGCAGGTGCTGCGGCCGTCGTTCGTGGTCAACTGCACTCCGGACTACCTCGTTCCGGCCATGGGTAACACCGGCCGACCGGTGCTCGGCTCGAGCTTCGACGTCGACATCACCGACGCCAAGCCGGTCGCGTTCGCGGTCCTGGTGCAGGGCCTCACCGACCAGACCTACAACGGCCTCCCGCTGCCGCTGCCGCTGCCCGGCGCCCCGGGCTGTGACCTGTTGATCTCGGCCGACGGGACCGCGCTGGCGTTCACCAACTCGGCGGGCGCTGCGAGCCACACCGTGGCCGTGCCGAACTCGGCGTCACTGGAGGGCCTCGAGGTCTTCTACCAGTGGGTCGTGCGCGACCTCACGGCGAACTCGATCGGCCTGGTCAGCTCGGACGCCGGCAAGGCGATCCTGGGGCTCTGATCCGCCAGCGCGCAGCGCTCAGCGCCGCGCGCGTTCGCCCCCGCCGCGCCGCTCGGGCGACGGGGCTTCGGCCGCGCCCTCGCGCAGACGCTCGACAAGCGCCTGCGCTTCCCGGGCGGGGATCGCGAGCGTCTCGATCCGCCCGGCGCGCGCGAGGTTGACGCCGACGACGCGGCCGCTCAGGTCGACGATCGGCCCCCCGCAGTCCTCGGGCTTGAGCACGGTGTCGTGCTGCAGGACCCGCTGGAAGCCGCTGCGCACCTCGCTCAGCTCGCCCCACACCGACTCCTGATCGGAGCGGACGGGGCTCGAGTTGGTGCCGAGCACCACGTCGAACGTGCGGGTCTCCTCGCCGCGACGGACCGTGACCGCGACCGCGTCTCCGGGCTTGCGCGCGACGATCGCGGCGCGCAGCTGGTCGGTGTCCTCGATCTCGAGGTCGGCGAAGCGCACGATCACGTCGCCGCCTCGCAGCCCCGCCGCGCGCGCGGCGCCGTGCTCGACGGCCTCGGCGATCTCCGCCGCGCCGCCGTTCGGGTTCGCGAAGCGGATCCCGAGGAACGCGCGGGGGACCGTGTGCACGTAGGGCGCGGCGGCCAGGATGCCGACGCCGAACGGGTGCTCGCTGCCGTCGACGCTGGCGAGGAACGCGCCGGGCGCGGGTATCGCGTCGCTCCAGCGCACCGGCGTGAGCGCGGCGCCGCCGCGGACGCGCAGGAGCGCGAGGTCCGACGGGCGGTCGGCGCCGATCCGGACGCACGGCCACGACTTCGTCCCGAGGTCGACGGAGAGCGCGGGCGCGTCCTCGCCGTCCTTCGGTTCGGTGGTGATCTCGCTCAGCTTCGTCAGCACCAGGTCGGGCCCGACCACGGTGCCGAGGACCATCGCGCGCTCGTCCACGCAGACCTCGACGACGCTCTTGTTGGCGGCGGCGACGATCGGCTTCCAGAGCTTGCGCACGGCCTCGCTCTGCGTCAGGTTGCGGATGCCCTGCGCGGGCGCGCAGACGGCGAGCGCGGCGAGCAGCGCCGCCAGCGATGGCGTGCGAGGGCTCATCGCGGCTCCTCCCGGACGAGCTCGAGCTCCAGCTCGACGCCCTTGCCGTCGCGCTCGACCACGATCGGGACGGCGTCGCCGGCGCGGAAGTCGCGCAGGATCCGCAGCACGTCGCGGCGGGACTCGATGTCGGCGCCGTCGATCTCGAACAGGCGGTCCCCTGCGCGCAGGCCCGCCTTGGCGGCGGCGCTGTCCTCGGCGACGTCCTCGAAGACCGGGCAGCCGTCGCCGTAGGTCAGCGGGGCCCCGAAGCCCAGCCGGGTCCGTCCGCGGCGGCGGCGCGACTCCGTTACCTTGCCGTCGAGCAGCTCCTGCCACTCGCCCATCAGCGCGTCGACCGGCGCGTGCATGTTCATGGCGAGGTTGCCGCTGATGCGGCTGTTGATGCCGACGACGCGTCCCTGCATGTCGAACAGCGGCCCGCCGGAGTCGCCGCCCTGCATCGTGCAGTCGGTGACCAGGTAGCCGGTCTCGGGCACGCGCAGCACGCGTCCGAGCCGCGCCGGCGCGGTGCGGCCCTTCTTCCGGCCGCTGGGGTGGCCCAGCATCAGGACCCACTGGCCCCGCTTGAGCTCGGACGACTTGCCGATCTCGACGGCGGGCAGCGGTTGGTCGCTGTCCACGCGCACGAGGCTGACGTCGCTGCGGTGGTTGGCGCCGCGCGACGTGCCCTCGAGCTGGCGGCCGTCGGTCATGCGGATGCGGATCTCCTTGTCGGCAGCCAGCGTCACGTGCGCGGCGCAGAGCAGGAACGGGCGACCGTCGCGCTCGACGAGCACGCCGCTCGCGCCGGGCAGCGACACGGTGGCCGGGAGCACGCGCTGGATCAGCGCCTGCACGTGGTCCTGCATCGCGCGGAGCTCGGCGACGTTCGCGGGGTCGTCGCCCGCGAAGATCTCGCGGAGGCGTTCTTCCGAGACGCGCGGCACCGGCGGCGCGCCGGGCGCGGCGCCGGGGCGCGGCGCCGGCGTCTGCGCGGCGAGCGAGGCCATCAGCGCTGCTGCGGCGAGGGTGCGGAGGGTGTGGCTCATCACGACACGATGGTAGCGGACGGGGCGGGGCCGCAACGGTAGATGGGGCGCTCCCTACACAGCAGCAACCAAAACGCGCGCCCGGCCGCATTCCGCCCGGCGTCGGGCTACGCTCCGCAGGTGGCCAACTCGCACTTCTACCCCGAGATCGAGCCGTTCGCGCGCGGCGCGCTCGCCGTCGACGCCCTGCACACCGTCTACTGGGAGCAGTGCGGCGACCCCGACGGCGAGCCGATCCTGTTCGTGCACGGCGGGCCCGGCGCGGGCGCGACGCCGACCGACCGCCGCTTCTTCGACCCGGCTCACTTCCGCGTCGTGCTCCTCGACCAGCGCGGCTGCGGGCGCTCCACGCCGCTGGGGGAGCTGCGTGAGAACACGACGGACCACCTCATCGCCGACTACGAGCAGCTGCGCGAGCACCTCGGGGTCGAGTCCTGGCACGTCTTCGGCGGCTCGTGGGGGAGCACGCTGTCCTTGGCCTACGCGCAGGCGCACCCGACGCGCTGTCGGTCGCTGACGCTGCGCGGGATCTGGCTGCTGCAGCAGGAAGAGCTCGACTGGTGGCTGTACGGCATGCGCCTGATCCAGCCGGAGCGGTGGACCGAGTTCTCGGAGCACGTCGACCCCGAGGAGCGCGGCGACCTGCTGGAGGCCTACTGGAAGCGCCTCAACGCCGCGGACCGCGACGTCGCGCTCGCCGCGGCGATGCGCTGGTCGGTCTACGAAGGCGCCAGCTGCACCCTGCGTTCGAACCCGGACTTCCTGTCGCACTTCGAGGACCCCGACGTCGCCTGGGCGATCGCGCGCCTCGAGGCGCACTACTTCCGGAACTGCCGCTTCACGCCGGACGATCGGCTGCTGCGCGACATCGACCGCGTCCGCCGGATCCCGGCGTTCCTGGTCCACGGTCGCTACGACATCATCTGCCCGATCAAGTCGGCGGTCGACCTGCACCGGGCGTGGCCGGAGTCCTCGTTCGCCGTGGTCGACGACGCCGGCCACAGCTCGCACGAGCCCGGGATCACCGCGCAGCTGGTGGCGGCGACGGACCGCATCCGCGACCTCGGCAGCCCCGCGCTGCCTACGGGGTCTTGATCCAGGGCACGTCGTAGAGGTTGACGAACGTCGGCGCGACGCGGTCGCCGGCCGGCGCGATCCGGAGCAGGAAGCCGACGCCGTGCTCGCCGCCGTCCGCTTCGCGACTGCGTCCGTTGAAGGTCGTCCGTCCGCGCCGCGCGCCGACGGCGACGAGGTCGAAGCGGCGGAACCGCCGCGCCTCGGGGTCCCAGCTCGCGCGGCCGGCGACGCGCACGTGCACGCGGCGAGGCCAGGGGCGCGGAGAGTTCCAGTAGCCCTGCGCCGGGTCGCGGCCGTCGGTGTCCGCGGTGGTCTCGCCCGTGAGCTGCAGGGTCCACAGGCCGTCCTCGACCGCGACGACCTCGCTGCGCAGCCGCGCCTCGCGCACGGCGTCCCGGGCGAACGGCAGGGTCTGACCGCGCACGTTGTCGACGAACACGAAGCGCGCGAGCCGCTCGGTCAGCGCCGCTGCGACGGCGCGCGCCGCGCCGGCCTCGCCGCGCGCCGGCACCAGCCCCTCGAGCTCGCGCTCGGCGAACCAGACGGTGTCCCGGTTGACCGGGCGCGTCGGCGGAGCCTCGGGCGACGCGCCGACGTCGCGCGCGAAGCCCTCGAGCACGAGGCCTCGCTCGGGGTAGCTGTCCTCCCAGCGCCGGCGGGGCTGCGCGGCGTCGGCAGCGCGCGCCGCGCGCGCCGGCGCGGGCAGCGCGCGCCACTTCGCGAGGGCGCGGTCCAGCATCGCCAGGACCCGCGTCGGGTCCGTGGAGTTCAGGCGCCCGAGCAGCGCGCCGCCCGGCGTGATGACGTAGGTGCCCTGCATCGACCCGGCGACCGGGTCGGGCGCGCCCCGCACGGTCTCACGGAACCAGCGGCACTCAGGATCCTCGTCGCGCTGCAGCCGCCAGACTTCGTCGGCCGCGGGCACGAAGTCCCGGCTCGCAGCGATCACCCGCTCGTCGGACCAGACAGACCGTCGGCCCACGACGCCGTTGCCTCACGTGCACCCGAGCGGGTGGCCGTTCATCAGCCAGAGCAGCAGCGGGCGCCGCGCCTGGGCGGCGGCCTCGAGGCCGCTGGCGAGGCTCGGCCGCCAGGGGATCGCGCGCCAGCGCTGCTCGTCGGCCGCGGGCGCGAGGTGGGCTCGCCAGGCCTCGAGGTCGACGGGCGGCGGCGCGGCCCGGCGCTGCGGCCCCCCCGCCCGCCCGGGCGGGGGGGCCCCCCCGCCCGGCGCCCGCGGGCGCCCACCCCCCCCGACCCACCCCCCCCGGGGGCGC
>JBMHDP010000230.1:0-8448 GCA_049889335.1 Planctomycetota bacterium
GACGCGCTCGCAGGCCGCGCGGCTGGCGGCCGGTCTCGCGGGCGCCAGCGACGCGCTGGTCGTGCTCGACCCGCACCTGAAGATCGTCGCCAGCAACCCGGCGGCGCAGGAGCTGGCCGGCAGGGACGCGGCCGCGCTCGAGGGCGCACAGCTCACCGAAGTCGACCTCTGGGCCCGCCTGGAAGACGCCGTCAGGGAGAGTTGCGCGCAGCAGACCACCAAGTCTCTCGAGCTCGAGTTCGACGAACCCCCGCATCCAGCGAAGCTGCTGGCGGTGCGGATCCGCCCGCTCGGCGCGCTGGGCGCGGTGGTCGGCATCGACGACCAGAGCCGCATCAAGCAGCTCGAGTCGCTCCGCCGGGACTTCGTCGCCAACGTGTCGCACGAGCTCAAGACGCCGCTGACCGCGATCAAGGGGTTCGTCGAGACGCTGCAGGACGATCCCGAGATGCCGCCGGAGACGCAGGCTCGCTTCCACGAGAGGATCGCGCGGCAGGCCGAGCGCCTCGCGACCCTCGTCAAAGACCTGCTCACGATCTCGAGGCTCGACGACGACAAGAGCCCGTCCGCGGACGTGCCTGTGGACCTGGTCGCCGTGCTTCGCGAGACGGTGAACGACCTCCTCCCGATCGCGGAGAAGCGCGATCTCGAGCTGCAGGCGAACCTCCCGGACGGCGCGGTCTGGGTGGTCGCAGACCGGGAGACGCTGCGGCAGACCGCGGGCAACCTCGTCGACAACGCGGTCAAGTACACCCCCGAGCGCGGGGCAGTGACTGTCACCCTGAAGCTGCCGACCTCCGACTCCCTCCGCCTCGAGGTCGCCGACACGGGCATCGGCCTCTCTGCAGCCGATCAGGAGCGCATCTTCGAGCGCTTCTACCGCGTCGACCGCGCGCGCTCGCGAGAGCTGGGCGGGACGGGCCTGGGCCTGTCCATCGTGAAGAACACCGTGCGAAACCTCGGCGGCGACGTCGGCGTCAAGAGCGCGCTCGGCGTCGGCAGCATGTTCTGGGTGACGCTGCCCCGGCTGGAGTCGTACGACGAGCCGCCGACGCCCGCCGACGGCGAGCGCGCCTAGCGGCGGCTACTGGATCACGCCGCCGCGCTCGGCGAACTCCTCGCTCTTCTCCGCCATCCCTTTCTTGGCGTAGTCGCGGACCTCCTCGGTGATCTTCATCGAGCAGAACCGCGGCCCGCACATCGAGCAGAAGTGCGCGACCTTGGCGCCGTCCTGCGGGAGCGTCTCGTCGTGGTAGGCCTTGGCCGTCTCCGGGTCGAGCGAGAGGTTGAACTGGTCGTCCCAGCGGAACTCGAACCGCGCCTTGCTGAGCGCGTCGTCGCGGTCCTGCGCGCCCGGGTGGCCCTTGGCGAGGTCAGCCGCGTGCGCGGCGATCTTGTAGGTGATGACGCCCTGCTTGACGTCGTCCTTGTTGGGCAGGCCGAGGTGCTCCTTGGGCGTCACGTAGCAGAGCATCGCTGTACCGTAGCTGCCGATCATCGCCGCGCCGATCGCCGACGTGATGTGGTCGTAGCCGGGCGCGATGTCGGTGGTGAGCGGGCCGAGCGTGTAGAAGGGCGCCTCGTGGCAGTCCTTCAGCTGCTTGTCCATGTTCTCCTTGATCAGGTGCATGGGCACGTGGCCCGGCCCCTCGATCATGACCTGGACGTCGTGCTCCCACGCGATCTTGGTCAGCTCCCCGAGCGTCTCCAATTCGCCGAACTGCGCGCCGTCGTTGGCGTCCTTGATGCAGCCGGGCCGCAGGCCGTCGCCGAGTGAGAACGACACGTCGTACTTCTTCATCAGCTCGCAGATGCGCTCGAAGCCGGTGTAGAGGAAGTTCTCTTCGTGGTGGTGCAGGCACCACTTGGCCATGATCGAGCCGCCCCGCGAGACGATGCCGGTCACGCGGTCGGCCGTCAGCGGCACGTAGCGGAGCAGCACGCCCGCGTGGATGGTGAAGTAGTCGACGCCCTGCTGGGCCTGCTCCTCGAGCACCTCGAGGAACATGTCGATGTTCAGGTCTTCGACCTTGCCCTCGACCCGCTCCAAGGCCTGGTAGATCGGCACGGTGCCGATCGGCACCGGGCTGTTGCGCACGATCCACTCCCGGGTCTCGTGGATGTTCTTCCCGGTCGACAGGTCCATGACCGTGTCGGCGCCCCAGCGCGTCGCCCACTGCAGCTTCTCGACCTCCTCCTCGATCGAGGAGCCGAGCGCGCTGTTGCCGATGTTGGCGTTGATCTTCACCAGGAAGTTCCGGCCGATGATCATCGGCTCGATCTCCGGGTGGTTCTTGTTGGCCGGGATGATCGCGCGGCCCTCGGCGATCTCCTTGCGGACGAACTCCGGCTCGACGTTCTCCCGGATCGCGACGAACCGCATCTCCTCGGTGATCTCACCCCGGCGCGCGTAGTGCATCTGGGAGAAGTTCGTGTCGCCCCGCGCGGTGCGCGCGTCGATCCACGGCTGGCGGCGCTTGGGGAGGCCGAGGCGGACGTCGCACCCCTGGGGACCCGTCGTGTCGTAGACCCGGAGCATGTCTCCGTTGGTCAACCGGATGTCCCGGGCGGGGACGTCGAGGTCGCCGACCGTGACCTTGTCGGAGCGGGGGAACGAGTCGGAGAGCGGGCCGAGGCCCGGCTGGGGAGCGGTGTCGGTCATGGGCTGCTGTTTCCTACGCCGGTGCGAACCGGATCAGGTTCCAGGGGTGCATCTCAGTTCGACGACGCGAACGCCCCCAAGCAGGTGGTGCGGCACATGCCGCGTCTTGAGGATGGGCCAAGCACGCGAGGCGCGCAAGCGTTCAGCGCGCGCCGCCCGCCGGCCGCGGTGCCCCGTCGGGGTCGCTGCGGCGGAGGCTCGCGGGTCGGGGCGTCCCGCGCGGCGATCCGTCGTCGGAGGCGAGCGGCTGCAGCGCCAGCACCGACCGCAGGTCGTCGTGCACGACGCCGCCGAGCATCGCGACGACGCGCTGCGAAAGGCGCAGCGCGTGCGAGCTGCGCGCGGACAGGGCGAGCTGTCCGTGCGGGAAGAACATCTGCACGACGAACACGCCGAACAGCACCACGCAGCCGCCGGTCGCGACGCCCAGGACACCGCCGCCGAGCCGGTCGAAGAAGCTCAGGCCCGCCTTGTCGGCGAGCTTCTTGACCAGCATGGTCGCGAGGCTGAGCGCGACCAGCACAACCAGGAACAGCAGGCAGTAGGCGAGGTAGACGGTCGTGTCTGCCGGGGCCGGGTCGACGGCGGCGGCGGTCGCCTCTACGGGGGCGCCTGCGTCCCTCTGGGAACCCACAGCCTCTTGGGCTCCGACGTCCGCGGGCGCGCCGCCGAGGAGCGCGGCGACGTCGTGGCCGAATCTCCCGGCCACAGCGTAGGCGGCCACGAGGATGCCGACCCGGCTCACCTGCCAGATGAAGCCCTTGAAGATCCCCAGGGCGAAGAAGACCACGAGCACGCCGAGGGCGGTCCGGTCGACCCAGCCGAGGGACATCAGCGCGTCCGTGATCGCCTCCCAAGCGGTGGGCGAGGGCTGGTCCTGGGTGCCGGTCACTCGATCCCCGATTGTGCCGCGCGTCGCGCAGAATGTCGCGCCTCGTCAAGGACCGCGGGCGCGCCTTTGCAATTCTGCCCGGCCTCGGACACCCTTCGCTCCGACCCGCCCGCGACGCCCACCCGATGACCAGAGATCAAGTCAGCCGACACACCCAGATCGTGGCGGAGCTGGCCGGCGCGCTGTCGGCGAACGATCGGCTGCGCGCCGAGCTGCAGCGTGCCCGCCGCCAGTTCTTCGGAGACGCCGCCTCCGCGCAGGCAGACGACGCCGCCGAGCACCGCTTCGCGGAGTGGTTCCTGTTCGAGCGGGAGAGCGAGAGCCTCGGCGCCGTGCCTGCGCAGGTCGCGCCCTACGCCGAACGCGCACAGGAGCTCGAGGACTCGATCGCCGGACTGTTCTTGGTCGAGACGGTCGGGGACAGCGTCAACGCGCGCGACGTGCAGAGCGGCGAGATCGTCGAGCTCGACGACAAGCGATCGCTACAGGTCGGCGACCTCTTGGTGGGGCGGCTCTACCCCGCGGCCCAGGAGCGCTGGTCCGCGTCGGCCGCGACACCCGCGCTGCGTCCGGGCCGCGAGCTCGCGGACGCCGTCCTGCGCGACCTCGAGCAGCTGGAGGTCTCCAGGAGGCTGCAGCAGATCGAGCTCGAGCACCTGCTGCTCCGGCAGCACGGCGCGACCGCGGAAGCGGTCTTGCCGGGCCCGCCGCCCGAGCCCCTGGCGCCGCTGGAGCACCTCGAGGCAGACCTGCAGCAGCTGCTGCAGCGGGCCGGAGGTCGGCACGAGGCGGAGCACATCAGCCAGCAGCTCGCAGCGGCGCCGCGTCCGGGTCCGCTCGTCGGTCCGCTGCTCGACCAGCTCGCCTTCGACACCGACGTCGACCTCGACCATGCTCGGCGCCTCTTGCTCGAGATCTGGAACGCCCACCACGCGGGCCGGGCACCCGAGCGTGCGGCCGAGGAGGGCGTCCGCGGCGGCCCGCCCGGGGAGACTCTGGGCGAGAAGCTCGTGCGCACCTTGGACGAGGGCCTCAGCGACCGCCAGGACGTCGAGCAGGTCTTCTCGCAGCTCGAGCAGCTCGCGGGCATCGAGCCAGAGGAGGAAGAGGAGGACGCCGACGCGGCAGCCGCGCTGGTGCAGCGGCTCGCCGAAGCCCCGTCCGGAGCGCTCGCGGGCGGCGACGACGTCGACGCCGGCGACCTCGCCCCGCTGGTGACGGAGTATCACTGGGAGACCGGGACAGCGGACGCCGACGCCAGCGCCCTGCAGCTCTGGGTGGAGCTACAACGCAACGCGCCCGTCCCGACCACGCAGCTCGAGGCGATCTCCGCGCAGGACGTCATGCGGCTGCTGCTGCACGTCTACCTGCGCTCGGCCCCGGACGAGCGCGCGGCGCAGGTCCGCGAGGCCTTCGACGAGCTGACCCGGTTCTACGACTGGCTCACCGTCACGCAGGAGATGGACCTGCGCGCGGTGCTGCGAGCGTGCGAGGGCCCGCTGCTCGAGCAGCTCGACCGCCTGCAGGACGCGGGCGTCGCGCTGACCAACGACGAAGCGCCCGCGCGCGCGCCCGGTCTGCTGCAGATCGAGGAGATCGGCCGCGACGGCTTCGGCGCGCGGGACGACGACGGCGGCGGCTACTGGCTGGCGGCGTCTCCGGACGCGCTCGGCCGACTCGAGGTCGGCGACCTGCTGCTCGCGGGCGTCGCGCCGCCCGACCCCGACGCGCCGACGTCCATGCACGCGCGCCTCGCGGGCCTCGCCGTGGTGCTCCCGGTCGATGCGCGCGCCCTGATCGAATAGCGCGATCACACGGGCGAGACGACGCCGCCGCCCAGGCCTCACGCAGGTCGGCCCGATAGGGACTCCCATGGGTTGGGAGACCGCGATCGATCGCCTGCTGCTCCAGCAGGTCCACCTCGCCGAGAAGGACGACAGCCGGGTCCCGGCGCTGCAGGCGCAGCTGGCCGACTACGCCGGCCTCGCCGAGGACCGCCCTGGACAGAGCTTCCTGGCTGGCTACGCGGCGGCGCTGCTCGGCATCGAGCCGGCGACCGGCGCGGTCGATGCGCCGTCGCGGCGCTGGCGGCTGTTCGGCGAGCTCCGCGCCCACGACCGCTCCGGCGACCGGGAGAAGATCGCCGCGACCCTGTCCGACCCCCAGCTGCTGCTCGAGCTGCTCGCAGACCCGCACGTCGCCGGCAGCGCGCTGCCGCTCGTCGTGCGCTCGCTCTTCTGGGCAGGGGACCTCGCGCTGGCCGTGCGCGCCATCCAGTACCTGGCGGCGTCGCCCGAGTCGACCGAGATCGAGACGATCGTAGACGCCGCGGTCACCGATCTACTGGGCCGCCTCGAGGCGCGCGTGGACGTCGACGACGAAGAGAGCACGGCGGCGATCTTGGGAAAGATCCTGGGCATGGCGGGCTTCGAGCGGCTGCCGATCGACGTCCAGGCGAGCTACCACCGCGCGCTCGGAGAGCGCCTGCTCGCGGCGAGTGAGTGGGAGTTGGCCGTCGAGGCAGCGGAGCGGTCCCAGTCGCTGGCGACCGGGCACCCGCGCCTGGCGAGCGCTGCGGCGCGGATCGCCGCGCTGGGCGAGCTCCGCCAACATGACGCCGCGAGCGTGCAGCCGCGCGCCGACCGGCCCGGCCGCGACGCGGTGCTGGCGCGCCTCCTGCACACAGACGAGGATCCCGGCGCAGCCTGCCCCGAAGCGCTCTACCTGCGCAGCTTGTTCGCCTATGAGGCGGGCGACATGCGCTCGGCCTCCCGCGGCTTCGACCGGGCCCTCGAGTCGCTGCGGCGCCTCGAAGGCCGCGACGTGGCGCTCCGGGACCGCGCCCGGTTCTTCCTCGCGGCGTCGCTGCTGAGCGCAGGGGACCCCGCCGAGCAGTCGCGGGCGCTCCGCTTGATGGAGCAGGCGCTCGCCACCGTGCGGCCCGACCTCGAGAGCTTCTACTCGGTGCACGAGGCCCTCAAGCGCCTCGACCGCGGGCTCTCGCTCCGCTTCCTCGACGCGGTCGACGTCGGCCGGGGCTCGACGCCGGATCAACTCTTGTTCGTCGCCCTGGAGTACCAGGCGCTCGGCGAAGCCACCCCGGCGCTGCACGCGGCGCGCCGCGTGCTGGAGGTCGCCGTCGACCTGGACCAGCGGGTCGAGGCCCTGGGCGTCGTGCTGACGGCTCACAACATGCTGGGGGAGCCCGACCAGGCGCGCGCCTGCTACGCCGAGATCCGCGAACTGCTCGGCCAGCGGGGCAAGTTCGAGCAGCTGGAGAAGCTGCTGCTCAACGAAGAGCTCGTCGGCCAGGCGCTCGACCACGTCGAGATCAAGGTCGAGCTGATGCACTGCTACGACGAGCTCGAGGGGCGGGAGTTCGACCGGGCGACGCTCCAGGTCGCCGTCGCGCGGTCCCTGAAAGCGCGCAAGGACGTGGCCGCGCTGCAGCAAGCGCACGGCCTGCTGCAGGAAGTGCAGTGCTCGTACCCCGAGCTCGCCCCTGACGATCTCCGCGCGATCGAGCGCCTGCTGGAGCTGCACGACGACGCGCCGGTCAGCGGGGACCGCGGCGAGGCCGCGTTCGGCGCGCTGCGGGGGGCGCGCGGCCGGCGCCCGCGCGTGCTGGTGGTCGGCGGGAACGAACGCCAGCGACGTCACCACCCGCGCCTCGACGCGCTGGCGGCGAGCTGGGGCTTCGACGCGGAGTGGCTGATGACCAACTACACATCCCCCCAGAAGACCGTCTCGCAGATCCAGGACCGCCTCCAAGCCGGCGTCGACCTGCTGCTGCTGCTGCACTGGAACCGTCACGAGACGACCGAGCCGGCCCTCGAGCTCGCGCGCAGCGCGGCGGTGCCCGCGCGCACCGTGCACTACGCCGGGTTCACCAGCCTGCAGGTCGCGTTGGCCGAGCAGGCCGAGCGGGTAGTGGGCGTGGCCAACTAGGCGCGCCCCGCGTAGCCTGCGGCCGTGGAGCCAACGCGGACGGACTGCCTGGTGATCGGCGGCGGCGCGGCCGGCGCCACGCTCGCGCTGCTCCTGGCGCGACGAGGCGTCGCGGTGACGCTGGTCGACGACGGCCGCGCGCACTACAGCGGCCCCTACGAGACCGTGCTCGCCAGCACCCGCAGCACGTGGGAGCGCCTGGGAGTGCTGCGCGGCGTCGAAGACGGCGTCGAAGCGGACCCGCTCCGCCACGGCGCGATCTGGGGGCAAGACGAGCTGCAGTGGCGAGACGATCCGGAGGCCGGACTCCTGCTCCGTCGCGGCCATTTCGACGCGAGCCTGCGGCGCGCCGCGGCGGCGGCGGGCGCCGTGGTCCACGAAGGCACGCGGGCCGTCCCTGCCGGTCGCGCTTGGCGGCTCGGAGATGAGACGGTGACCGCCCGGCTGGTCGCCTATGCGACGGGGCGCCGTCAGGGCGTCGCCGGGCTTGCTCGCTACACGCGCGGGGCGACGCGCACGGTCTCGGTGACCCTGACGGGGGAGCCCGCCGCGGCCGACCGCGGCACGGCCGTCGTCGAAGCGTGCCGCGGCGGCTGGCTGTGGTCCTACGCGCCGGCGCGCGGCCCGGCGACGGCGGCAGCCCTGCTCGACGCCCCCGGCGGCCGCGGCGGCCTCCGGGACGCGATCGAGGCGTTGACGGCAAGCGCCCGCGGGCCCGCCGGGCGGATGCGCCAGCAGCGGCTGCTGCGGGCCAACGACGCCAGCCCGCGTCTGCGCGCTCCGGGTGGGGGCGCGCTCCTGCTCGGGGACTGCGCCGCCACCATCGACCCGCTGGCGAGCCAGGGGGTCGAGAAGGCCGTCGCCGCCGCGGAGCACGCCGCGACCGTGATCTGTTCGGCGCTGGAGGAGCCGCGGTGGTGGCCGCGCCTGGTGCGCGCCCTGTCCG
>JBMHDP010000231.1:0-9733 GCA_049889335.1 Planctomycetota bacterium
GTCACCAGGATCGCGTAGACGAAGCCGAGCACGAAGGCCGCGAGGATCGGCACGTCGAACAAGAGGATCGCGACCAAGGGCACGATCGGGATCAGGTAGGCGGCGCCGCGCACGACCACCTCCTGGTGCCGCCAGCGGCTCGCGCGGCGGAGGATCGACGCCGCCTCGCGGAGCACGATCAGCCCGAAGCCGCCGAGCGCGAGCAGGCGCCCCCATCGCAGCGCGGGGCCCGGCGCTTCGCCTGCTGGTTCGCCGCTCGGCGCGGCGCCGGCGAACAGCGCGGCGACGCCGGCGATCGCGGCGCTAAACACCAGCAGCACGATCACCGTGCGGCGCTCGAAGCGGATGAGGCGTCCGAGGAGCAGCTCGGTGACGATCATGGCGGCGCCCGCCAGCGTCACGACGGCGAACAGCGTCAGCGCAAACCGCTGCACCTCCGCCGTCGGCACGCCCAGCGTGTCGACGTAGAGCACCCAGTTGGCGGGGTTGACGACGCCGCCGAGGCTCATGCCGAACAGCACGATGCCGGCGCCCGCGGTGGGGGACAGCCCGACCGTCGCGAGCATCGGCAGGACGATCATCGAGACCATGATCACGGCGCCGAGGCCGGTGAGGCTGGTGAACAGCAGCGCGACCAGCAGCAGGCCGAAGACGCCCACGGCGAGCGGGTCGGCGCCGACCAGCTCGGCGCCCTGCTTGACCAGGCTCTCGGCCACGCCGGAGCGCTGCATCACGAACGACAGCGCCCCCCCGAAGAAGGTCACGACCATCGCCTTGTGGAGCATGACGGCGCCGCCGGAGACGACGCCGTCGGCGACGTCGAGCCAGCTGACGTCGTCGCTCAGCAGCGCCGCGCCGGCGGCGATCGCGACGCCCATGACCGGCAGCGCCAGCAGCGCCGGCGCGGTCCTCGTGATCATGGCGGCGGCGCCTAGCACGAACAGCAGCAGAACCAGCAGGCCGAGCGCCATCGGCGAGAGGCTAGCGCGCCCTCTCCGCGAGGCAACTCGCGGCAGGCGTCCGGTCCAACGCAGCGCGGCGCGCCCCCGCTGTCGAGGACGCGCCGCGCGCGACGCCCCGCGCGCGCCGGGCGTGGTGACGGTCAGGGTCTAGAAGCCGACCGTCGCCTGGATGCCGTTCGACGACGTCCAGCCGAAGGCGTTGACCGGCTGCTTGGCGAACGACTGCGCCACGACCGCCGAGCCCATCAGCGCCGGGTTGTTCGGCACCGGGATCGGGAACGAGGCCTGGCCGCCGAAGTTGATGCCGAAGACCGTGCCCAGGTTGCCGAGCGTGAAGGCGCGGCACTTGGGCGCGCCCACGCCGGCCAGCGAGAGGCCTTCGCCGTGCTCGCCGAGCGGGAAGCTGCCGATCATGAAGGCCGAACCCAGCGCGTTGACCAGGTTGGTGCTGTTCAGCGTCCAGGTGCCGCCGATCACCGGACGGCTGGTCTCGAGGCGGAGACCGGCGTAGTCCAGGGCCGCCAGGAAGAAGCCGCCGAACGACAGGTCCGTCGGGCCGTTGTCGAAGTTCGACGTGCTCGGCGAGTAGCCGACCACCCACTTCTCCGGGTTGTTCAGGCTGAGGTTGCCGAAGGCGATGCTCCAGTTGTTGTTGGCCACGTCCCAGGTGAACTGGATCGTGTTGCGCTGGCCGGTGCCCCAGCCGTCGACGCCGTCGAACGTCACGGTCGCGACCGAGCCGTTCTCCTCGTACCAGATGTCCCCGTTCAGGCCGCCGGCGCTGGCGGGCTGCAGGTCGGTCCAGGCGTAGATCGCCGTCGACGGGTTGTTCAGCATCGTGCCCACGTCGGGCTCGTAGAAGGTGCTGTTACCCGGGCCGAGCGCGACCCAGCCGTTCGAGCCGATGTGGATACCGAGCGTGCCGCCCAGCGTTGCGGTGTCGACCGAGTCGTCGTCCCCGAGGTTGCAGTTGACGGCGTTCGGGCCGATCGGCGCGATGTTCGACGTGCTCTTCGAGACGTCGAAGCCGTCGCCGTTGTTGATCGCCGTGAGCGTCGTGCCGGCGAGGTCCATCAGCAGCGCTTCGTGCACCTCGTAGGCGGACGCGGACTCCGTCTGGCAGCCGCCGCCGAGGTCGGCGGTGGCGCCGCAGATGACGCCCAGGGTCGGCGTGTAGTAGATGTTGCCGTTGAACTGGCGCGAGCTCAGCGGGAGGCCGTAGACCGTCGCGTTGAGGTAGTCGACGCCGACGCCCGCGAGCAGCTGGAGGTCGTCGTTGCCGGCCTGGATGTCGCCGACGACGACGCCGGTCTCGACCGTGTAGTTGAGCGGCGCGCCGCCCGTGGTCGTGATGTAGAAGCCACGCTGCTCACCGCACTCGATGCGCACGTCCAGCGACGCCGTGAACGGCAGCGCGGTGGCCTGGTCAGGCCCGGCGCTGGTGATGTCCGCGGCCGCAGCCACGAGGGTCCAGGCCGTGGGGTCCTGCTCGAAGCCACGGTGGGTGCCGCCCGAGGTCGTGGTGTAGATCTCGATGTCCCAGGTGCCCGAGTCGAGGTTGACGTCGAAGTTGTCGATCGTGATCGGGACGATGCTCCGGACGTCGAACATGATGCCGTCGGCGCCGTTGTTCGAGTTGAAGTTCGTCGTCAGAGGCGACTGACCGGCCAGGCCGCCGGCCAGGGCAAGCGTCGCTACAGCGATGTGGCGAGAGGTAAGCATTTTCTTTCCAAGGTGTTCAGGATGAGGCTTCAACAGCTGCAGACTGTTCAGCCTGCACCCGGTGTGATGACCCGCGCTCGCACAGCCGATCGGAGTCTCGAGAATCCGATGCGACCGGGCTATTGCGAACACGGGCTGGTCGACGTGACCGCTCATGTTCGTAGCAAGATCAGGTAACTTTGCCAGGGGGTCAGTAAAGCAAGATACACTTTTGAGATAGGGATACGCCGTAGGCGAATCCTATGTCGAAGCCTCCTTGCCACGGGAATTTGGCCGTAGAGGATGCGCGCGCGGCGCGTTCGAACGGGCCAGCGGAGCCTGCAAAGCTCTATTGCCGCTGAAGTTGCGGTGCGATCGCGCCGACAGGTCGGGCGCTACGCTTCGCCGAAGAACAGATAGGCGATCAGCGTTCCGGCCACGATCGCGGTGAGGTCCGCGAGCAGTCCGCAAGGGATCGCGTGCCTCGTACGGCGGACCCCAACCGAGCCGAAATAGACGGCGATGACGTAGAAGGTGGTGTCCGTCGCGCCCTGGAACGTGCACGCCAGACGCCCCGCGAACGAGTCCGCGCCGTGCTGCTCCATGGTGTCGACCATCAGGGCGCGGGCCCCGCCGCCCGACAGCGGCTTCATCAGCCCCGTCGGCAGCCCGTCGACGAACCGGGTGTCGCTGGTGAACCAGCCCGCGACGTGCCGGACCGCGTCGACGACGTAGTCCATCGCGCCCGAGGACCGGAAGACCCCGATCGCCACCAGCAGCGCCACCAGGTAGGGCAGGATCTTGATCACGACCTGGAAGCCCTCCTTCGCCCCGTCGATGAACGCCTCGTAGGCCTGGACGCGGCGGAACGCCGCCAGCCCGACGAACCCCGCGATGACGGAGAACAGGGTCACGTTCGCGATCAGGGTCGAGACCGTCTCGACCTGCTCCTTGGGCAGCTGCACGAACAGCGTGATCAGGCCGGCGACGGCCGCGCCGAGGCCGAGGAGCCAGCCGAGCAGCACGGGGTCGAGCAGTCGGATCCGCTGCACCGCAGCGACGACCGTCAGGCCGGCGACGGTCGAGAAGAACGTCGTCAGCAGGATCGGCAGGAACACGTCGGCCGGGTTGGCGGCGCCCGCCTGGGAGCGGTAGGCCAGGATCGCCACGGGGATCAGCGTCAGGCCCGAGGTGTTGAGCACCAAGAACATGATCTGCGCGTTGGACGCGGTCTCGCGCCCGCCGTTCAGCTCCTGCAGCTGCTGCATCGCCTTGAGCCCGAACGGGGTCGCCGCGTTGTCCAGCCCGAGCATGTTGGCGGAGAAGTTGAGGATCATCGCGCCGTGCACGGGGTGGTCGGCCGGCACGTCCGGGAACAGCCGCCGGAAGAACGGCCGCACGAGGCGGGCCAGCAGGTCGACGGCGCCCGCCTTCTCGCCGACCCGCATGATCCCCAACCAGAGCGTCAGCACCCCGGCGAGGCTCAGGCAGATGTCGAACGAGGCCTTCGCCATGTCGAACGTGCTCGCGATCATGCGCGAGAACACGTCGACGTCGCCGAGCACGAGCAGCTTGAACAGCCCGACCGCGAACGCGATCAGGAAGAAGCCGACCCAGATGACGTTGAGCACCATGGGCGGCTAGCGCGGCGCGGCGAGGTCCGTGCGCTGCATCAGCTCGAGGAAGACGGGCGCGAGCTTGCGGAGGTGCTGCTCCAGCGAGTCCACGGGGAGCTCGTAGGTGATCACGCGGCGTCCCTGTTCGGGCGCCCACGAGCCGAACGAGCCGGGCGTCTCGTAGCCGACCGAGCCGACCAGCGGCAGCTCGGAGCGCTCGGCCAGCCACGCCCCGAGCGCCGTGCCGTGCGGGTCCTCGACGCAGGCGAGCGGCGCGTGGACCGCGACGATCGTGTGCGGCGCGAGCTCCTCGACCAGCCGCATCAGCGCCTCGGTCTCGGGCTCGCTGGCCGCGCGCGCGCCGGTGGAGAGCTGGATGTCGCGCGGGTCCTCGGAGAAGACGCGGTGGCAGACCGGCGCCGGGCTCCAGTTGCGCGCGGGCCAGTTGCGGTTCAGGTCGACGCCCGCAGCGTTGGCGCGCGTGCCGCGCAGCAGGCCGTCGGGGTTGGCCGCCAGCACCACCGCGCAGTGCGGCGGGGGCGCCTGCAGGTGGCGCAGCGCCCACGAGAGCGTCGCGGTCGACTCCGGCTCGTCGCCGTGGATGCCGGCGAACACGAGCACGTGGCACGCGCCCGAGGGCCGGAACACCTCGAGCGGCGCGCCGAGCGCGCTCCGGCCGTAGAGGTCGGGCTGCAGCGCGACCGTGCCGCGCTTGGAGCGGGGGAGGAGCGACATGGGCGTGATGCTACTCGCGACGAGGAGCGACACCCAGGCCGGGCTCGTCGTTGGGCAGCACCCGCCCGTCGACGAACGGCATCGGCTCGAACGGGTCGTTCCGGACCAGCAGCGCGCCGTCCAGGTCGACGACCTCGCAGAGGCTGGCCAGCTGCGCGGCGGCGGCGATCGCGCACGAGCTCTCGGTCATGCAGCCGAGCATCACCCGGAGCCCGCGCCGCTGCGCGGCGGTGATCATCGCGTGCGCTTCGGAGAGGCCGGTGCACTTCATCAGCTTGACGTTGACGCCGTCGTAGACGCCCTGCGCCGCGTCCACGTCGGCCAGCCGCTGCGCGCCCTCGTCGGCGTACACGGGCAGCGGGCTGCGCGCGCGCAGCCAGGCGAGGTCCTCGCGCTGCGCGGCCGGCATGGGCTGCTCCAGCAGCTCGACGCCCTGGTCGGCGAGCCAGCGGGCCTCGCGGAGCGCTGCCGCCCGGTCCCGCCAGCCCTGGTTGACGTCGACCCGCAGCGGCGCGTCGGTCGCGCGCCGGATCGCGGCGATCACGTCGCGGTCCTGCGCGCCGCCGAGCTTCAGCTTGAGGGCGCGGAACGTGGCCGCGGCCTCGGCCGCGCGCGCCGCCGAGGCGTCCGGGGCGTCGATCCCGATCGTGAACGACGTCGGCGGCGTCGCCGACGGGTCGAGCCCGAGGCGGCGCCAGTGCGGCTGGCCGAGGCGCTTGCCCTGCCAGTCGTGCAGCGCGAGGTCCAGCGCCGCCTTGGCGGCGGTGTTCCCGGGCGCTGCGGCGTCGACGGCGCGCAGCGCGGGCTCGGACGCGAACGGGTCCTCGAGCAGCGACAGGTCGACGCGCTCGAGGAACGCCCGCGCGCTGGCCTGGGTCTCCCCCAGATAGGGGGGCATGGAGGCCTCGCCGCGGCCGACGAGGCCGTCGCGCTCCAGCTCGACGAGCAGCGTGGGCGTGGTGGTGCGCGAGCTGTTCGCGAGCGTGAACCGCTCACGCAGCTCGAGGGTGTAGGGCCGGCAGCGCAGCGCGAACGTCATCGCGCGCCGCTCTCCAGCAGCGTCAGCGTCGCGCCAGCTGCGCGGACCTCGAGGCGCGCGCGCGCGCCGAACGGCAGCGTCCACGACCCGGGTCGGTGCCCGAACGGGAACGCGCGCGCGACCGGGACCGCGAGCGTCGCGAGCCGCTCTTCGAGCACGCGCACCATCGGGTCGTATGCGCTGGCGAGCGCGGTCCCCGCGACGTGGAAGTCGCCCAGCACGACCCCGGCGACGCGGTCCAGCGCGCCGGCGAGCTGCAGGTGGGTCAGCATCCGGTCGACGCGGTAGGGCGCCTCGCCGATGTCCTCGAGGAACAGCAGCGCGCCGTCGAGCGGCGGCAGCCAGGGGGTGCCGACGAGCCCCTGCAGCACCGCGAGGTTTCCGCCGATCAGCGGCCCCTCGGCGACGCCGCAGCGGACCGCGCGCGCGTCGTCGGCGGCGGGCAGCGGCCCGGACGGCTCGCCGAACAGCAGCCGGCGCTGCTGCTCCCAGCACGCCTCGCCTGCGTCCATCTCGTCGGTCGTGGCCACCATCGGCCCGTGCAGCGACGCGACGCCGGCGCCGACGGCGGCGCCGCAGAGCAGCGCGGTGACGTCGCTGTAGCCGACCAGCGGCTTGGGATCGGCGGCCAGCAGGCTCCAGTCGACGTCGGCGAGCAGCCGCGGCGCGCCGTAGCCGCCCCGCGCGCAGAAGACGCCGCGGTAGCGCGGCTCGCCCAGCGCCGCGTGCAGCGCGCGGCGCCGCGCGTCGTCGTCCGCGGCCAGCTCGGAGCCCTCGGGCCAGGTGAGCCCGCGGTCGGGTTCGCCTTCGCAGACGATGCTCGGGCACAGCCCCCAGGCGCGCAGCCGCGCCATCCCGCGCGCGAGCGCGGCGCGGTCCCGGACCGCGCTCGAAGGGACGATCACCGCGACCTCGTCGTCGGGCTTCAGCGAAGGCGGCAGCTGCCACTCCATGGCCGGACTCTCCGTCACCGCGCGCCCCGATGCAAACGGCAAGCGCGCCGTGGCCTCAGCGCTCGACCAGCCGGACGGCGTCGACGCCGAACGCGCCCGGGCCCGCGCGGCGCAGCACCAGCTCGTGTTCGCCGGCCTTCAGGGTCACCTCGTCGACGTCCTGCCAGCGCTCCGCCTTCCGCCGCGCGCCGAGCGTGCCGGACGCCGCGCCGGCGATCGCCCAGCGGACGTCACACGCGCGGCCGCGCACCTTGGGCCAGCAGATCGCGAGGTCGTAGGTGCCCGCGGCGTCGACGACGAACGTGAACCGCGCGGTCGCCTCGCCCTCGCCGTCCTGGAGCGTCCAGTCGCCGCCGACCGCGCGGCGGGCGACCTGGCTCCGCCACGCCGCCGCCGGCGTCAGCGCCGCGGACTCCTCGTCCTGCTCCAGGACCATCGCGGCGTAGAGACACAGCGCGTCGGTGACCGGTCGCTCGCCCGCGTGGTCGAAGCGCTGGTTGTCGGAGGGGCAGTTGACGACGCCGTGCTGGCGCAGCCACATCGTGGTCGAGCCGCCGCCGTCGAGGTTCATGGCGGTCTCGCACCCCAGCCAGCGCATCACCAGGGCGAGCTCCAGCAGCGTCATGCCGGCGGCCTGCTCGCTGCGTCCGTCCACGGTGACGAACACCAGCTCGCCCTTCTTGGTCTGGCCGACGGCGGTGCGCGGGTGGCGCTTGTCGGCGGCGCCCCAGCCCTGCTTCTCGACGGGCTTGCCCTTGCGCAGGACGACCGGGTAGCTGCCGCGCGCCTCCCGCATCTTGGGCCACCCGCCGGGCGCGCGGTCTTCGATGTGCACCCCGCCGCGACGGTCGATCCCGATCGCCGCGGTGACCTTGTCGTTCTGCTCGTAGCGGAGCTGCCCGTCGACGATCAGCAGCCCGACCGGGACCTCGGTTTTGACGTGGAAGAAGCCGCCGTTGACGGCCGCGAGCGCGCCGCGGCTGCGGGCCATGCTCGAGGTGCGCTCGCAGCCCGGACCGTCCAGGCAGGCCACGCCGAGGCGGAGCGACTTGCTCGGAGCGGCGGCGTGCAGCACGCAGAGGTTCTGGGGGGCGCCGTAGAGCGAGGTGAGCTGGGCGCGCTTCAGGGTCACGCCGACGCCGACCTGCTCGGTCCGCCACGCCGCCGCCGCCAGCGCCGCGTCGGGCGAGGCGACCGGCGCGCGCTGAGCGGGGAGCAGCGACGCGAGCAGGGCCGCGGCCGCGAGGCCGCGCAGGCCTCGCAGGTGCGCGGGGAGCAGGGCGGGGGTCATGGCGCTGCAGGATAGCCGCCGCGCCCTCGCCGTCGACGGGTCAGCGCGCGGCGAGGTCGACGACGACCGGGTAGTGGTCGGAGACCACCTCGAGCGCGCCGCCCCGCGGCAGGGCCGCGCGCTCCAGCCGCGCCAGCGCCGTCGGCGACAGCAGCACGAAGTCGATCCGCTCGAGGAAGCCCTGCTGCTGCTCGGGCGCGCGCGCGTGCTCCAGCAGCTGCGTCGGGAACGTGCCGGCGCGCGCGGCGCGCTCGCCCAGCGCGTGGTAGGCGGCGTCCACGACGCCCGCCGCCCCGAAGCGGGCGAGCACGCCGTAGTCGAAGGTCCGGTCCGCGATCAGGTTGTCCCCGTCGGCCCGGCGCGCCAGCAGCGGGGCCTGACCGTCGAGGTGCGCGCAGTCCAGCGGGTGATGCGCGTTGAAGTCCCCGAGCACTACGACCTGCCGGCCTTCGTCGACCAGCGCGCGGACCTTCGGCGCCAGCACGGAGACCTCCCGTCGCCGGAACCGCCAGCTGCCCGGGTGGAGGTGCACGACGACCACGTCCAGCCCTGCGGTGCGCGCGTGCAGGTAGCCGTGGTGCATCCCTTCGAGCCGCCGCTCGACGACCTCGATCGGCGTCCGCGACGTCAGCGCGACGGGGTAGCCCGACTCCTTGGCCATGACCGCGTGCGGGTGACCCCAGGCGGCGGACGTCTCGGCGAGCCGGGCCGCCGTGAAGCCGTTGACCTCCTGCAGCGCGACGACGTCGGGGCCCTGGCGGCGCAGCCACTGCTGCGCGGGCGCGACCTGCGTCCGGTCGAGGAAGCCGCGCAGGACGTTCCACGTGACGACGCGCGTCGCGGGCGCGGCGGCGGCGGCCTGCGCGACCGCGCACGTCGGGAGGAGGAGGGCCAGCGCCAGCGCGCGTGCCTCGGCTGCAGGGCGTCGAATGCTCACCGGCGCAGGCTACCCGCCGGCGCCCACCGGCTACGCGTCGTTCCCGGTCGTCGCCGGCGCGGCGGGCGGCTGCTCGACCTCGGCTGGGTCCCAGCCGCCGCCGAGCGCGCGGTAGAGCAGCACCAGCGACTGGCTCGCCTGGCCGCGCGCGGTCGCGACGGCGCTCTCCTGGCGGAACAGCTGACGCTGCGAGTCCAGGACCTCCTGGAAGCCGATCAGCCCGTCCTTGTAGAGCCCGGTCGCCAGCCGCAGGGCCTCGCGCGCGGCCGCGGCCGCGCGCACGCCCGCCGCCCCCCGCCCCCGCGGCTCCCCGCAGGTCCTCAACGCCGGCGCGCCCGCTAGCCCCCCCTACCCCGCGCCGCGGGGGCGGGGCGCGGGCGGCGGGCGGGCCGGGCCCGCCGCGCGCGAGGCGCTCCGGCGCGCGACCGGTCTCTACAAGGACGGGCTGATCGGCTTCCAGGAGGTCCTCGACTCGCAGCGCCAGCTGTTCCGACAGGAG
>JBMHDP010000232.1:0-18176 GCA_049889335.1 Planctomycetota bacterium
CGACTACGTGCAGACGTACGGGATGACGGAGACCAGCCCCTACCTGACGCTCAGCATCCTGCCGCCGGCGCTGGCGGCGCTGCCGCGCTCCCAGCAGCTGGCGTGGAAGTGCAAGACGGGCCGCCCGTTCCACGGCGTCGAGCTCCAGGTCGTCGCCGAGGACGGCGCGCCCGTCCCGGCCGACGGGGCGACCGTCGGGGAGATCCGCGTCCGCGGCGAGACCGTGACGCCCGGCTACTGGCAGGACGAAGAGGCGACCGCCGCGGCGTTCGACGAGCAGGGGTTCCTGCGGACCGGTGACCTCGCCAACGTCGACGCGCACGGCTTCGTCGACATCGTCGACCGCAAGAAGGACGTCATCAAGACGGGCGGCGAGTCGGTGTTCTCGGTCGAGGTCGAGCACACGATCTACGACCACCCCGCCGTGCTGGAGTGCGCGGTCTTCGGGAAGCCGGACGAGACCTGGGGGGAGCGTGTGGTCGCGGCCGTCGTGCGGCGGCCCGCTGCGCACGTGACAGGCGACGAGCTGATCGCGTTCTGTCGCAGCCGCCTGGCTGGCTACAAGTCGCCCAAGGAGGTCGTGTTCCTCGACGCGCTGCCGCGCACGGGCTCGGGCAAGATCCAGAAGCGCGCGCTGCGGGACGGCTGAGTCGACGGCTGCGGGCCGCAGGCGGCGTCGCAGAGCCCGCCACCTCGGGCCGGCCGCGTCAGGGACGCCGCAGCACGACCACGCGGTTGGTGTTGGTCCCGAGTCTGTTGTTGTCGACGCCCCAGCAGTTGGCGGTCTTGGTGAAGTCCTGCGCGTGGATCATCACCAGCTCGGGGTCGAAGCCGGCGTCGGCGGCGGCCGGCACGGCGTGCTCCTCGAGGCGCACCCTGCCGCGACGCACCTCCCCGACCTCGAACGCCACGTAGCCGCCGGGCCGCACGACGCGGTGCAGCTCGACGAAGACCTCGTGCATGGCCGCGCGCCACGCCTCGACGCTGCGCGCCATCGTGATCGGCACGGCCTTGGCGTCGATGCCGCAGAACCAGCACCGCAGCCAGTTGTCGTCCGCGTACTGCACGACGTCGAGGAACGGCGGCGAGGTCACGACCAGCTGCACGCTGCTGCTCGGCACGGCGCGCATGGCCGCCGCGGGACCCGTCGTCAGCAGCGACATCCCGGCGAGCACGCGGCTCTGGCTGCGCCACAGCGTCTCGGTGTCGGCCAGCAGGGTGCGCGACTTTTTCAGCAGGATGGCGCGCAGGTTGCGCGGCGACGGCGCCTGGTCGCGCTTCGCGTTGATCCGGCGCTGGCCCGCGACGCTCGTCGCCTGATTGGGCGGCAGCGTGTAGACCGAGAGGAAGCCGCTGGAGTGACCGGTGAGCCGGTTGACCGCCACCATCCGCAGCCACTCGTCGACGCCGTCGAGCTGCCCGCGGTCCGCGCGCGCGAGGAAGTACGCCCGCAGCGCGCAGATGGCCCGCAGCGTGGTCGGGTGGAAGAACACCAGCAGGTCCTCGTCCAGCTCCTCCTCCCAGGTCAGGTCGAGGGCGTCGAGGCGCGCGGCGACGTCTGCCAGCGTCGGCGGGCAGAGGCGCGGCCGCAGCAGCATGGCCGACAGCGGGTTGACGTCGTTGCCGCAGGGCACGCGGCCGCGCAGGCAGGCCTCGAGCGGCGTCGTTCCGCGCCCCATGAAGGGGTCGAGCACGAGGTCCCCCGGGCGGCTGAGGCGCTCGAGGAAGAACGCCGGCAGCGACGGCTTGAAGCACGCGCGGTAGCTGATCTCGTGCAGGCTGTTGCCCTCGCGCTGCGCGCGCGTCCAGAACTCGTTGGTGAAGGTCGGCACCCGGTGCCCCTCGACCTCGAGCGCGCCCTCGACCGTCGCCGCCCCGAAGGCGTCGAACGCGCGCAGCTCGCGCGCGAGCTCCGAAGGTCCTGGGGCGCGGGCGAGTTCGGTCACGACCCCATCGAATCCCCGCCGCGCCGTCGCCGCAATCGGTTCGTCCGTCCCCGTCACAATTCGCGCGCGTGCGTTGACGTCTCGCGGCTGCGTGGCACCGTACGGCCGTGTTGTTCGACTGGCTGCTGCGACCGCTCCGCCACGCGCGCCGCGCGCGCCTGCTCGCCGAGGCGTTCCCGGACGAGTGGCTGCCGCTGCTCGCGCGGCTGCCGTTCTACCTCGCGCTGGACGAGCGCGGCCGGGCGCGCGTGCGCGACGACGCCCGCGTGCTGATCGCGGAGAAGAACTGGGAGGGCTGCGGCGGCCTCGAGCTCACCGACGAGATCCGCGTGACCATCGCGGCGCAGGCCAGCCTGCTGCTGCTCAACATCGAGCACGAGTACTACCGCGGCGTGACGTCCATCCTGGTCTACCCCGCCGCCTACCGGACGATGCCGTCGCGCGGCGCAGACGGGGTCGTCCGCGAGGGCCAGGCCAACCTCGGCGAGGCGTGGCGGCGCGGCCCGGTGATCCTGTCCTGGGACGACGCCCGCCGCGGCGCGCTCGACCCCGCGGACGGGCACAACCTCGTCTTCCACGAGTTCGCGCACAAGCTTGACATGCTCGACGGCGCGGCCGACGGCACGCCGCCGCTCGCGGACGACGACCTGCTGCGCCGCTGGGTCGAGACGATGACCGCCGAGTTCCGCGCGCTGCAGGGCGACGCCGCGCGCGGCCGCGCGGCCGTGCTCGACGCCTACGGCGCGACCAACCCGGCGGAGTTCTTCGCGGTCGCGACCGAGTGCTTCTTCGAGAAGAGCGGCGCGCTGCAGCGGCGGCACCCGGCGCTCTACGCGCTGCTCCGCGACTACTACCACCAGGACCCGGCGGCTCGTCGTTGAGCGCGAGATCGGCGATGCTGTCCCCCATGATCCCGAGACCGCGACCTGGCGACCACCCGGAGTTCTTCGACGGCTACGTGGCCCGCGTCCCCGACGGGGACGTGCTGCAGGGGCTGCGGGACCAGCGCGCGCGCACGGCGGCGCTGCTGCGCGACGCCGGCGAAGCGACGGGGGACTTCGCCTACGCGCCGGGCAAGTGGACCGTGAAGCGCCTGCTGCAGCACGTCACCGACGGCGAGCGGATGTTCTGCTACCGCGCGATGTGCGCGGCGCGCGGCGACGGCCAGGACCTGCCGGGCTTCGACGAGGACGCCTACGCCGCCCGGGACGGCAGCGGCGCTCGCACGCTCGCGTCGATCGTGGCCGAGTACGAGTCGGTGCGCGCTGCGACGTTGACGCTCTTCGGAGGCTTCGATGAACGCGCGTGGGCCGCGCGCGGCCGCGCCAACGGCGCCCCGTTCACCGTCGCCGCGCTGCCCTGGATCGTGCTCGGGCACGACCTGCACCACGGCGCGGTGCTGGTCGAGCGCTACCGGCTGCCGCGGCCGGCGTAGGCCCGGCGTCGCTCAGAACGCGCCCAGGGTCAGCTCCAGCGCGTTGCTCGCGCTCACCGTGACGCACGCGCCGGCGGCGTCGAGCTCGAACACCACCAGCTGGTGGTAGAGCGACGCGCCGACGAGGCTCGCGTCGTAGGGCAGGTCCTGCTCGGTGACGAGCGCCCCGCCGGCGGCCGCGACCGACCCGACGAAGTCGGCGCTCGTGTAGGAGAGGCAGCCCGGCGTCGTCATCGGCAGCAGGCTCCAGAGCGGCGTGACCTGCGGCGCGAGGCCGTACACGCTGGCCGCGACCGCGTGGGGCGGCAGCCCGTCGGCGCGGGCGCGGTAGGTGCCGCCGAGCCATGCCGGCGCGTCCACCTGCAGCGAGGCGGCGCCGGCCGACCACGCGCAGCCAGGGCCGGCGGGCGCGGCCGTCGCCGGGCAGGCGGTCTGCAGCCGCGCGACGTCGCTCGTGAAGAGCCCACCGACGTTCGCGAAGCTGCCGCCGAGGTGGAGTTGACCCCGGTCGTTGGCGTCGATCGAGACGATCTGCCCGCTGACCGTGGTGACGAGCGCGAACTGCCCGTCGCGCCAGCGCGAGAGCCCCGCGGACGTCTGCACCAGGAGGCTGCCGTCCGGCAGGAGCTCGAGCGCGCGCGGGCCGAGGAAGTTGGGCGGCAGCAGCGCCGTCCAGGTCGCCCCGTCCCACCGCGCCAAGGACGTCGGCGTCGCCCCTACCTGCACCGCGCCGCCGACGAACAGGTCCCCGTCCGGCGCGCCGAGCACCGCGTAGCCGAAGGACGGACCGACCGCGACGCCCGGGGGCGCGGACCACGCGGCGCCGTCCCAGCGCGCGATCCCCGGTGCGGCGACCCCGCCGACCGACTGGAAGCTCCCGACGATCACGAGGTCGCCGCTGCTGGTGACCGTCATCGCGTGCACGACGCCGCCGGGAGTGTCCACGCCCGATCCGAGCGCGGTCCACTGGCTCCCGTCCCAGCGCGCGACGCGGTTCGCCGCGACCCCGTCGACGGTGGTGAACGCGCCGCCCGCGTAGACCCCGCCTTGCCGGTCGGCGGCGAGCGCGCGCACGACGCCGTTGACGCCGCCGCCCATCGACGACCACGCCGCGCCGTCGTAGCGCGCGAGGCCGTTGGCCGTGACGGTCCCTGCGTAGACGAACTGGCCGCCGACCACGACGGCGTCCGACCCGTCGTCGAGTGCCTCGACCGCGGCGCCGAAGGGAATCGGCGGGAACGTCGACCACGCGGGCGCGCCCTTGAGGCCGCCGTCGACCGCGGTCCAGCCGGACCCGTTGGCGCGGGCGAAGCCCGCCCACGTCGGCGACGACAGCTGCGACGCGTAGCCGGTGACGTAGGTCACGCCGCCGGCGCTCGCGACGCCGTTGACCCCGCCGCTGAGCTGGGCGACCGGCGAGAGCTGCAGCGGACACTGCGCGGCGGCCGTCATCGACGTCGCAGCGACCGTCGCCAAGGCTAGGAGTCTGTTCATGCGCACATCCTACCGCCCGCTGCGCCGACTCAAGCCAGCAGCGCCGCGGCGATCGCGAGGTACTCGCGCCGCGCTGCGCCGACCGGGGCGCGGCGGCCGGCGCGCTCGTACCAGTAGGCCGCGTTCGCGTCGTCGCCCTCCTCGCGGTGCAGCGCCGCGTGCACCCAGGCGTCGCGCTCGCTGTCCCCCTGCACCGCGGCGTGCGCCGCGTCCCAGCGGCCGCGGAGCGCGTGCCAGCACCCGCGCAGCGGGCCGTCGAGGCCGCGGGGCGGCTCCTCGTCGCCGAGGCTGTCGAGGAACCGCTGCATCCGCTGGTCGAGCTGCACCTGGACAGCGTAAGGCGGTGGCCGCGTGACGCGACATCCGTAAGCTGGCGCGCCGTCATGCCCATCCGCCGCGAAGGCCCCGTCACCGAGCGTCTGCAGCTGCTGCTGCGAACGCACCCCGGCCCCGACCCTGCGAAGGTCGGGCCGATGGACGCGCCGATCGCGCCCCACTCCCCGATGTCCCGTCGGCAGGCGGTCGCGATCTTCGAGGCCGCCATCCAGTCGCGCCTGCAGGACCTGCTGTCCCGCGAGCTGAAGGACAAGGGGATCAGCTACTATACGATCGGCAGCTCGGGACACGAGGCCAACGCGATCCTCGGGGAGCTGACGCGGACGACCGACACCGCGTTCCTGCACTACCGGAGCGGCGCGTTCATGGCGGCGCGGCTGCGGAAGGGCCGCGGCGAGACGCCGTTCTTCGACGCCATGCTGAGCTTCTGCGCGTCGGCCGAGGATCCGATCAGCGGCGGCCGCCACAAGGTGCTCGGGTCGGCCTCGATGCACGTGCCGCCGCAGACGAGCACGATCGCGAGCCACCTGCCCAAGGCGCTGGGCTTCGCGATGTCGCTGCAGCGCCTCGAGCGGATGGGCATCCGCCCGGCCGACGGCGTGCCGCACGACGCCATCGTCTACTGCAGCTTCGGGGACGCCTCGATGAACCACGCGACGGCGCAGGCGGGCCTGCACGGCGCCGGCGCGGCCGTGCTGCACAAGCAGCCCTGCCCGATCCTGTTCGCCTGCGAGGACAACGGCATCGGGATCTCGGTGCGCACGCCCGAGGACTACGTCGAGCAGATGATGCGGCAGCGCCCCGGCATCCGCTACTTCGCGTGCGACAGCCAGGACTTCCCCGGCGTCTGGAACACGGCCCAGCAGGCCATCGACTACGTGCGCAACCAGCGCAAGCCCGCGTTCCTGCACACCCGCACGGTGCGGTTGATGGGCCACGCCGGCTCCGACGTCGAGACCAACTACCTGCGGCCCGAACACATCGAGGCCAACGAGGCGCGCGACCCGCTGCTCGCGTTCGCCGACCTGCTGCTGACCAGCGGCGCGATCCGTCGCGAAGACCTGACCGCGCTCTACGAGGACACGGACCGCCGCCTGCGGCGCGCGGCCGAGGAGGCCCGGTCGCGTCCCAAGCTCGAGACCGCCGCCGAGGTCGCCGCGCCGCTCGCGCTGCCCGCCCCCTCGGCGTGCGCCGTCCGCGTCGCCGACCGGGAGCGGCGCGCGCAGGCGTTCCGCGGGCGCCTGCCGGAGGAGGACGGCCGCGGCCGCCACCTCGCCTACCGCATCCCGCAGGCGCTGACGGACCTCTTCGCGGCCTATCCGAACGCGCTCCTGTTCGGCGAGGACGTCGCGCGCAAGGGCGGCGTCTACCACGCGACCAAGGGCCTCTACGAGCAGTTCGGCGGCGGGCGCGTGTTCAACACGATCCTCGACGAGACCACGATCCTCGGCCTCGCCCAGGGCATGGCGCAGGCGGGCTGCCTGCCGTTCCCCGAGGTGCAGTACCTCGCCTACCTGCACAACGCCATCGACCAGATCCGGGGCGAGGCCGCGTCGCTGCAGTTCTTCAGCACCGGCAAGCGGCACAAGGAGCTGCCTGGCCAGACCACCAGCTTCCACAACCCGATGGTGCTGCGGATCGCCGGGCTCGCCTACCAGAAGGGCTTCGGCGGCCACTTCCACAACGACAACTCGGTGGGCGCGCTGCTCGACATCCCCGGCATCGTGCTCGGGGTCCCGAGCCGCGCCGACGACGCGGTCACGATGCTGCGCACGATGACCGCGCTCGCACACGACCACGGCAAGGTCTGTGTCTGCCTCGAGCCGATCGCGCTCTACATGCAGAAGGACCTGCACGAGCCGAACGACGGCGCGTGGCAGTTCGGCTACCCGCCGCCGGCCGAGGTCATGCCGTTCGGGGCCGCGCGCGTCTACGACGCCGAGGACGGCGACCAGCTGACCATCGTCACCTACGGCAACGGCCTCTGGATGAGCCTCCGCGTGCAGCGCAGGCTCCGCGAGCGCGGCGTCCGCGCGCGCGTGTTGGACCTCCGGTGGCTGATGCCGCTCCCCGTCGAGGAGGTGAAGCGCCACGTCGAACAGACCGGCAGGTGCCTCGTCGTCGACGAGTGCCGCGCGAACCACGGCGGTCCGAGCCCCATGCTGCTGACGGAGCTGAGCCAGGACCCGGACCTCCGCGGCTGCCTGCTGCGGCGCGTGGCGGCCATGGACAGCTACGTGCCGCTCGCGGCCGCCGCCAACCTCGTGCTCGTCCAGGAGCCCGACGTCGAGCAGGCCGCGCTCGCCCTGTGCGCCGAGGAGTTGACGCGATGAGCAAGCCGACCGCCGTCCTGTTCTGCCCCGGTCGCGGGTCCTACACCAAGTCCGAGCTCGGCTTCGTCGGCCGGACCCTCCGGCCGGGGCCGGTCGCCGACGCGCTGGCCGCCTCGGACCGCGCGCGCCGTGAGCGCGACCGCCCGACGGTCACCGAGGTCGACGCCGCCGAGCGGTTCCGCCCCAGCCAGCACCTCGACGGCGAGAACGCCGCCGAGCTGATCTACTTCGGCACAATGGCGCACGTCGAGCAGCTCCGCGAGCGCTACGACATCCTCGCGGTCGCGGGCAACTCGCTGGGCTGGTACACGGCGCTGCCCGCGAGCGGCGCGCTCGACCCGACCAGCGGCTGGCGCCTGGTCGCGACGATGGCCGCGCTGCAGAAGCAGGTGAAGGGCGGCCAGGTGCTGATGACCACGGTCGGGGAGGACTGGCAGACGAACATGACGCTGCGCGTCGCCGTCGACGCGACGCTGCAGGGCCTCCGGGACCGCGGCCACGACTTCTTCTGCGACTACAGCATCCACCTCGGCGGCCACGAGGTCCTCGCGGGCACCGAGGCGGCCACGCGCGAGCTGTTGGCGCTGCTGCCCAAGGTGCAGGTCGGCGACCGAGAGTTCCCGTTCCGCCTCGCAGGCCACGGGCCGTTCCACACCAGCCTCTGTCTGGAGACGGCGAAGCAGGCCGCGCAGCAGCTCATCGACCTGCCCGCGCGGATGCCCTCGTGTCACCTCATCGACGGCTTCGGCCGCGTGCACTCGCCCTGGTCGACCGACCCGCGGGAGCTGCTGCGCTACACCCTGCACGAGCAGGTGGTCGAGACGTTCGACTTCTCGGCGTGCGTGCGGACCGCGATGCGCGAGTTCCAGCCCGACGTGCTCTTGTGCGCCGGGCCCGGGTCGTCGCTGCGCGCGCCCGTGGGGCACTGCGTGCTGCAGGAGGGCTGGCGGGGGCTGCGCGACCGGAGCGCGCTGTTCGCGGCGGACGTCGTCGCCGTCGAGTGACCGACGGACCGGCGCCGGTCCAGGGACGCTACGGCTCGATGACGAACGAGACCGCCGAGCCGAGCCGGAACGGCGCGTTCGCGGTCGGGCTCGCGCCCTGCATCGCGAGCGTCATCCCGATCAGCGCGGAGTTGTTGGGAACGGTGACCGGCACGTCGAAGCGCTCGGTCGCGATCAGCGCCTGCTGGAACGTCGTCACCGTGAACGGGTCGATCAACAGGTCGCCGAACGGCGTCGGCACCGGCTGCGGGCTCGGCGCGCTGGCGGCGAAGAGCAGACCGAAGATGCCCTCGACGGAGACCGAGACCCGCGTCGTCTGACCGACGTGCAGCGCGTCGGTCGCCCAGGTCTGCGGCACGTAGGTGTCGATCTGGAAGTTGGAGAGGTTGGGGTCGGACTGACCGTCCACGCCGAGGATGCCCTCGAGGCCGGTCAGAGACCCCTGCATGAAGTGGCCGAAGAAGCCCTCGAAGATGATCCGGACGCGGTCGAACACAGCCGGCGTGTTCGGCGTCAGGCCGCACATGTTCAGGTGGTCGCAGGCGGTCCCGAACATGTAGTGGAACTTGAAGCCCTGGACCGGGTCGATCGACTGGTAGAAGGGCAGCGCGTGCACCACGGGCGGCGTCAGCGTGTCCCCGAGCCCGGAGATGCAGCCGATCGGGACCTCGACGACCGGCGCGAAGCTGCTCGCGAGCGCAGGGTCGACGGGCGCGAGCGCGAGCCCGCACGTGTAGCCCGGGTTGATGCAGGCGGTCGTCGGGTCGACGCTCGGGTCCTCGTTGAGCAGGTAGACGATCACCGAGGCGCCCATCGAGTGCCCCATCAGGCCTGCGCGACCCACGTCGAGCTTGCCGAAGAACGGGCTCTGAGGGTCCGCGGTCGCCGCCGCCATGGCCCCGAACAGCGCCTGCGTGTCGAGCTCCATGGTCGTGTGCGAGTAGAGCGCCGTGTTGAGCATCACGGCCACGTAGCCCGCCTCGGCGATGGCGTCCCCCATCTGCGGATAGTCGTTGCCGAGCACCGCGTAGCCGTGCAGGAACACGATCACCGGGAAGCCTGCGCTGCGCGGCGGCGTCGCCATGCGCGCGCCGACGCCGGCCGTCACCGCGGGGTAGTGGATGCGCGCGTCCAGGGTCGGCGTCCCCATGCCGCTCGTGTTGGCCCAGGTGACGTCGGTCGTACCGACCGGCTGCTGGCTCACGAGCGGGGCGCAGCACAGGGCGGCCGCGGCGCAGAGGAGACGGAGAGAACGCACGAAGGGGGTCGGAGTCGCAGACCTGGGGAGAAACCCAAAACGTAGCGAAGCAGCGGCCTTCAACAAGCGCGGGGCCTTACGCCGAACCGCGTGCTTCCCGTGTGTCGGACGCCGAGTCGGCCCTCCACGCACGAGGATACCACGGACTCGGCCGACGCACGGAGACCGACGGCGCGCGCGCCGTGACGGCGCGTCGCCGCGCAGCGCTCGCGGCCTTGGT
The DNA here is from genome assembly GCA_049889335.1 of Planctomycetota bacterium. Taxonomy (GTDB): domain Bacteria; phylum Planctomycetota; class UBA1135; order UBA1135; family UBA2386. The sequence continues at coordinate 10,027 of JBMHDP010000232.1, forward strand.
ATCGCATCCTGAGGCGGCCGACCGAGTTCGGGACAAGCTCCGATCACGCCGGCGCCGCGGCCTCCTCCGCGCAGCCTGCGGGACACGCCCGGCCCGGACGAGCCGTCGTTCCGCGCGCCGCAACCTCGCGCGACAAACGTGCGACGCCGCTCAGCGGGCGCGGACCGCGTCCTGCGCGACGACCTCGTAGCGGCGCTCCGCGGCGTCGTAGTAGCCGACGAACGCGCGGGCCTCCTCGGCGTCGACGCCGCGGAGCGCGTCGACCCACGCCGGCGGCACCGACTGGTAGAGCAGCGACGCGCGGACCTCCCAGCGCCCCTCGGCGTCGGCCGGCAGCGGCACCTCGCAGCGGACGCGGTCCGAGCCTGCGACGAAGTCCGGATCGTCGCCGAGCCCGACGGGCGCGAGGTCCGCCGCGCCGGGCGCGTCGACGCGGAAGCCCCGCGGCAGCAGGCGCGTGTCCTTGCGGCGCGTCGCCATCTTCGTGAGGTGGGTCGTCGGCGCGCCGGCGGCGTCGTCGGCGACCATCTCGTAGACCACGACGTCGGCCGCGGACCGGATGACCGCAGGGTGCGGGATGCGCAGCTCGTCCTCGACGCCCTGCAGGCGGCCCTCGTCGTCCACGGACCCGCTCGCGAACACGACCGCGCCGTCCACCAGCACCTCGACCCGCAGCCAGGCGCGCCGCGCCGGATACCCGGTCGGGAACTTGTGGCCGGCGAGGTTGCGGACCTCCAGCTCGAACTGCAGCGCGCCGTCGCGCGCCACCACCTCGCCGAGCGTCAGCGTCGCCGTGCGGTTGGCGAGCTGGTCGCGGGTCGCGGCGGCCATCGCGCGCAGCTGCTCGGGCTCGGCCTCGACGTAGAGGTCGTCGGCGTGCTCGCGCAGCATGTCCAGCATGAAGGCGTTGCCGCCGACGAACGCGTGGCTGCGCGAACCTTCACGCTCGGGGATGCGGAAGTCGAAGCCCATCGGCGTGCGCGCGATGCGCGCCGCGGGCAGCTCGGCCATGTGGCACTCCTGGCACGAGCGCGCCTTCTCGGGGTCCGCGCCCTCGAACTCGTCGTTGAACTCGCTGTTGCGCCACTCCAGGTAGGGCGTCTGCTCGGGGAACGCGTGGCCGTGGTGCTCGGGCAGCAGCGTGTGACAGGTCGCGCACAGCGCCGAGCTGCGGACGTGCTCTCCCTGCACGGGCGTGTAGCGCACCTGCCCCTTCATCGGCCGCACCTCCACGTCCTCGAACGGACCGTAGATCCGCCGCTCGTCGTTGAAGTTCGGCTGTCCGGACCACGTGCTGCGCTCGCCGAGCCCTTCGGCCGTGATCATGTGACACACCGTGCAGGAGACCCCGTCGTCGGCCTCCAGCTCGTCGACTGCGTCCGCCAGCCGCGGCGGCGCCGCGCCGTCGTGCACGCGCTGGTGGTGCACCATCGGCGCGTGGCAGCGCAGGCACAGCTCCTGGACCTGCTCGCCCGAGGCCGCGCTCTCCTTCTGCATCTGGGCGCGGAAGTAGGGGTCGCGGAACGAGTTCGCCATCATCGTGGCCTGCCACGTGTAGTACGGCGAGACGTCCTCTTCGTCCGCGTCCTTCATCGCCGACGCGCCCGGCGCGGCGATGTGGCACACCGCGCACGCGTCCGAGGTCGTGAACAGCGGGTCCCGGTGCGGATCGCGCTGCGCTTCGGCCGGCGCAGGATCCGGACCCGACGCGGTGCAGACGACGACAGCCAAGGCGGCGGTGAGGGTCGGGGCGAGCGGGCTCATGCGGCCGAGCACTCTACCGCTTCTCGCCGCCGAACACCTCGCGCGCCACCAGCTCGCCCACCGCGTCCAGGAACGGGTCCGCGATCTCCGCGTAGCCGTAACGGTCGTCGTTGAGCACGCCGTCCGGGTTGGTGTAGACGACGATCGACAGGAAGAAGCCGCGGCCGGTCCGGCCGTCCTCGACGTAGGCGTTCTCGGTCGAGAAGCCGTAGGCCCGGCCGATCTTGTCGTAGACCCGCAGGTGCTCGCGCGGGACGACGCGCGAGACGCCGCGCCAGACGAACTTGCAGTAGTGGTCGTCGAGGTCGCGGTAGTCCGGGTTCCGCGACTCCCTCGGCAGCTCCCCCATCGTGCGCACCAGGAACGCGCGGTGCGCGGCGCCGAGCGCGGGGAAGCCGCGCTTGCCGGTGTCGACCTCGGGTCGGACGACCTCGACCAGCAGGTCCTGCAGGTCCGCGAGCGCGATCGCGTTCTTCTCGTCGAACGACATCGGGCCGTCGACGCGGCGGCCGCCCGACAGGTAGCCGACGCCGACGCGGCGGTCGGCGAACCGCGCGTTGTCGAGCGCGACCGGCGCCTCGCGCGCCGGGAACACCGCGTCGCCGACCCGGACCGTGCGCGTCTGCCGGTTCTCCTGCAGCGTGCGCGCTTCGCTGAGGCGGTGCCACAGCCGCACCGACCGGAGCCCGGCCGCCCACATCTGTTCGTTGAGGTCGTCGGGGCCGCACAGGTCGACGCAGTGGTTGTAGGCCTGGTTGTCGCTGACCAGCAGCAGCTTGCGCAGCGCGTGCCGAACCGTCAGCACGCCGTCGTCGACGTTGGTCTCGTCCTGCTGCACGCGGCGGTCGCCGTCGAAGCGCGGCTCGACGACGAGGGCGCTGTCGAGGCCGAGCGAGGTCCCGTGCTCCTGGTTGTAGGCCTGCAGGCGCTGCAGCATCGCGACGGCGCCGCACAGCTTGATCGAGCTGGCCGGGTACCAGTAGCGGCTCGGCTCGCCGAAGGCGCTGCGCTCGAGCCGCACGGCCCCGTCGGCGTCGGCGACGGGCACCGAGACCAGCACCTGCAGCCGGTGCTCGCGCGCCTTCGCCACGATCGGGGCGCAGCGCTCGTCGGAGCGGAGCAGGGCCTCGAGGTCGATCGGACCCTGCGGAGACAGGCTGACGAGCAGCGAGGTCGCGAGCATCATGCGACCACGCTAGCGCCCGGTCAGGGCGCGATCATGCCAAAGTGCGCGAGCGCCCTGGTCAGCGTCTCCTGCTGCTTCATCAGCAGCTGCAGGTTCACGAGCTCGCGCGCGACGTCGACGTTGGAGCCTTCGCGGAAGCCCTGCTTGAGCACGCCGAACCCCCCGCTGCCCGGCGTCCCCGCTGCCGGGCGGCCCGACCGCTCCGTGGCGTAGCCCAGCAGGCCCTCCTCGAACCGCAGCCCGCTCGGGTCGACGAAGCGGTGCAGCCCGAGCCGGCCGAACTGGGTCACGACGTCCGGCGCGCTCGCGGTGCGACCGCTGACGACGCCGGCCGGGTCGATCGAGACCTCCAGGGCGTCGAGCGGCACCGTGACCGTCGGCGTCACGACGTGTCCGGCGTGGGTCACGATCCGCCCGCCGGCGTCGATCTGGAAGCTGCCGTCGCGCGTGTAGGCCGTCTGCCCGTCGGCGCAGCGCACCGCGTAGAGGCCGACGCCGTCGATGGCGACGTCGAGGCACCGGTCGGTGACCTCCAGCGCGCCCGCCGCGAAGACCGTGTACGCGCGCTCGACGACCGGCACCTGGTAGCGGTTGCCGCCTGCCTCCACGCTCGCCGTGCTCACCTGGACGACGGCGCGCTTGTAGGCGGGCGTGCTGGCGTTGGCGATGTTGGCGCTGATCACGTGCGCCTGCTCCTCGACGCAGCGGATCGCCGCGCCCAGCAGCGCGGCCGTCACGTTCGTCGACGCGAGCGGCGCGGCCTCCGGCGCGGAGGCCGCCTCGACGGCGCGCGGCGCGCCGAGCAGCCAGGCGTCCACGGCGCGCGGGCCCGCGGCGAGCGGCGCGGGGGCGAGGGTCGGGGCGAGGGAGGCCGGCTGCGTCTGACAGCCGGTGAGGAAGGCGGCGGTCGCCGCCGCGAGGATCCTGGGCGCGCTCATGTCGTTCTCCTGGGCGAAGGCGCGCGCTCTCCGTCACGGACCTGCCCCTGCCATCGGCCGTTGCGGCGCGCGGCTTGAGGCCGGACCGGCCGACTCCGTAGAGTCGGGCGCATGGCCACACGCCGCTACGGCACCATCGTCCGCCACCTCAGGGAGGACCCGGACACCGCCGCAGAGCTCGCGGCCAAGCTGCCCGACGAGCAGCTGATCGAGCTGGCCGCGGCGCTGCGCGACGAGATGCAGAGCCGGGCGCGGCAGAGCGGCGACGCCGACGCGGTCATCGAAGCCGCGTTCGAGGCGGGCTTCGCCCGGGACGGGCTCGGCGTGCTGCCCTGGATCGAGAAGCCCTACGTGGTGTGCCCAGGGGGCCTGGTCGGCAAGAACCGCGGCAGCCACCGCTGCCAGTTCGTCTCGGCCGACGACCGCTGGGTCTGGGAGAGCTGCGACCTGGTCCGCGAGGACAAGCGCTCGACGCCCGGCGACGGCGAGGGCTTCCGCGCGATCGCGCTGCTGCCGATCGTGGAGGGCATGCAGCTCGACGTGGTCCGGGCGCGCATGAAGCAGGGCCAGCACAACGTCGAGCGCGTCACCAGCATGACCGTGCGCCGCGGCCGCCTCGTCGAGGTGGAGCAGCGCGAGGTCTCGGCGCGCGGCGCGCGTTGACGTTGTAGCGCCCCCCCCGTTGCGCCAGACTCCCCTCGTGCGCCGCCGCGACCGCAGGCCCGACCCCGCCGAACAGACCTTCGACTGCCGCCACTTCGGCGTCTGCGGCGGCTGCTCGCTGCTCGATCAGCCGGTGGCGTGGCAGCTGCACGACAAGGTCGCGGCGTGCGAGGCGATGCTCGCGCCGTTCCTCCACGGCCTGCGGATCGAACACGAACTGCCGCAGCGGCCCCAGCGCTGGTTCCGCTCGCGCCTGCTCTACCCCGTCCGCCAGGACCGGGAGCGGCGGCCGGTGCTCGGCATCTACGAGTATCGCAGCCACCACGTCGTCCCGATCGAGGAGTGCCAGACGCAGGATCGCTGGCTGACCGAGCTCGGTCGGCGCGTCGAGGGCATCCTGCGGGAGCTCCGGCTGGAGGGCTTCCAGCCGAACCGTCGACGCGGCGTCGCCAAGGCCTTCTGGGCGCGGCTCGCGAGCGGCACCGGCGAGGTGCTCGCCGGCCTCGTCACGCGGCCGGGGCCGTTCCCCGACGGGCCGCGCTTCGCCGAGCTCCTCGACGCGGCCGCGCGCGACCTGCCGCAGCGCGGCCGGCCGCGCCGACTGGTCGGCGTCGTCCACTCGATCAGCGACCGCGACGACGACTTCCTGCTCGGCGACCGCCACGTCCCGCTGCGCGGCCGGGACCACGTCGTCGACGCCCGCGACGGGCTGGAGCTCCGCGTCAGCGCGGGCAGCTTCTACCAGGTCCACAGTGGCGCCTACGAGCTGCTCTACCGGCCCGCGATCGCGCTCTGCGGCGACGTGCAGGGCGCGCGCGTCGTCGACGGCTACGGCGGCGTCGGCGCGTTCGGGCTGCGGCTCGCGCAGGCCGGCGCGGCCGAGGTGCTGGTCGTCGAGGACAACGCCGCGGCCTGTCGCGACGCCGAGCACAACGCCGCCCACAACGGGCTGTCGCAGGTGCGCGTGCAGCGCGCCTCGTTCCCGGGCGCTGCGCTACCCGAGGGCGCCGACGTCATGGTCGTCGATCCGCCGCGCTCGGGCCTGAAGGACGCCGGCGTGCGCGCGGTGCTCGGCGCCCGCCCGCGACGGCTCGTCTACGTCGCCTGCGCCGCCGAGGCGCTGCAGCGCGACCTCGCGCCCCTGACCGGGGCCGGCTACGAGCTCACCGCCGCGCGGCTGTGCGACCTCTTCCCGCACACCGAGCACGTCGAGCTCGTCGCGCGGCTCGAGCTCCGCTGAGCCCGGCTGCGCCGGGGCGAGGGAGACCCGTCAGAGGATGTCGAGCACGCCCGTCGCGCCGTTGGTCATCGTGTCGACGCCGGTCGCGTAGTTGACGTCGACGCTCAGCGGGACGTTCCAAGGCAGCGCGTCCTTGTCCGCGACGCCGCCGAGCGCCGCGGCGACGAAGGCGCGGCCCAGCTTGGTCAGGCGCTTGTCCCCGGACATCTCCACCAGCCTCGCGATCGCCCGGCGGTCGCCGATGCGCGTGATCGCCGACGCGACTGCGGCGAGCACGGCGACGCTCTCGCTCTGCTCGAGCAACCGCAGCAGCTGGTCGTTGGCGTGCCGGTCCCCGAGCATGCCCAGCGCGACGGCGCACTGCTGCAGCACGAACGGCCGCCGCGCGGAGCGCGCCATGATCTCGGCGAGCGTCCCGGTCGACTTGGTGTCCTGGAGCAGGCCGAGCCCGATCGCGAGGTAGCCCGCCGTACGCGCGTCGCCCTCGTTCTCCCGCAGCAGCCGGAGCATCGTCGGCGCGGCGTCGCCGAGGCCGGTGAGCCCGACGCCGACGGCGAGCGCCGCCCGCAGGTCGTCCGTCGACGCCTCCTCCAGCTCCTCGAGCAGCAGCTCGCCCACGAAGACGTCCGGCCGCCCAGACTCCGCCGCGGGGCGGGCCTGCAGCCCCAGCGCGATCGCGGCCCAGGGCCTCGCGTCGAAGCGCGCCTTCGAGAACGTCCGGACCAGCCACTCGCGGTTGGCCGCGCCGCCGATCCGTCCGAGCGCGATCAGCGCGAGCTGCTGGGCGGTGCGGTCCTTTCCCTTGACGTAGCAGGCGCGCAGCGCCGCGCTGAACACCTCGTCGGCGGCGACGCGCTCCGCCGGGACCGCGAGCATCCCGAGCGCGATCGCGCACGACTGCAGGATCGGCGGGCCGCGCCGCTTGCGCGCCGCCAGCTCCGCGGTGAACCGCTCCTTGGCGCGACGGTGCACGCGCGACGTACCGCGCCCGATCAGCCGCGCGATCGCGACCGGCGCGTGCGCCTGCATGCTCTCCTCGGTCGCGCCCAGCTCGCGGCCGAACCAGCCGAGCAGGTCCTCCGCAGCGCGCCACGCGAGCCGCTTGTCCGCCGACCGCGCGACGTCTTCGCGCAGCACCCCGATCGCGGAGACGATCGCCACCTTCACGTCGCGGTCGTCGTTGTCCTCGTCCTGCAGCCCCGCCCAGAGCACGTCGTAGACCTGCTCCGAAAGCCGGGGGTCCCCGACGCGGCGCGCCAACAGGCCCAGCGCGTAGGCGGCGTACGCCCGGGTCCGCTTCCGCACGGACTCGCGCTCGGCGAGCGCCCGCCCTGCGGCCGTATCCTCGAACAGGTCACGGAGCGGCCCGAACGCGTCTCGTCGCCCCGCGATGCCCATCGCGAGCACCGCCGTCTCGCGCACCTCCTGGTTGTCGCGGCGGACGCGCGCGCGCAGCAGGTCCTGGATCCGGATGGCGTCCCCGGCGGCGTCCTGGCCGTCCACGCCGACCTTGCCGAGCGCGACCAGGCACGCGCTCTGCACGTCCCGGTTGCGCTCGCGGTCGATCAGCGCGGCGAGCGCTGGCACGACGCGCTCGACGCGGTCCGCCTCGGTGGTGCGCAGCACGTCGACCGTGCGGCTGCCGGCGCGGGCGCCGAGGTAGAAGTCGTCGGATCCCGTCACCGGGCCCTGCACGCCGCGGACGCGCGGCGTCAAGAACGGCTCCTTGTTGAACTCCCACCACGTCTGCCACGTCCGGGAGAACGCGACCAGGTCGCGGGCCCCGGTGGTCGGAGCAGGCGTCGGCGCCGGCGCGGTCGGGCCAGCCCGCGGCGTGCCGACCGGGATCGACGTGATCGGCAGGCGCGGCGGCAACGACCCCTGCGGACCGCGGTACTGGCCGCCGTGGGCAGGCAGCGCGGCCGCGCACGCGAGCGCGACGAGCAGTGTCTGGAACGAGGAGAACATCTCGAAGACCCGACTGTAGCCCGACGCCGGGCGCCCGGTAACCGGCGCCGCGCCCGGAGCGCGTGCGGCGGTCAGAAACGGAGCCTGACCGCGGGCGTGACGGCAACGACCCCCTCCCCCTTCGCGTCCGCGATCCGCCACCGCAGCAGCGCGGCGCGGAGTCGCAGGGCGGGCAGCGCCGGCCACTCCAGCTCCGCCTGGAGCTCGCCTGTGGCGTCGACCTCGCCGAGCGCGCCGACGCCGAGCGCGCCGCGGACGTCGCCCCTGAGCACCACCGGCGCGGCCAGCGGCTGCCGCAGGAAGGGCTCGAAGCCGCCCGTCCCCCGCGGGATCCAGCCGTGCGGTCGGTCGAGCGAGAGCTCCAGCAGCGCGAGGCTCCCCGGCTGCTGCG
>JBMHDP010000233.1:0-4482 GCA_049889335.1 Planctomycetota bacterium
ACGAAGCGGCGCAGCGGCGCGAGCAGCGCCGCGCTGCCGCAGAGGTAGGCCGCGCGCACGCCGCTCAGCGCGTAGACCTTGGACATCGACTTGCAGACGACCGCGTTGGGCCGCCGCACGACGTCCTGCTCGAGCGACTGCTCGTCGCCGACGTACTCGACGTAGGTCTCGTCGATCCAGACGCGCGTCGTGGCCGGCACGGCGTCCAGCAGCTGCACCAGCTCCGACCGGGCCACGTGTCGGCCCGTCGGGCTGTTCGGGTTGACCAGGATCAGCAGGTCGCTCTCGGCGGCACAGCGCTCGAGCGCCTCGAGGTCGACGGCGTAGCCGTCGTCGCGCCGCAGCGGCAGCGCGTCGACCTCGCAGCCGACGACGTGATCCAGGATGTGTCGGTATTCGCCATAGGTCGGGTCGAGCAGGGTGACGCGGGAGCTCTGGTCGAGCCACGTCGGCAACGCGAGGAACATGAGGTCGGACGAGCCGCCGCCGGGCAGCAGGCACTCGACCGGCACGCCCCGCGTCTCGGCGACGACCTCGAGGAAACCGCCGCAGTCGGTCGGCGGCGACGTGCGGATCAACCACGGGAGGTGATCCCGCAACGCCTGGAGCGCCTTCGGAGCAGGCGGGAACCAGGCGTCGAGCACGTCGGCGTTGACGGTCCGCTCGGAGCGACTGAGGTCGTCGAAGCGCGGGCCGACGGCCTCGAAGAACGCGCCGCCGTGGAAGCACGGAGAGGACGATTGAGATCCTGGGGGTTGGCTCATTGCGTCACCTCTCCATATGTGGTGCCCCAACCGACAACGGCGACGGTGGCAACCACAGCTCCGCGCGCGAACGTAGTCGCAGCGCTGTTCGCACGACAGCGCGCATACGTGTCGCGCTGCAAGGAGGGGATTCTCGGCAGAACGGCGGCATCGGCAGCCCCACAAGCGCGACACACGTCGATAAGCACCGCGACACAATTGATGGAAACCGATGTCCCCAGAGAAGCGCCCGGCCGCGCCTGGTCCGCCCATGACGCACGCCGACGCCTCAGCACGGCGGGGCTTCGTGCATGCGTACGAAGGCGCCCAACAAGTGGCCGAGCCCGGACGGGCTCGTGTGCACCGCCGGCCTGCGGGCAAAGGGCAACCGCACCAACTCAGCGCTTGGCGAACACCTTGTGCCGGCGGTTGCCGCCCGAGACGAGATACGCGATCAGGTCGCGCACCTCGTCGGCGTTCATCTGGCCGATCGTGTTGGGCGGCATCATCGACAAGGGCGACAGCGCGACCGACGCGACCTCGCTGCTCGCGACCTTCGTCAGGTCCGCGAAGTCGTAGGCGTTGGTCGCGACCGCGAGCTCGCCCTCGTCGCGGTAGATGACGCGGCCGTGCAGCTCCTCGCCGTCCTGCATCGTGACGACGCTGGCCTGGTACTGCTCGGCGATGATCTCGTTGGGCGCGCAGATCGACGACGCGATCGCCTCGATCGAGAACCGCTTGCCGACCGATCCCAGGTCCGGGCCGCAGCGGCCGCCCTCGCCCGCGAAGCGGTGGCACAGCACGCACTGCCCCGCCTGGAACATGGCCTTGCCGTTCTGGAAGTCGCGGCCGACCAGCTGGTCCTCGCAAGCCTCCACGACGCGCTCGGTGGTCCACGCCTCGCCCGGCCCCTTGGCCTGCGGCAGGGCACCCTGGTCGATCGGCTCGACGTCGCCGATCAGCCAGGCGACCGACGCCTTCTGGTCGTCGGGCAGCGCGTCGATCGCGTCCTCGCGGATCGCGCGGATGTAGCCTGCGAAGCTCTTGCCGCCCTGCGTCTGCAGCATACGGTTGAGCCACCCGAAGTAGTCCTTGCGGAGCTCACGGGTCCAGCCGCGCTGCACCGAGCGCAGGCAGTAGGCGAAGTGGATGTTGCGGCTGTTGGGCGCGTTGGCCATCGCCTCGAGGATCGGCTTGCCGTACTCGTGCCGCGCGAGCGTCGTCGCGTCGTACTCCATCGCCTGGGTCTGCGTCGTCTTCATCAGCGCGACGGTCGCGGCCACCACGCCGTCGGCGTCGAGGCGGCACAGCAGCCGGCAGAGCTCCGCGTCGAGGTCGTCGTCGCCGCTCGGGTAGTGCGGCAGCAGCTGCGCCGCGAGGGCAGCCTGCGCCGCCTCGTCGACGTCCAGACGGATCAGGCACAGACCGCAGGCTCGCAGCATCGCGAGCTGGTCGTCGCGTCCGAGCTCGCCGAAGGCGACGTCCCGCAGCCGCGCCACCAGGCGGCCGCCGAGCGCGGCGTCCCCGTGGCGCGCCAGCGCGATCGCCGCATGCACGAGCGCGCGCGGGTCCTGCTCGGCCAGCGCGCGGTCCCGCCACAGCGCGACGTCCTGGCTCTCGACCGCCAGCCGCGCGGCGTAGCGCACGGCGCGGTCGGCGTGTCCGAGGTGCGGCCACGCAGCAGCGACCGCTGCCTCTCCGGCCGACGCGACGCCGTGGAACCGCTCCAGCGAGCGGCGCAGGTCGCGCAGACCCTGGTTGGCCAGCAGGCGCCGCCCCTCACCCGGCTCCGGCGCGCCGACGTAGCGCACGCGGTAGAGCTTCGAGTCCGTGTTGCGGCCGCCGGTGAGCAGGTACATGTGCCCGTCGGGGCCGAACCGCATCGCCGAGACGTTGAGCGGTTCGCCGTGCAGGAACTCGGTCTTCCGGCCGCGGTAGCTCGCGCCGTCCTCCTCCATGTCGACCGTGTAGACGGTGCCGAAGGTCCAGTCGCAGACGAACAGCTGGTCCTGGAACGCGGCCGGGAAGTTGGAGTGGTGGCCGAAGCTGATCCCCGTCGGCGAGCCCGGTCCCAGGTCGCAGACCGAGCCGCAGCTGTCGGCGTAGTAGTCCGGCCACTTGGCCGAGCCGGTACGCCAGCCGAACTCGCTCGCCGACGTGACGTGGTTGACGCGCGTCGGGCGGTACCACGGGCTGCCGACGTCGAACTCGAGGTCGCTGTCGCACGTGAACAGCTCGCCCTCGCGGTTGACCGCGAGGTCGACGCCGTTGCGCAGCCCGTGCGCGATCATCGTCCACTCGGAGCCGTCTGGCGAGACGCGCGCGATCCAGCCCGCCGGCGGCCCGATGCCGCGCGCGTGGCCGCTCGGATCCGGCATCGAAGCCAGCACCGTGTCGTTGGCGTAGACCTGCGGGTGCAGCGTGCGCACGCCGTCGGGCAGCCGCGAGTGGTTGCCGGAGATCACGTAGAGCCCCTCGCCGTCCTCGGTGAGCACGATCGTGTGCGCCGAGTGCTCCCAGCCGGGGTAGAGCCTCTTCAGCAGCGTGAACTCGTCGAAGGCGTCGTCCCCGTCGGTGTCGCGCACCCGGTAGAAGCCCTTCATCGTCGACATGTAGAGGCTGTCGAACGCGTAGAGAAAGCCGAGCGCGCCGAACACCGTGCGCCGCCCCCACGCGACCGGCTCTTCGGGGAAGCCGCGCATCGACTCGACCGCGACCTCGCCGCTCGCGTCGCCTGCTGCGGGCAACGTCAGCCGGAAGACGCCCTTGTCGTCCTGGTCGGAGACGAGCAGCCGACCCTTCGGGTCGAAGTCCATCGCGACCCACGAGCCCTGCTCGTCCGGCACGTCGTAGACGAGGTCGGCGTCGAAGCCCTCGCGCAGCGTCAGGCCGGTGTCCTCGTCGAGGTGGTAGACCAGCGCTGGCTGCGGCTCGTCGTGGGACGAAGAGCAGCCGGCGAACATCACCGCGAGGAGGGGGCACATCCGGAGCGCGCGTGTCTTCACGGCAGCATCCTAGCGCGTAGAGTCCTGCGCGCATGCCGCGCCCGCCCCTCCTCCTGCTGCTGCCGCTCGGCGAGACGCTGCGCCGTCTGCCGCAGGTCACCCTGGGCGTCTGGCTGTTCGGGGTCGGCATCGCCGCGATGGTCCGCGCCGACCTCGGCGTGCCGCCGTGGGACGTGTTTCACCAGGGCGTCGCCGGCGAGCTGGGCGTGAGCATCGGCACCGTCATCATCGGGACCGGCGCCGTGCTGGTGCTCGCGTTCGTGCCGCTCCGAGAGCAGCTCGGCCTCGGCACGCTGCTCAACGCCGGCCTGATCGGCTGCTCGGTCGACGTCACGCTCGCGTGGCTGCCCGCAGCACCGCCGCTCTGGGGCCGCGCCCTGCTGTGCGCTGCAGGCCCGGTGATCGTCGGGCTCGCGTCGGGGCTCTACCTCGGCGGCGGCCTCGGTCCCGGCCCACGCGACGGGCTGATGACGGGCATCGGCAAGCGCGGCTACACCATCTGGAAGGTCCGCACCGGCATCGAGCTCGGCGCGCTCGCGATCGGGTTCTGCCTCGGCGGCACGATCGGCCTGGGCACGGCGTGGTTCGCGTTCAGCATCGGCCCGTTCGTCCAGTTCTTCTTGAGGCGACTGTCCATGGACCTCGACCGCGGCGCGGTGGCGTAGCATCCGACCGATGGCCAACCTGCTCTCGGCCGCCGCGCGCCTCGCCCTGTTCGCCTGCGCCCCGGCAGT
>JBMHDP010000234.1:0-4027 GCA_049889335.1 Planctomycetota bacterium
CGGCTGGACCGACCTACTTCCCGCTCTTCGTCCGCGGGCGCTGGGCGAAGCGGTCGGGCTCCGGGGGCGTCGCGACCCGGCTGCGCGCGCCGTCGGCCGAGATGGTCCGCACGCCGACGACGACGTCGTCCAGGCAGACCCTCGGCATCCGCGCGAGCAGCCGGCCCGAGCGCGTCTGCTGCGGGTCGGCCTCGGCCATCGCCATCACGTTGTTCCAGTCGGCCTCGGTCGTCTCCCGCCAGACGAACTCACAGCGGGTGACGCCGTCTGGCAGCTTGAAGACCAGCTGGGTGTCGTAGGCGTCACGCGCGAGCCGCGCGGTGCTGACCAAGGGCGGCGGCGGCGCCGAGGCGAGCTCGTACAGCGTCGCGACCACCACGCGCGCCACCTTGGCCGAGTAGTCGAAGTCCGCGTAGTCGGGCAGGTCCCCGTAGGGCTTGCCGTCCTTGGGGCGGACGTTCTGGTGCTGTCGGGAGAAGTCCTCCCGCGGCTCGGTGAGGCGCACGGCGGGGAAACCCTGGTCGAAGAACGAGCGGTGGTCACCGCCGCGCCCGTAGCGGTCTCCGCGGTAGATCAGCTTGACGTCGAAGCCGTCGACGTAGCGCCGCCCTGCGCGGCTGACGGCGCGCGCCATGCTCCGGCCGAAGCTGTCGTTGCCGGTGGGCGCGTAGCTGAAGCAGCGCACGAACCCGTCGTAGGTGTTGCCGTCCATGCCGGTGGTGTTGCCGACGATGTCGCACGTGATCATGCCGTCCACCTGCGCGGCGGCGTCCGCCAAGAACTGCGCGTGCGCCTTCGAGCCGAGCAGCCCCTGCTCTTCGCCGTCGTAGGCGACGAACAGCACCGTGGCCGCGAGCCGCTGCGTCGCGAGCACGCGCGCCGCCTCGAGCGCGACGGCGGTCCCCGACGCGTCGTCGACCGCACCCGGAGCGGCGCCCTCGCCGTCCGCGCCGGCGCTGTTGCGCGAGTCGTAGTGGCCGCCGACGACGTAGATCCGACCGGGGTCGGTCGTGCCGCGGAGCGTCGCGATGACGTTGACCACCTCGAGCTCACGCGGCATGCCGTTGCGCAGGCACGGCACCTTGGCCTGCTGGAACCGCACCGTCATGCGCCCGCCGCTGCTCGCCGCGATCGCCTCGTATTCGGCCTTGAGCCACCGCCGCGCCGCGCCCGTGCCCTCGCTGTCGCTGTCGGTCCGCGAGAGCACGTGCCGCGTGCCGAAGCTGCAGAGCTTGCGCACCGTCGCCTCGATCCGGGCGGCGTCGACCTCGGCGACGACCGCGGCGATCCGCTGGGCGATCGGGTCCTGCGCGAGCAGGGACGCGGTGAGGACGGCGGGGACGAGGGCGGCCGTGCGCGGGAGGCTCATCCGAACAAGTCTACACCGTCCATGCCCGCGGACCTCTCCAGGCCGAGGATCGGCAGCAGCGTCGTGGCGATGTCGCACAGGCGCCCGCCCGGCTTCATGCTGCGTCCGACCAGCGCGTCGGAGCAGACGACGAGCGGGACGGGGTTGGTCGTGTGCGCGGTGTGGGCGCTCCCCGAGGCCGGGTCGGTCATCTGCTCGACGTTGCCGTGGTCGGCGGTGATCGCCGCCGTGCCGCCGAGGGCGGTGAACGCAGGCACGATCCGAGCGAGGCAGGCGTCGATGGTCTGCACCGCCGCGACGGCGGCCGGCACGATGCCGCTGTGGCCGACCATGTCCGCGTTCGCGAAGTTGAGGATCGTCACGTCGGGCCGGTCGTCGGAGGCGAGCTCACGGAGCAGCGCGTCCGTGACCTGCTCGGCCGACATCTCGGGCTGCATGTCGTAGGTCGCGACCTTCGGGCTCGGCACCAGGATCCGACGCTCGCCGGGGACCTCGGCCTCGTCCCCGCCGGAGAAGAAGAAGGTCACGTGCGCGTACTTCTCGGTCTCGGCGATGCGCAGCTGCGACAGGCCGGCGTCGCTGACGACCTGCGGCAGCGCGCCCTTCATGCTCTGCGGCGGGAACGCGATCGGGCAGGGGAAGTCCTCCCGGTAGCGCGTCATCGTCACGAAGTGCACGACCGGCAGCGACGCGCGCGCGAAGGCCGCGAACTCGTGGCTGACGAACGCCTCGGTCAGCTGACGCGCCCGGTCCGTGCGGAAGTTGAAGGACACCACGGCGTCCCCGGTGCGGACCCGGCCGCGGTCCGGGGAGCCGACCACGGTCGGCTTCACGAACTCGTCGTTCTCGCCGCGCTCGTAGGCCTGCGCGAGCGCCGCCTGCGCGCTGTCCGCCTGCAGCCCGCGGCCGAGGGTCAACGCGTCGTAGGCGAGCTGCACGCGCTCCCAGCGCTTGTCGCGGTCCATCGCGAAGTAGCGGCCGATGACCGTCGCCACCCGCCCTACGCCGAGGTCCGCCGTCCAGCCCTCCAGCGTCTCCAGGTAACCCTGCGCGGAGCGCGGCGGCGTGTCGCGTCCGTCGAGGAACGCGTGCACCGCGACCTGCTCGCCCGAGAGCCCCGCGTCCTTCGCCATCTCCAGGAGCGCGCGGAGGTGCCGGTCGCTGCTGTGGACCCCGCCGTCCGAGACGAGCCCGAAGAGGTGCAGCACCCCGCCGGTCTGCCGGACGTGCGCCACGGCGGACTGCAGGGCCTCGTTGGACGCGAAGCGCCCGTCCTGGATCTCCTTGTCGATGCGCGAGATCTCCTGGTAGACGACGCGGCCGGCGCCGATGTTGAGGTGGCCGACCTCGCTGTTGCCCATCAAGCCGCAGGGCAGGCCGACGTCCTCGCCGCTCGCGGAGAGGAGCGTCGACGGATAGCGCTGACGCAGGTCGTTCCAGAACCGGGGGCCGGCCTGGGTGATCGCGTTGCCCGGACCGGCCGGCGCCTCGCCGAACCCGTCCAGGACGCACAGCAGCAGGGGGGCGCGGCGGCTCATCCCAGCAGCTCGTCGACGGCGGCGGCGATCGCCTGTTGGTGGGCGCGGATCTCGTCGCGCACCGCGGTCGCGCGCGCCATCGTCTCGTCGGCGCGCGCCCGGTCCTTCAGCTCGGCCGCGTTGATGCGGACGTTCAGGAAGGCGCCCTCCGCGCCGGCGAGCAGCAGAGCCGCGCCCGACGCGAGGTCGCTGGCGATCGACTTGCCGACGCAGCCGCGGACCGCGTCCATCGTGACGAAGACGTCGCGGATCATCTCCTGCGTCTCCTCGGGCACGAGCATCGCGCCGACCATCGACTCCTGGATCGCCGCGGAGCGGGCCGCCTTGGCCTCGTCAGCCTCCTTGGGCATCCGGAAGGCGGCCGAGACCGCGTCGAACGCGTCGCAGTCCTTCTGCGCCATCGGCGACAGGCGCTGCAGGTGCGCTTCGAGGGCGCCCGCAGCGCGCGCGAGGTCGTCTTCGCGCTCGACGTTGGCCTTCTTGCCCTGTGAGAAGCGAACGGTCATCAGGAACAGAGACGTGCCCAGGCAGCCCGCCATCGCCGCGGCGGCCCCGCCGCCGGGGGTAGGCGTCTTCGCGGCCATGGACGCGACGAGCTCTTCGAAGGACTTGCGGATCATTTGAGGCGAACAGTGTCGGGGTCGCGGAACCGGAAACAAGGCCGGATGCCGTTCCTTGCGGTCCAGGGGGTCGATTTGCACATTGGCGTCATGCAGCGGAACGGCTGGCCCTTGCTCGCGCTCCTCACCAGCTGCGCCGGCGCCGCACCCGGCGACGCGAGCGTCATGCTGGCAGGTGCAGTCGCGGGCCCGCAGGCGCGGCTGACGATCGTCGGTGACAAGCTCGTGGCGGTCGTCACACCGATCGACCACCGCGCGCTCCCCGCCGCCGTGCGCGCGGCCTGCGACGCGGAGGCCCCAGGCGGGCAGGTGACGTTCTGCGGGCAAGAGCGCGGGCCGGCCGGGCGCGGCTACCGGATCGAGAAGCGGCTGCCGACGCCCGCGCCGCACGAGCGCTCGCTGCTCGTCGCCGAGGACGGTCGCCGGCATGGGCGGCGGCGGGCCCAGCCCCGCCACCACCCCCCCCCCCCCCGGGTCCCGCCCCCGCCCGCCCCCCGCCC
>JBMHDP010000235.1:0-2688 GCA_049889335.1 Planctomycetota bacterium
GCGCGCGCGCCGGCGTCGCGCCGCGCGCCGCGCGCCAGCCGCGCCCCCAGCGCGTAGAGCAGCGGCGTGGCGGCGATCGAGACCACCGCGGCGACGACGAAGACCGCCTCCACCGAGCCCGCGAGCAGCTGGTTGTCCTCACCCAGCTGGACCAGCACGAACGAGAACTCCCCCACCTGCGCGAGCGTCAGCGCCGCGCGCAGCCGCACCCAGACGGGCTGGCCGAGCAGCCACGCGGCCCCGAAGACGACCAGCGCCTTGCCGAGGATCACCGCGACGACCACGCCGGCCACCGTCCAGGGCGCCGAGGCGACCGTCTGCCAGTCGAAGAGCATCCCGATCGAGACGAAGAACAGGCTCGCGAACGCGTCCCGGAACGGCTCGACCTCAGCCGCGGCCTGGCTGTGGTGATCGCTGTCCGCGAGCAGGATCCCCGCGAGGAAGGCGCCCAGCGCGAGCGACATGCCGAGCAGCGCCGTCACCGCCGCGAACCCGAGGCACCAGGTCGCGAGGAACAGCACGAACAGCTCCCGGCTCCGCGTCGCGCAGACGACCCGGACCAGGGGCTTCACCAGCAGCTTGCCCGCGACGACCAGCGCCACCAGCAGCCCGAGCCCCCCTAGCACCGGGGCGACCGACGCGCCGTCGCCGCGCCCGGCGCCCAGCAACGGCACCAGCAGGATCATCGGCACCACCGCGAGGTCCTGCGCGATTGCGACGCCGAGCACCGTGCGACCGTGCGGCGCTCCCAGCTCGCCGTGGTCGACGAGCATCTTGGTGGCGGCCGCCGTGCTCGAGAGGGTCAGCAGGAAGGCGAGGAACAGCGCCTGCGGCAGGTCGAGCCCCAGCAGCACGCACGCGGTCGTCGCCAGGACGACGGTCCCGACCAGCTGCGCGCCGCCGCCGACCAGGATCGCGCGCCGCAGGCGGCCCAGCTGCTGCAGCGGGACCTCCAGGCCGACCGCGAACAGCAGCACGACGATGCCGACCTCGGCGAGCTCGCGGACGACCTCCTCGTGGTGGACGAGCCCGACGGCGTTCGGGCCGACCACGACCCCGGCCACCAGGAAGCCGACGAGCGGCGGCAGGCGGAGCCGGTGGAACGTCACCGCGACCAGCACGCACAGCGCGAACAACAGCGCCAGTTCGAGCAGGAACCGTTCGAGCACGGCTCGTTGGTAGCAGAGCGCCCGGGCCGCGAGAAGCGCCGAGTCCGAAGTGTCGCCCGCGACGGTGGCGCGACCGATCGCGGCCGACAAGCCTTGTCTCGTCGTCGCCCGCCGTGGACATTGCGCCCCGAATGAACACCACCTTCCTGAAGAAGCTCGGCGTCAACAAGATCCACAGCGGCGCCTTCGACGGCACCTGGCGCAAGACCAAGGGCCCCCTGCACTCGGTCGTCTCCCCGGTGAACGGCAAGGAGGTCGGCAAGGTCCGCATGGCGACGCCGGCCGACTACGCGGCCATCAGCAAGAAGGCGCACGCGACCTTCCTCAAGTGGCGGGAGCTGCCCGCGCCGCAGCGCGGCGAGTACGTGCGGCAGATCGGCAACGCGTTCCGCGAGCACAAGGCGCTGCTCGGCAAGCTGGTGACGCTCGAGGCCGGCAAGATCGTCCAGGAAGGGCTCGGCGAGGCCCAGGAGTGCATCGACATCGCGGACTTCGCGGTCGGCCTGTCGCGCCAGCTCTACGGCCTGACCATCCAGAGCGAGCGCGACCAGCACCACATGCGCGAGATGTGGCAGCCGCTCGGCAGCGTGGGGATCATCACGGCGTTCAACTTCCCGATCGCCGTGTGGGCGTGGAACGCGATGCTCGCGCTGGTCTGCGGCGACAGCTGCATCTGGAAGCCGTCGCTGAAGACGCCGCTGACCGCGATCGCGATGACCAACATCGCCGCCAAGGTGCTCGGCAAGGAGTGGGCGCCGCTGGTCAGCTGCGTGATCGGCCCGGACGACACCGTGGGCTCGGCGCTGCTCGACGACCCGAACGTGCCGCTGGTCTCCGCGACCGGCAGCACCCGCATGGGCCGCATCGTCGGGCCGCGCGTCGCGCAGCGCTTCGGCCGGTCGCTGCTCGAGCTGGGCGGCAACAACGCGATCATCGTCATGGATGACTGCGACCTCGACCTCGCGGTGCGCGCGATCGTGTTCGGCGCGGTCGGCACGGCGGGCCAGCGGTGCACCACCACGCGCCGCGTGCTCGCGCACAAGAAGATCATCGACAAGCTGCAGGCGCGCCTCGTCAAGGCCTACAAGACCTGCAAGATCGGCAACCCGTTCGACACCAAGACGCTGGTCGGCCCGCTGGTCGACGACGGCTCGGCCGCAGCGTTCCGCGCCGCGGTCGCCGCGGCCAAGGAGCAGGGCGGCGAGGTCGTGCAGGGCGGCAAGCGCGCGCGCGTCGCGCCGGCCATCTCCGGCGGCGCCTACGTCCAGCCGACCATCGTGCGCTGCCCGAAGACGCTGCCGATCTGCAAGGAGGAGACGTTCGCGCCGGTCCTCTACCTGATCCCGATCCGCTCGCTCGACGAGGCGATCCAGCTCAACAACGACGTCCCGCAGGGCCTCAGCAGCGCGATCTTCACCAACGACGTGCGCGCCGCCGAGCGCTTCACCTCGGCGGTCGGCAGCGACTGCGGCATCGCGAACGTCAACATCGGCACCTCGGGCGCCGAGATCGGCGGCGC
>JBMHDP010000236.1:0-4524 GCA_049889335.1 Planctomycetota bacterium
GGGGGGGCCGGGGGCGCGGGCCGCCGGGGCGGGCGCGCGCGGGCGCGGCTCGTCCTGCCGCGCGGCCTCGGGGCGAGCGAGGCGCGGCAGCAGCATCGCGACGACGCCGATGGCCACGTTGAGGGCCGCTGCCACCAGCAGGGTCTGCCGGAACCCGAGGAGCTCGATCAGCACCATCGCCGTGGTCAGCGCTCCGGCCATCGCGCCGACGACGTTGCCCAGGTAGAGGTAGCTGAAGGTCTCCTCGTCCCCCTTCGTCGCGGCGCGGAGGAAGGCCATCATCAGCGGGAACGTGGCGCCCATCAGCGTCGTGAACACCAGGATGGAAGCCGTGATGACGATCGCCGAGGCGCCCAGGTAGCCTGCCGAGGAGGCTTCGCCGAGACCCTGCAGCCACGTCTCGCCGACGCCGAACGCCCACGGCACGACCAGCGCGCCGGCGCCGATCCCGAACTCGGCGACGCCGTAGCCGACCGCCGCCGCGCCGGGGCTGCGCGCGGTCAGGGCGTTGCCGACGCGCCCCCCCAGCCAGGACCCCAGCGCGAGGCCGAGCATGAACACGCTCAGCACGACCGACAGCACGGGGGTCACGATGCCGAAGTCGGCGAACGCGAGGCGCAGCCACACGACCTGGTAGAGCAGGCCGCAGAAGCCGGACGCGACGAACAGCAGGAATGCGATTGGGCGGAGCACCGGTTCTTCTCTTCGGCAGCCGGGCCGCCTCAGCGGGAGCACTCTACCGACCGCCGGCGGCGACGCGGGCGAGTTCTCGCTGCCAACGCGCGCTCAGCGACCGAAGTCGGCGAGCAGCTCCTGCAGGCGGTGCAGCGCGCGCATGTGCAGCGAACGGACGGTGACCTCCTTGTCGTAGCCGAGCGCGGGCGCGATCTCCGCGAAGCTCCGCCCCTGGAACAGCCGCAGCTCGATCACGCGCTTGTGCTTGTCGCTCAGGTGCTCGAGCGCGGCGTCGAGGGCGCCGCGCAGCTCTTGGAACCGGACCAGCATGCTCTGCCGCTCGACGCGCTCGTCCGCGAACCGCTCTCGACCGCCGGTCTCGTCGAAGTCACTCAGGTGCCGGTCCTTGCCGCCCCCGCGCTTCTGCGCGCGCGCGCGCCGCCAGACGTCCTTGAGCTTGCGGTCTGCGATCGTGCGCACCCAGCCGCTGAACGAGGCGCCGGGCGCCACCTCGAACTCGCCGATGTCGCGGAACACCTGGAGCATCACCTCCTGCTCCAGGTCGTCCCGGCTCTTGTCGGGCGGGAGGTTCTGGCCGTAGGCCGCCTCGGCGACCCACCGGACGACCTTCTCCTGGAGGTTCGACCAGGAGACCTCCCCGTCCTCGCGCTGGACGCGCTGGACGTGGTGCAGCGTGCTCGAGAGCTCGTCGGCGTCCTGCCGCTCGTCGTCGGGTGGCGTCCCGCTCATCACGTCGAACATATCGGCTGCCCTGCGGGGGCGCACCGACCGCGTCCGAGACGAGCGAAAGGCCGATCGCGCCCGACGACGCGGCCCGGTAACTTCGACGAGACATGGTCGAACCCGCGCGCATCGGCGTCGTCGACATGGGCTCCAACGCGATTCGGTTCCTGATCGCGGAGGCCCGCGGCGAGACGCACCGCATCGTGGAGTCCCACCGGCTCCCGGTTCGACTCGGGCGCGCCGTCTTCCAGACGGGGCTGATCCCGGAAGCCGCGATCTCGGACACCGTCGACGCGTTCCGGCGCTTCCGCGCCAGCTGCGAACGCCAGGGCGTCCAGACGCAGCGCGCGATCGCGACCTCGGCGATGCGCGACGCGCGCAACCAGGAGCTGATCGTGGACCGCGTCCGCGCGGCCTCGGGCTTCGAGATCGACGTCATCTCGGGGACCCAGGAGGCCTACCTGCTCAAGCTCGGCGTCGAGACCAGGCTGGACCTCAGCGTCGGCCGCTCGGTGCTGGTCGACGTCGGCGGCGGCTCCGTCGAGGTGGTGGTCGTCGACGACGGCGCGGTTGCCAGCGCCAACTCCTACCGACTCGGCGCCGTGCGCCTGCTCGAGCAGTTCAAGGACGCCGACGAAGAGGCGCTCGTCGACCTCGTCACGAACCACCTGCAGGGACTCGAGCGGCGCATCGCCGACAGCTTCGAGGGCGCGCCGGTCGCGCGCTTCGTCGCCGTCGGCGGCAACATCGACAGCCTCGCCGACCTGGTGGCCGCGCGCCTCGGCGCGCGCGAGATCGACGGCGTCGACGCGTGCGCGACCGACGACCTGCGCGGCGAGGTGCTCGACCTCGCGGAGCTGTCCGTGGCGGCGCGCATCGAGGCGCACGGGCTGCGTCAGGACCGCGCCGACACGATCGTCCCCGCCGGCCTCGTCTACGTGCACCTCGCGCAGCTCGCGCGCACCGCGCACGTCCTGGTCCCCCGCGCGGGGATCAAGGACGGGCTGCTCGCCGAGGTCCTGCAGGGCAACACCAACCGCTTCGCGGCGGAGGACCACGTCGACGTCGTGCTCGGCTCCTGCCGCGCGCTCGGCCGACGCTTCCACTACGAGGCCGAGCACGCCGAGGCCGTCCTGGAGCACGCGCGGCAGCTGTTCGACCAGACGCGCGAGCTGCACGGCCTGGGCAGCCGGGCGAGGGTGCTGCTGGAGGCCGCGGCGCTGCTCCACGACATCGGCGTCGCCGTCAACAACGACGGCCACCACAAGCACTCCCAGTACTTGATCGAAGCCTCCGAGATCGTCGGGCTCGGGAGCTACGAACGGCACCTCGTCGCGCTGCTCGCCCGCTACCACCGCAAGGCGTTGCCGTCTCGCGACCACGACGCCTTCACCGCGCTGCGGAGGCGCGACCGCGCCATGATCGAGCGGCTCGCGTCCCTGCTGCGCCTCGCCGACGCCCTGGACCGGCAGCACGCAGGCGTCATCCGCAGCGTCGAGGCATCCTGGGACGACGAGCACCTGCAGCTGAAGCCGACGCTCGCCCGAGGACAGCGCACCCGGCTGGCGCTCGAGGCCAAGGCGATCGCCGGCAAGGGCGCGCTCTTCGCGCAGCTCTTCGGCGTGCAGCCTACGCTGACCCCGCCGTAGTCGTCGCGACCGGAGGCCCCCGATGACCGACCAGATCGAAGCCGAGTTCAAGCTGCGCGCGCGCTCGCCGATCGAGGTCGTGGCCGTCGACGCGGCGCTGCGCGCGCTCGACGCGGACTGTCGCCTGAGCGTCTCGCGCCGCCACACGGACACCTACTTCGACGACGCGGCGGGCTCGCTGCTGCGCGCCGGGGTCGGCCTGCGGCTCCGCGAACACGACGCCGGACGCGCGGTCACCTGCAAGCTCCGTCGCACGCTCGAGGGCTGCCTGCACGTTCGCCGCGAGCTGGAGTCGCCGTGGCGACGCGACGAGCTCCCCAGGCTCGCAGACGAGCTGCCCGAAGCGCTGCGCGACGTGGTCCAGCCGCTGGTCCTCGGCCGCGCGCTGCAGCCCCGCCAGCGGCTCGTCGTGCAGCGGGACGTGCGCGTCCTCTCCCGCAGCGGCGCCGACGTCTGCGAGCTCGCGATCGACGCGGTGACCGCGCACGCCAACGGCCGCGCCGCGACCTTCCAGGAGCTCGAGCTCGAGGTGATCGGCGACGCAGCCGCCAGCGAACGGCTCGCGCACCAGCTCCGCGTGGCGCTGCCGGTCGAGTTCGCGGCGGACGACAAGCCGACGCACGCCGCGGCGCTGCTGGGTCTCGAGGCCCCGCCGCCGCCGGTCTGCAGGTCCGGGGGCGCCCTCGACCCGACGCGGCTCGCGGGCGAAGCCGTCCCGCAGCAGGTGCTCGAGGGCATCGACGAGATCCGGCGCCGCGAGGTCCCGGTCCGCGGCGGCGACGCGCCGGACGAGCTGCGCCGGATGCGGGTGGCCATCCGCCGCACCCGCACCGTCGTCCGGGCCTTCCGCGCGCTCTGGCCCGAAGAGGTCGCCGGCCGCCTGCTCGCGCACCTCGGCGAGACCGGCCGACGCCTGGGCCCGGTGCGGGAGTTCGACGTCCTGCTGTCCACGCTCCCCGCCGACCTGGACCTGCTCCCGGCGCAGCTGCAGCCCGCGGGCCGGCGCGCCTGCGAGTGGATCACCGAGCGGCGCGCCGCAGCGCATCAGCTCGCGCTGGCGTGGCTGCGGAGCGCCGAGCGACTCGAGGCCAGCGACCGGCTGGATCGCGACGCCGCGGCGATCGACGCCCGCAGCCCGATCGCGGCCACCCCGCTCCGGGCGCTCGCGCCGGAGATGCTCTCCCGCGCGGTCGCCAGGCTGAAGAAGCAGGTGCGGCAGCTCCCGGAGGATGGTCCGACCTCCGCCCTCCACGAGGTCCGCTTGACCGCCAAGCGGGCGCGCTACCTGGCCGAGCGATTCGGGGAGCTGCCGGGGACGGACCTCCGCGCCGGCCTGCGGGCGATCCAGCGTGTCCAGCGGCGCCTGGGAGCTGTCTGCGACCGCGAGGGCGCGGCCGAGCGGCTGCTGGGCTGGGTCGACGCGGCCGCCGCCGAGGGGCGCGACGGCGCCTGGACG
>JBMHDP010000237.1:0-38015 GCA_049889335.1 Planctomycetota bacterium
CATCGCGCCTTCCTTGTCGATGAACTCGCCGAGGAACGCGAACACGTTGCGCGCGTACATCGGCGAGGCGTCGTTGGCGACCTGCGCCGGGAGGTTGGTCTCCCCGACGATCGTGACCCCGTCGACGACGACGGTCTGGCCCGGCTCGCTGCCTTCGACGTTGCCGCCCTGGCCGGCGGCCATGTCGATGATCACCGAGCCCGGCGCCATCGCGCGGCGCATCTCGGCGGTGACCAACACCGGCGCCTTCTTGCCCGGCACCAGCGCGGTCGTGATCAGCACGTCCGAGCCTGAGATGTGCTTGGTCAGGATCTCGCGCTGCTGCTTGAGGAACTCCTCGCCGGCCTCCTTGGCGTAGCCGCCCGAGGTCTCGGCGTCGGGCGGGGAACCGGTGTCGACGAACTTGCCGCCGAGCGACTCCACCTGCTCCTTCACCGCGGGGCGGATGTCGTTGGCCTCGACGACCGCGCCGAGCTTCTTGGCGATCGAGATCGCCTGCAGGCCCGCGACGCCGGCGCCGAGCACGAGGACCTTGGCGGGCTTGATGGTGCCCGCCGCCGTCATCATCAGCGGGAACATCTGCGGCAGGTGCACGGCCGCGAGCAGCACCGCCTGGTAGCCGCCGCAGCTCGCCTGCGAGCTGAGGATGTCCATCTTCTGCGCGCGCGTGATGCGCGGCATGAACTCCAGGCCGATCGCGGTGACCTTGGCGTCGCGCAGCGCGCGGATCGAGTCGAGCGCGTCGCCGGGCGTCAGCGTGCAGACGAGCAGCGAGCCCGGCTTCTGCTGCGCGCAGAGCTCGGGCGTCGGCACCTGGACACAGGTGACGATGTCGGCGTCGCCGCGCGCGCCGGCGTCGACCAGGCTGGCGCCCGCCTCCTCGTAGTCCGCGTCGGAGTAGCCGGCCGCGACGCCTGCGCCTCGCTCGACCTGCACGGAGAGGGACATCTTCTGCATGCCCTTGACGGTCTCGGGAATCGCCGCGACGCGCGCCTCGCCGGCCGCCGACTCCTTCGGCACGAAGATCACAACCATGGGTCCTTGCCTCGGTCCAAGCGTGGGGGAACGGCGTCAAGAGAAACAGAACCCCCGACGTCGCGCCACCGGGAAACAGCGCTAGTCTGGCGCGCCGTGCAGAGCTTCGTTGGAGACCTCGCGGATCGCGTCCTCGGCGGCCAAGCGCCGATCGTCATCGGCCTCGACCCGCGCCCGGCGGCCCTGCCCGAGCGCCTGCTGCCGGGCGCGGCGCCGGCCGCGCGCATCGTCGCGTTCTACCAGGAGACGCTCCCCGTCATCGCGCGCCACGCGCCCGCGGTGAAGCCCAACATCGCCTTCTTCGAGGCCTACGGCGCCGACGGCTTCCGCGCCTACGAGGAGGTCTGCAGGCTCGCGCGCGAGCACGGTCTGCTGGTCGTGGGCGACGTCAAGCGCGGCGACATCGGCAGCACCGCCGAGGCCTACGCAGAGGGACACTTCCGGCACGCGGACTCGCTGACGCTGCACCCCTACCTCGGGGGTGACTCGGTCGCGCCCTTCCTCAAGTGGTGCCCGCGCGCAGGCGGCGGCCGCGGCGTCTTCGTGCTGGTGCGGACCAGCAACCCCGGCGCCGCCGACCTCCAGGACCTGTTGGTCGACGGCGAACCGCTCTGCGACCGGGTCGCGCGCGCCGTCAACGCCTGGGGTGCGTCGCTGGAGCAGGAGCACGGCTACCACGCGATCGGCGCCGTCGTCGGCGCGACCTGGCCGGCCGAGCTCGAGCGTCTGCGCGGCCTGATGCCGAACTCATGGCTCCTGATCCCGGGCGTGGGCGCGCAAGGGGGCAAGCTCAAGGACCTCGCGCCCGCGTTCGACGACCGCGGCCTCGGCGCGCTCGTCAACCAGAGCCGCGGGGTCATGCAGTGCTTCCCGCCCGCGAGCGACGACTGGCTCGACCGGATCGAACAGGCCTGCGCCACCTTCGCGGCCGAGTGCCGCGCCGTCGCGGTCCCGAACAGCTGAGCCCGCAGCATGACGAGCCACGAGACCTCGACCCTCCGTCACATCTCCTTCCGCAACCTCGGGACGACCGAGGTCCACCAGCGCTTCCTGGAGAACGACCGTGACCTGCAGGGCTTCCTCGGGGTCCGCGCCGACGACGTCGCCCAGCTGCTGAAGCGCGCGCCCACGGGCGCGGGTCGGGTCGTGCCGCGCGAGGAGCTGGTGGCCTCGCTCCGCGGCTACGCCGAGCGCCACGGCGCGCCCGCCGAGGTGTTCGCCAACATCGACGCGCTGCTCGACCCCGAGACCCACGTCGTCGTGACCGGACAGCAGCCCGGACTGCTCGGCGGCCCGCTGTTCTGCCTGCACAAGGCCGCGACCGCGATCCGGCTCTGCCGGGAGATCGAGCGACAGGGCGGCCCGCGCTGCGTGCCGCTGTTCTGGAACCACAGCGACGACCACGACCTGGACGAGGGCAACCGGACCTTCCTGATCAACCAGAGCCAAGAGGTCCAGCGCTTCCGCCTCGACCTGACGCTCCACAACGAGTCGCTGCGCGGGGTCCACGTCGGCCGCGAGGTCGAGCGCCTGCTCGCCGAGGTCGCGCCGCTGCTCCCCGAGACGGAGTTCCACGACGCGCTGCTCAGGACGCTCACGCCGAAGCACCCCGACGACACGCTCGCCGACCTGCAGGCGCGCCTGATGTTCGAGACCTTCGGGCGGCACGGCCTGGTGATGATCGAGCCCAGGGACATGCCCGAGAGCGCCTTCGCGCCGCTGGAGAAGTGGTGGAGCCGCGCGGGCGAGATCCGCGAGCAGGTCAAGCAGACCTGCGACGACCTCCACGACCTCGGCGTCGACATCACGCTCGACCCGAGCGCGACGATGATGTTCGCCATGAACGGCGGCCGCCGGGAGCCGCTCGCCGACGGCGAAGAGTTCGGGGAACGCCGCAACCTGTCGCCGGGCGTGCTGCTCCGGCCCCTGTGGCAGGACGCCTGTCTGCCCACGGTCGGGTTCGTCGTGGGCCCGGGCGAGCTCAGCTACCTCGCCGCGGTCGCGCCGCTCTACCGGCAGCTCGGCGTCCCGCAGCCGGTGTTCGTGCCGCGGTCTTCGCTGACGCTCGTCGACCCGTCGATGCAGCGCGCGATGCAGCGCTTCTCGCTGGACCTGCCCGACCTCAACGAGACCCCGGAGCGCCTCGCCGAGCGCCTGCTACAAGACGAACAAGGCGGCCGCGGCGACGTCGAGGACCTGCTGGACGACATCAAGCACCGCCTGCGCGCCGACCTGAGCGCCGTCGAGAAGAAGCTCGCGGCGATCGACGCGTCGATGACGGGCGCGCTCGACCGCGCCCGCACCAAGTCGACCGAAGAGCTCGACCGCCTGCAGCAC
Organism: Planctomycetota bacterium; assembly: GCA_049889335.1. GTDB lineage: Bacteria > Planctomycetota > UBA1135 > UBA1135 > UBA2386. The sequence goes on from JBMHDP010000237.1 coordinate 3,373, forward strand.
AAGGTCCGCAACGCGCGCCAGAACCGTGAGGGCACCGGCATCAAGCAGCTCCGCCGGCTCTGCAACTCGCTGCGTCCTCGCGCGCGCATGCAGGAGCGCGTGTTCGGGCCGGTCGCCTTCCTCAACGCCTACGGCCCGCGCCTCGCCGACGAGCTCATCGGCGCCGCGGATCCGTTCCGGGTCGAGCACGGGGTGCTGGAGCTGTGAGCGCCGACGCCGCCCAGCGCCTGTCGCCGTGCGATGCGCTCGCCTTCGGCGCGCACCCCGACGACGTCGAGATCGCCTGCGGCGGCGCCATCCTGCTGCTGACACGGGCGGGGCGGACCGCCTCGATCGTCGACCTCACCGGCGGCGAGAAGGGCTCCCGCGGCACGGCGGCAGAGCGCGCCGCAGAAGCCAGCGCCGCGGCCGCGGCGCTGCAGCTGGCCGCGCGGGTCAACCTCGGCCTGCCGGACACCGGCGTACGCGACGACGACGCGTCCACCGACCTGGTGGTCGCTGCGCTGCGGGCAGCGACGCCGAGGATCGTCTTCGCTCCGCACGAGCAGGACGTGCACCCCGACCACACCAACGCCGCGCGGCTGGTCGCGCGGGCGCACTTCTTGTCGGGTCTGCGCAACTACCGCCCCGACCTGGGAGCGCCGCACCGGGCCACGATCCTGCTGCGCTACCCGGGCAACCTGCCGGTCGAGCCGGCGCTGGTCGTCGACATCAGCGCGGTCGCCGACCAGAAGCTCGAGGCCGTCCGCTGCTACGCCTCGCAGCTGTCGCCACCCGACAAGGGACACCTGACGCAGGGGCTCGACCTGCTCGACCGCACGGTCGTGCGTCAACGCGCCATGGGCGCGAGGATCGCGGCCGCGGCCGGGGAGGGGTTCTGCCACGACGGACCGCTGCGCGTCGACCTCGCTGCCTGGCTCGCGCCCGGAGCCTGATGTCATCGGATTCGCGCTCGCGTCCGCGCAGGGGGTCCGTCAAGATGCAGGTCCTGGGAGTCTCCACATGAAGCGCATCGCGGTCATCAATCAGAAGGGCGGCGTCGGCAAGACGACCACCACGGTCAACCTCGGCGCCGCGCTCGCGCACCACGGCAAGCGCACCCTGCTGCTCGACCTCGACCCGCAGGCGAACATGACCGTGCACGTCGACAAGCGGCCGGACATGGAGAGCGACACGCTCACCAACCTGCTGATCGACGACACGCCGCTCAACGACCTCATCCAGGCGACCTCCCAGGAGAACCTCTCGGTCGTGCCCAGCGACACGTCGCTCGCCGGCGTCGAGCAGGTGCTCGCCAACCGGATCGGCCGCGAGACGATCCTCCGCCAGGCGCTCGAGAACGCCAAGGCCGACGCCCGCTTCGACTTCGTCCTGTTCGACTGCCCGCCGTCGCTGGGCGTGCTGAGCGCCAACGCGCTGGTGGCCGCGGACTTCGTCGTGATCCCCATGCAGGCCGAGTACCTGTCGCTGCAGGGCATGGCCAAGCTCCTCGAGGTGATCGAGCTGGTCCAAAAGCAGCTCAACCCGCACCTCCAGATCGCCTGCGTGCTCCCCTGCATGCTCGACTCCCGGACCAACCTGTCCGCAGAGGTCCTGAACGAGATCGAGCAGCACTTCGGCAGCCTGCTCACCAGGACCCGCATCCGCAACAACGTCAAGCTGGCGGAGGCGCCGAGCTTCGGCCGCACCATCTTCGAGCACGCGCCGGACAGCAACGGCGCGCGCGACTACGCGGCCTTCGGGCTCGAGTTCCTGAGCATGATCGGAGAGGGCGAGGCGGCTGCGACCGAAGAGGACGTCAGCGACGACCCGGAGCTGGTCGAGCGCCCCGGAGAACCGCCGGCGACGGCCGAAGCAGAGGCCGAAGCAGAGGCCTGAGAGAAACTGCGCGCGGGGCTCATCCTCGCGGCGGGGAACGGTCGATAGCGCCCATGACATGGCGCGCGAAGACAGGGATCTCGAGCAGCTCTCGACGATGCTCCGGCAGTGCCTGGGCCGCATCGACGAGGAGGCCTTCCGCCTGCAGGAGTCCGACGGCGAGCCCGTCGACTTCGGCGAGGCCGACCGCCTCGAAGAGGCCACCTTCGAGCTGCGGGACCTCGTCGAGTCCCTGCTCGTGGTCGAGGCCACAGAGGAGGCGGACGTCAACGAGGTCGTCTCCTCGGTCGCCTCGGCGCGCCTGCAGGAGGTCTCGGTGCCGCTGGTCCAGCGGCTGCGGCTGAGCGAGGGCAGCGCGCGCGCTGCGGTCTCGCGCTCGGTCCTGGCGACCGCCGTCGACCGCGCGCTCTCGATGGCCGTCGGCGCGGTGCGTGCCGGTGGACAGCTCAACCTGAGCACGCGCGTCGAACGGGACGCCGTGGTGCTCGAGGTCGAGTGCCAGGGCTGCGACCTGGAGGACGGCGCCTGCGAGCGCGCCGAGACCCTGCGCGACTTCGTCGAGGGGTTCGGCGGCAGCTGCGCGGTGCGCTGCGAGCAGGAGGACCTGTTCTTCGTGCTGGAGGTGCCCCGGGTGAACGCGACCGAGCCGAGCGATCGCGGCTGATTCGCGTAGGATCCGCACCATGCGGATCGGCATCGTCTGTTACCCGACGGTCGGCGGCAGCGGCGTCGTCGCGACCGAGATGGCCATGGCGCTCGGCGAGCGCGGCCACGAGGTCCACCTGCTCAGCTACGACCGCCCTGGCCGGCTCCGCTCCGACGCGCCGGGCGTGACCTTTCACCAGGTCGCGGTCTCGGCGTATCCGCTGTTCCGGTTCCCGCCCTACGACCTCGCGCTCGCGACGCGCATGCTGGAGGTGCGCGAGGAGGCCGGGGTCGAGCTGTTCCACGTCCACTATGCCATCCCGCACGCGGTCAGCGCCTACCTCGCGCGGAGCATGTGCGACGGCGACCTGAAGTTCGTCACGACGCTCCACGGCACCGACATCACCGTCGTCGGCAGCGACCGCAGCTACTTGCGCCCCACGCGCTTCGCGCTCGAGCAGTCGGACGCGATCACCGCGGTCAGCGGCTACCTGGCCGACGAGACGCGCCGGATGTTCGCCGTCCGCAACGAGGTCGACGTGGTGCACAACTTCGTCGACACCGAGCGTTTTCGGCCGGCGGGCGGTCAGCGGTGGCACGAGCGGAGCGGCCGGGAGCGGGTGCTGGTCCACGCGTCCAACTTCCGGCCGGTCAAGCGCGTCGCGGACGTGGTCCGCGCCTTCGCCGCCGTCCAGCGCGAGCTGCCGGCGCGGCTGATCCTGCTCGGCGACGGCCCCGACCGCGAACACGCGCTCGCGGTCGCGGCCGACCTCGGCTGCAGCCACCGGGTCGAGCAGCTCGGCGTGCGGGACGACCTGGAGACGCTGCTGCCCCAGGCAGACCTGTTCTTGTCGGCCTCGCAGACCGAGAGCTTCGGCCTGTCGATCCTCGAGGCCATGGCCTGCGGCGTCCCCGCGGTCAGCACCGACGTCGGCGGCGTCGCCGAGGTCGTGGGGGAGACCGGGCGCCTGGTGCCGGTGAACGACCCCGAGTCGATGGCGCGGGCGGCCATCGAGGTGCTGGCAGACGCGGACGACTACCGGGCGCGCGCCCGCGCAGCGCGCGCGCGCGCGTGCGAGCAGTTCACGACCGAGCGGATCGTGGCGCGCTACGAGTCCGTCTACGAGCGAGTGATGTCGTGAGCGCGCTCGGCGGAGACTCCTGGTTCTGCGACGCCAACGCAGGCGCGCCGGCGCTGCCCGAGGTCCTGGAGTTGTTCATGGACGTCGAGCGCCGGTTCCCGGCCAACCCGGCGAGCGCGCACGCGGCGGGCAGGCGCGCCAGGGGAGCGCTCGAGCAGGCGCGTGAGCAGGTCGCAGCAGCGCTGGGCGTCGCCGCCGGCGACGTGGTGTTCACCAGCGGCGGGACCGAGGCGGCCAACTTGGCCGTGCGGGGTCTCGGAGACCCGTCGCTCCCGGTGCTCGCCGGAGACCTCGAACACCCCGCCGTGCGCGAAGCCGCGGCCCAGCGGGGCTGCGTCGGCTGGGGCGTCGGTGAAACGGGCGCCGTCCTGGTGACCGAGCCGCGCGCGGCGGTCGGGCTGGTCGCCCTGGTCCACGCGCAGAGCGAAGTCGGGACGCTCCAGCCGATCGCTGCGGCGGCCGCCGTGGCGAAGGCGCACGGTGTGCCGCTCTTCGTCGACGCCGCGCAGACGCTCGGCAGGGCTCCCCTCGGGCCCGTGTTCGAGGCAGGCGCAGCGGTCGCGCTGTCGCCCCACAAGGCGGGCGGGCTCCGCGGCAGCGGCGTGCTCGCGGGCCACGGCCTCCACGCCGGGCTACGCCCCCTCATGTTCGGCGGTGGCCAGGAGATGGGTGCACGCCCGGGCACGCCGAGCGTCGCGCTGGCGGCGGCCAACGCGCTGGCGATCGAGCGGGCCGTGGCCGAGCGCGCGCAGCGGGCCGAGAACATGGCGCGCAACCGCGAGTCGTTCCTGCGGGCGCTCGGGTCCGTCGACGACGCGCACCGAGTCTTGACGCCGTTGGCCGACAGCGTGCCCAACACCACCATGGTGTGGTTTGGCGGGGTGGAGGGCCGCTACCTGCTGCCTGCGCTGGACCTCGCGGGCGTGCACGCTTCGCACGGCTCTGCCTGCTCGTCGGGCTCTCCGACGCCGCCGCGCGTGCTCGCCGCGATGCGCATCGACGACGACGACGCGCGGGCCTGCGTACGGTTCAGCTTCGGCTGGTCGGACGCGGCCGCAGACTGCGCCCGAGCCGGTGGCGTCGTCGGCGAAGTCGTCGGACGGCTTCGCAAAAAAAACTCGGCGCGTTGAACGCACGTTCACGAACCCACGCGACGCGTCCAAGTCGTTGTGTTTCCCTCACACCGCGGTCGGGGGCAATTCGGCGCGCGCCGCGGCCCTCCGCGAGCGAGTGTGCAAAGTTGATCGCGCGTGCTTGCGCGGCCCATGCCGGCCGTTAGAACGAGGTTGTCAGTCACGCGCTGACGGCGCGGCATGCCTGGCCGAACCGTCGTTGCGATCGTCTCGAAGCCCCGTTGCCTGGCGGCGCCTCGAGCCCCCTCAGCCCCTCCGTCTCAGCCAACCCGACTCCCTCTGCGCCGACCGCTCCTGGCACGAGCTCGGCCGAACCTGCGAGAACCTCTCCCAAGCCCTCCTCGCCACCGGTCCGTTCTCCGGCCTGTCGCCCCGAGCCACGCGCGCCATTGCCGCCCTGGCCACGAAGGCAGCCGCCGTCGAAACGACCGAGACCACCCCAACCGAACTCGCCCACTGCCCCCCATGGTGGCCCACCAGCCCAGCACGGACACCCCCAACGATCACGGCCTGCAGCCAGCAGCCGCCGACAGCCCGAACTCCTCCGAGACGCTGAAGAAGATCCTCTCTCACCTCGCCACCAGCGTTCGCCGCGAACAGCTGGAGACGTGGTTCCGCTCGCTCGTCGTCCTCCGCGACGAGCCGGACGAAGTCGAGCTCTCGGTGACCAGCCAGTTCGTGCGTGACTGGCTGGCCAAGAACTACCTCGCGGAGCTGCAGGCGGCCGTCAACCGCGCTGCCGAAGAGGCGACCGGTTCGAAGCGCAGCACAGCTCCTCGGCTCGTGCTGTCATTCCGCGCCGAGGACGGGCAGGACAGCCTCCGCCTCGTCCAGGCCAACCCCCTCGAAGAGGTGGCACGGCTCGCCGGCCGCGACGCGATCGACGGCGTGCCCACGCCGCCGCAGACCCGGACGTCTGCGGTCAGCGCTGCGGCGACGCCTGCCCAGCCTGCGGCCCCGGCGCAGCCCGCCACCAGGGCGCAGGGCCGACTCGGCAACCCCCTCAACCCGAACTACACGTTCGACAAGTTCGTGGTCGGCCCGTGCAACCGCCTGGCGCACGCCTCGGCGCTGGCCATCGGCGAGAACCCTGGCCACGCCTACAACCCGCTGTTCGTCCACGGCAACGTCGGGCTCGGCAAGACGCACCTGCTGCAGGCGATCTGCCACACGGTCCTGCGCCGCGATCCGAACGCCCGCGTGCTCTACATGAGCTGCGAGGACTTCACCAACAGCTACATCCAAGCGATCCAGGCCCACGACATCGACACGTTCCGCGACTTCCACCGCGGCGCCGACGTGCTGGTGATCGACGACATCCAGTTCCTGGCCAACAAAGAGAAGACCCAGGCGGAGTTCTTCCACACGTTCAACGCGCTGTTCGACGGTCAGCGCCAGATCGTGCTGTCGTCCGACCGGCCCCCGGTGGAGATCCCGACGATCGAGGAACGGCTGATCAGCCGCTTCAAGTGGGGTCTGGTGGCCGAGGTAGAGACGCCGTGCGTCGAGACCCGCAAGGCCATCGTGAGCCACAAGGCCGCGGGCCGAGGCGTCGAGCTGCCCGAAGACGTCGCCCAGTTCCTCGCGGAGCGCGTCACGTCGAACATCCGCGAGCTGGAGGGTGCGGTGATCAAGGTCGTGGGCTTCGCCGCGATCACCGACCAGCCGATCACGCTCGCGCTCGCCGAGAGCTGCCTGCGGGGCATGCCGATGCGGCGGACCCAGGTCACGGCCGAGGAGATCATGAGCCTGATCACGGCCGACTTCGCCATCACGGCCCGGGAGTTGATCGGCAAGAGCAGGACGCAGTCCGTGAGCCTGCCCCGTCAGATCGCGATGTTCCTGCTTCGCGAGCACACGGAGAACTCCCTCGAGGACATCGGCAAGATCTTCGGCAACCGCGACCACACGACGGTCATCTACGCGGTCAACAAGATCCGTCAGCGCTCGCAGAAGGACCGCATGTTCAAGGAGACGCTCGACAACCTGAGCAGTCGCCTCGTGACGCGGTCGTTCCGCTCGTAGCGCTGCCGACTTCGCTGTCGACTTCGTCGCCTGACTCGCCGCCTCGTGCGGGGGCGCCAGCGCACGCACGCCGCCGCTGGCGGCCCTGCCGTCCGACGACAGACTCGTCCAGGAGAGCACGAGTCCCGGCGCTCCCTCGCCCGGCGGAGCCACGGCGCCTCGTGCCCTCGCCTGAGCACCTCGCTTCGCCGATTGCGCCCCCAGGGACCGTCCAGTTTCTTGACACATTGCGCACTTCGGCCCACCCCCGCCGAACCAGGAGCCCGCCGCCGGTCACGAAACCACTGAGTCGTCTCCGGACATCGTTGGGAGCCGCTTCGGACAACCCTGAAAGCCGTCCGGAGAGACCGCCGCAGCGAGCTCGTTGTTCCCCCGAGAGCCTCGCCGATCGAACTTCCTTCCAAGCCGTTTCCATCGTTTCTCAACGAACGAGAAACGGCACGAAACAGTCCTTTCGAGTCGATCCTCGGGGGTTTGGGCGCTACCCTCTCCACACTTGTGACGGCACGGACGAGTGAGGAATAGAGAGAATTCTCTACCTAAGAAACCTCACCCCGTTTCGGGCGCAATCGACCAGACCCCAGCTGCCCATCTGAGCAGCGACAGCCACCAGATCACGCCCTAGGATGCTCCGTTCCGGAGCCTCCCGTCAGGACCGCGACAGCGTCCCCAAAGCAACCGTGCCACTTGCCCCAACAACGATGAAAATCCTCTGTGATCGAACCGCGCTGCTCGAGGCCTTCAGCGTGGTCTCGTCCGTGGTCCCTTCCAAAACCACGAAGCCGATCCTTCACAACGTGCTGCTGCGCGCGGACAGCGACGGGATCTCGCTGTTCGCGACGGACCTCGAGATGGCTGCGAAGGTGCGCCTCGAGTCGGTCAAGGTCGACTCCGAAGGTGTCGTGCTCCTTCCCGGCAAGGAGACCGCGGCGCTGCTTCGCGAGCTGACGGATCCGACGGTGACCTTCGAGAGTTCGGAGCTGCGCTGTCGCATCGAGAGCGGCGGCGGGTCCTTCGTGCTGCTCGGAGAGGACCCGGAGCAGTTCCCGGCGGAGGTCTCGGTGCAGTCGGGCAAGCGGCTGGACATCCCTTCGGGGGTGATGGCGCGGATGATCCAGGAGACCGTGTTCGCCGCGGCTCGGGAGGAGACCCGCTACGCGATCAACGGCGTGCTCGTGGACGTAGGTGGCGGCAGCGTGCGCCTGGTGGCGACCGACGGCCGACGCCTCGCCATCAGCTACCAGAACGACGTTCAGATGGACGAGGACGCCTCCTTCAAGGTGGTCGTGCCGCTGCGCGCCCTGCAGACCCTGGCCCGCGCGCTGAGCGACGAGAGCAAGGACAACCTGAGCGTCGAGGTCGGGGACAAGCAGATCGTCTTCACGACCGGTCAGATGCAGCTGGTGAGCCAGCTGTTGGACACGCGCTTCCCCGACTACGAGGGCGTCATGCCGAAGGCCGCCGACACGACGGTCGAGGTCCAGAAGGCGGTGCTCGAGGGAGCGCTGCGGCGGGCGGCGATCCTCTGCTCGGCCGACATGAGGATGGTCCGGTTCGACGTCGGCGACCAGCAGATGAGGATGACGGCCGAGAGCACGGCCCGCGGCCGCGCGGACGTTGCCATCGACGCCGACGTCAAGGGCGCTGGCGGCAACATCAACTTCAACCCGGACTACATCCTGGAGGCGCTCCGACAGAGCGACATGGAGCAGATCCGCCTCGACATGTCCGACGACTCGATGCCGGCCAAGTTCACGCTCGGCGAGGCCTTCACCTACGTCGTCATGCCCATCAGCGGGGCATAGCGCGTGACGCAGCGAAGAGGATCCGATCCGCTCGCGATCGGAGACCTGCTCAAGGACATCGTCAAGCAAGCAGGCTCCGGCAAGTCGAGGCGCGTCTTCCTCGACGCGCTCGAGCAGGCCTTGGGACCTGAGCTCGCTGCACACTGCCAGGTGCTCAGCAGCCGAAAGGGCAAGCTCGTCATCGAGCTCGACTCGGCGCCCCTCTACGCAGAGCTCAGCGGCTTCCGTCGTGAAGAGCTCCGAACCCGCATCAACCAACTCGTCCCCGACCAGCCGATCGCAGAGCTCGCGTTCCGGCTAGGTGGCACGGGACACGCCTGAACCGACCCAAATGGCTGAAGAAACCAAGTACGACGCCAGCTCGATCAAGGTCCTCGAAGGTCTCGACGCGGTGCGCAAGCGCCCCGCGATGTAGATCGGGGACACGGGCCTGAAGGGCACCCACCACCTCGTCTGGGAGGTCGTCGACAACTCGGTCGACGAGGCGCTCGCCGGCCGCGCGAGCCGCATCGACGTCCGCGTCCACAAGGACGGCTCGATCTCGGTCCGCGACGACGGCCGGGGCATCCCGGTGGACATGCACGCGAGCGGCCGGCCGGCGCTCGAGGTCATCCTGACCAAGCTGCACTCGGGCGGCAAGTTCGACAAGGGCAGCTACAAGGTCTCGGGCGGTCTGCACGGCGTCGGGATCAGCTGCGTGTGCGCGCTCGCCGAGGTGCTAGAGGTTGAGATCCACCGTGACGGCAAGGTCCACCGCCAGACCTACGGGCGCGGCGTCCCGACGAGCGAGCTGAAGGTCATCGGCCAGACGGAGACGTCGGGCACGATGATGCGCTTCAAGCCTGATCCCCAGATCATGGAGGTGACGGAGTTCTCCTACGAGATCCTGCGCAAGCGGCTGCGCGAGATGGCCTACCTGATGGGCTCGGCCAACCTGCACATCTCGCTGTTCGACGAGCGCACCGACGAAGGCGAGGACTTCAACTTCCCCGAGGGTCTCGTCGAGTTCGTCAAGGACCTCAACGACGGCAAGAACGCGATCCACAAGGACCCGATCTTCTTCCGGCGCGAGATGCCCTCGGCCGAGGATCCGGACAAGCGCTACGAGGTCGAGATCGCGCTGCAGTACAGCGACGCCTATCACGAGAACGTCTATTCGTTCGTCAACAACATCAACACGATCGAGGGCGGCACGCACCTCGTGGGGTTCCGGACCGCCTTGACGCGCGCGCTCAACAACTGGGCGCGCCAGGAGAAGGTCCTCAAGGAGAAGGACCCGGTGCCCGGCGGCGACGACTTCAAGGAGGGCCTCGCGGCGATCGTCTCCGTGAAGGTCCCGGACCCGCAGTTTGAGTCGCAGACCAAGATCAAGCTCGGCAACCGCGAGGTGCAGTCCGTCGTCGAGACCGTCGTCGGCGAGGGCATCCGGACCTACTTCGAGGAGAACCCCTCGGTCGCCAAGGGCATCTACGGCAAGGCGCTCGACGCGCTCAAGGCCCGCGAGGCGGCGCGGAAGGCGCGCGACCTCGTCCGGCGCAAGTCGGCGCTGGAGGGCGGCGGCCTCCCGGCCAAGCTCTCGGACTGCCAGAAGGGCACGCCGCGCGAACAAGCGGAGCTGTTCTTGGTGGAAGGTGACTCCGCGGGCGGCACGGCCAAGCAGGGCCGGATGCCGCACCAGGCGATCCTGCCGCTGCGCGGCAAGATCCTCAACGTCGAGAAGGCCGCGGTCGACTCGATCCTCAACCACGAGGAGATCCAGACGATCGTCAGCGCCGTCGGCACGGGCTTCCTGGACGAGCCGTTCGAGCCCGAGAAGCTCCGTTACGGCAAGATCATCGTGATGACGGACGCCGACATCGACGGCTCCCACATCCGCACGCTGCTGCTGACGCTCTTCTACCGCAAGCTCCCGGAGCTGGTGACGCGCGGGCACGTCTACGTCGCCCAGCCGCCGCTCTACAAGATCAAGAAGGGCAAGAACGAGCGCTACGCGGTCACCGAGGAGGAGCGCGCGGCGATCCTGGCCGAGTTCGGCCTCGGCCAGCTGCAGCTGGAGTTCCTCGACGGCAAACCCGCAGGGGAAGGCAAGGTGTTCTCGGGTGACGAGCTCCGCGAGCTGATGGACCTCGTCACCAAGCTCCGCAGCAAGGCGGCGCGCATGCCCGCAGAAGGGGTCGTTCCGTTCGGGGACTACCTCGCGCAGGCGACGGTCCCCGACTGCGTCCTGCCGCACTACTACGTGGTGCACGACGGGGAGGCCGCGTTCCTCGACAACGAGGAGCAGATGCAGGCGAAGCTCGAGTCGATCGCAGCTGCAAAGGGCAGCCCGCCGGTCGTCTACGAAGGCCCGGACTCGCCGTGCACGCGTGAGGACGCGGACGTGCAGGTCTACTCCCTGCACCTCGGCGGCGAGCTGCAGCCGATGTTGGCGCGGCTCCAGGAGCTCGGCCTCCACTTCGACACCCTCCGCGCCGCCGACGGGGTGGTGTTCCAGCTCGCGGCAAAGGAGAAGCGCATCCCCGCGAACGGGCTCTTCGAGGCCGTCGACGCGGTGACCGAGGAGTGCAGCAGCGGCGTCGAGATCCAGCGCTACAAGGGGCTGGGCGAGATGAACCCGCAGCAGCTGTTCGAGTCGACGATGGACCCCGAGCGTCGCACGCTCCGCCGCGTCGCCGTCAGCGACATGGTCCAGGCCGACAAGATCTTCACCGTGCTGATGGGTCCCGAGGTCGAGCCACGGCGGAACTTCATCGAGAAGCACGCGCTCGAGGCGACCAACATCGACGTCTGACCCGGGGTCCCGCGATGACCGACGCGCTGCGCCCGTTCCACCTCGCGTTCCCCGTCGACGACCTCGACGCGGCGCGTTCGTTCTACGTCGACGTGCTCGGCTGCGGAGTAGGCCGCGCGAGCGACCGCTGGGTCGACTTCGACCTCTTCGGTCACCAGGCCGTCGCCCACCTGGTCGATCGGGCCGACCTGCCCGCCGGAAACGCCAACCCCGTCGACGGCGACCACGTCCCGGTGCCGCACTTCGGCGTGGTGCTGCCGTGGGACGAGTGGCACGCGCTGGCCGACCGGCTGCGCGCTCTCGACCTGACGTTCGTGATCTCGCCGAAGGTGCGCTTCGTCGGCCTGCCGGGCGAGCAGGCGACCATGTTCTTCCGCGACCCGGCCGGCAACACGCTCGAGTTCAAGTCCTTCAAGGACCCCAGCCGGCTGTTCGCGACCGACTGACGTCTCCCGAACCTGCGACGGATCGCCCGAGCGGTCGGCCACATCTCCCCAACGATGCACCGTCTCCGCTACCTCGTCGGCCTCTGCACGCTGATCGCTGCGGCGCTCGGAGCGCTCTGGATCGTGCGGCTGCTGCAGAGCGCGGACGAGCGCCCCGGGCTGCCGCTGACACTCGAATGGAAGAACGCGCAGGGGCTGCGCGCCGGCACCGACGTCCGCTACCGGGGAGTCACGGTCGGGACCGTGCGATCGGTCGCGATCTCCGGGGACGGCAGCAAGGCGGTGGCCCAGCTGCTCCTCGACCCTTCCGGCGCCTCGCACGCGCGCGTCAACAGCAGCTTCTGGATCGTGCGGCCGCGTTTCCAGGGGCTGACCGCCGGCGCGACCGGCTTGGACACCCTGGTGCGCGACTCCTACGTGGCCTTCCACACGCCCGCGCCGTTCGGCTCGGCGTTGGCGCCCGGCAGCCTGCTCGCGGGCAGCGAGCGGCCTCCTGCCGGCGCAGACCCGGAGGTGCTCGAAGACTTGCAGCACGGCGACCTGCTGATGACGCTGCTCGTGCCCGAGAACCACGGTCTCCGGCCTGGCAGCGCCGTGATCTTCCGCGGCATGCAGACCGGGGAGGTGCGGAGCGTGGCGCTGGCGCCGTCGGGCGCGCACGTCGAGGTGTCGCTGCGGATCGAGCGGCGGCACCGCCAGACGGTCACGGACCGGAGTCGCTTCTGGGTCGCGCGGCCTCACGTCAGCGGCGCGCTGCTCAGCGGCTTCACGGTCTCCGACGTCAGCGCGCTCTTGTCTCCCTACGTCAGCTACTTCGGTGAGCCGGGGGCAGGCGTGCTGGTGCAGGACGGCCACCGCGCGGCGGCCGAAGCTGACCGCCCGGAGCTCGACATCGGCGCGGTGGACGTGAAGGTCGTCGCGCAGGACCCGGAACCACCGCCGCCGCGCGACGGCGACGGCGTCGTGCTGGTTCGCATCACCTACGCGGCGATCGAACGTGACACCTTCAGCGCGGACGACGAGCTGCTCCGGCACGGGACGGGCGTGCTGTTCGTGGATCGCTCGGGGCGGCCGGTCGTGGCCACGCCGCGGTCGCTGGTCGACGGAGCCTTCACCGAGCGCGACTTCTGGGGAGACCCCGAGATCGACGACGAGCGGATCACGGTGCTCCTGCCGGACGGGACCGTGCTGCGAGCCGGCCGGATATGGGTCGACCCCGACGGCGCCGACCTCGCTGCGCTGGTGCTCGAAGACGCGCGCCCGGACCTCACCGGGACGCCCGGGCACCGCTTCGGTGACCTCGACGACCTCCCGGAGGAGGCGCCCCGTCGGCTGCGAGCGGCCGGCCCGGACGGCGCGCCGCTGCCTGAGTTCGAGCTGCGCGCCGACGCCGGGGCGAGCCAGCGTCCGCTCGGCGCGGCCGTCGTCGCGGACGGCCGGCTGCTGGGCCTGCTGACGACGCTGGCGAGCGACGGCTCTCCCCTGGTGGTCTCGCTCGATCTGCTCCCCGCAGACCTGCGGCCGCGCTGAGCCGCCCATGGACCACGCGCTTCAGCTCCGCGACTTCGGCCTCGCGCACCGTAGGCCAGGCGGAGAAGACGTGCTGCTCGAGCACGTCGACCTCGCGCTCGCGAGCGGCGGCTTCTACGTCTTCGTCGGCACCAGCGGCGGCGGTAAGTCCTCGCTGCTGCGGGTGCTGGCCGGACTGGTCGAGTCGAGGGAGCCGGCGCCGCGCCTCAGCGGCGCGCTCGTCGTCTTCGGGGACGACCTCGCGACGCGCGGCGTCGAGCTCCCGCCCGGCACGATCACGGCCGTGCTCCAGGACGAAGGTCTGCTCGACGAGCTCAGCCCGCGCCAGAACGTCGAGCTGGCCCTGGTGGCTGCCGGGCGGTCCCGCAGGCTGGCGCCCGCGATGCTGGCACAAGCCGGGCTACCAGCGCCGCCGGAGCGGGTCGCGCAGCTCTCGGGCGGCATGCGCAAGCGCGTCGCCGTCGCGCGCGCGTTGGCGTCCTCTCCGCGGCTGCTGCTCTGTGACGAGCCGACCGTCGGGCTGGACCCCGCCGCTGCACGCCAGATCGCGGAGCTGCTCCGCGCCACGCACGACCAGGACCCCGCGCGCACGACGCTCGTCATCACCCACGACCTCGACGCCTTCGACGGCCTGACCGACGGCGTGCTCGTGCTGGACCGTCCTTCGCGCTCTCTCCGCATGGAGCCGTCTGGGTGGCGCGCGCCCGCCCCGGTGGAGCACGCAGCGCGCGCCGCGGAGGTCGGCGCCGAGCTGGCTGCGATGCACGTCCTGAGGCGCGCGCTGCTGCAGCTGGCGGCGATCAGCGAGACCGTCGGCGACTCGCTCCGACGACTCCCGCCGGTCGAGCTGGGGCTCGTGGTCCGCACGATCGGACGCTTCGTCCTCGAACCGGCCCTGTTCGTCGCCGCGGCCGGCGCCGTGATCGGCGGCCTCGCGACCTTCTTCGCCCTCCGGAACAACCCGATCGACGGCGGCTTCGAGACCGCGCTGTTGACCGGCACGGGCAAGGTGACGACCGCGGTGCTCGTGCCGATGCTGAGCGGCTTCTTCTTCACCGCCCGCACGGCCGCGGGGGCGGCGGCGCGCATCGGCACGATGAAGCGAACCAACCAGATCGCCGCGCTGCGGATGATGGGCGTGCGGCCCGCGGACTACCTGCTGACCCCGCTGGTGTGGGGGATGGTCCTGGCGATGCCGATCGTGACGGCCTGCGGGGTCGTGGCGTCAGGCCTGGCGGCGGCGCTCGCGGCGCAGCTCGCCGCGTCGACCACGGCCGCGAGCTGGGCGACAGCCTACTTCGCGGCGGTGGAGCCGGGCGACGCGTTGGCGGTGCTGTCCAAGTCGACGATCTCGGGCTACCTCATCGCCCTCGCCTGCTACCACCTCGGCGCCGGCCCCAAGCGCTCGGGCGCAGACGTCGGCGTCGCCGTCGACGCGGCAATCGTCGTTGGCATGGCGCTCGTGCTCGCCGTGCACGCGGCGGTGACGATCGCGGTCTACGCTTGAGCCGAGCCCTCAAGACGCCGCCGTCGTCCGGCCGATGAGACCGACGTGAAGGGCATCGAGAAGATCACCTCGGTCCGCCTCGCCGAGGTGCTGACCGAGCGGGACATCGTCTCCTCGGAGGTGATCACGGACGCGCTCTACTCCCAGGACAAGGACGGCCAGCCGTTCGTCCAGATCCTCGTCGACGGCGGCCACATCACCGAGTGGGACCTCGCGAAGCTGGTCACCGAGAACTTCAACCTGCCGTTCTTGATGGCGGGCAACTACCAGATCAGCGAGGAGGCGCGCGATCGGCTGCCGAAGCAGACGCTGTTCGAGCACACGATCGTGCCGCTCGACGCCTTCGGGGACATCGTGACCGTCGCGATGCCGGTCATGCTCTCCTTCGAGGCGATCGCGAAGATCCAGAAGGAGAGCGACTGCGACCTGTTCCCCTACGTCGGTCTGATCACCGAGAACAAGAAGGTGCTCAGCGACATGTACAAGGACTACCCGCAGTGGCTGGAGCAGCAGACCCGGCAGCGAGCCGAGGCGCAGAGCGCCCGCGAGGCGGCGCCGGCGGCAGGCGGCGACAGCGACTGGATGAGCATCTTCGACGCGGGCGACGAGGCCATCCAGCAGTCCAAGAAGCGCTGACGCTCAGAAGAAGACGATCAGCGGCACGAACGGCGGGAAGAAGCTCGCCAGGGCGCTGACAGACGCGAAGCCGCAGCCCCAAACGAGCGCAGGGCTCCGCCCGCCGAGGCGCCACGCGATCGCGCCGTTCCAGACCGAATGCAGGGCCAGCGCGACCGCCGGCAGGTTGCCGAGCCAGAGCGCGCTGGCGCTGCCGATCTCCAGCGGCGCGTAGGCCAGGACCAGCGCGAGCATGACGACGCGGATCGCCACCGACCCCGCTCCGGCCTTCCAGCAGCGCGCCCGCCGCCGCCGGGCCTCGTCGCGCTCGTCGGCCGCAGCGGCGGACGCGGTCATCCCTCGTGTTCGGCGTCGGGGTCGTCGGCGGCGGCCAGCGCCTGCTGCTCCAGGTCGTCGACGTCGACCTCCGTCGGCTTGAGCACGTCCAGGGCGCGCTCCACGGCCTCGGTCGGCACCAGCACGCGGACGTTGCTGACGTTGAGGAGGCGCTGGCTCATGGCGAACTCGTCAGCGCTGGAGTTGCCGTCCACGAACGCAGGGATGCCGGCCGCCTCGAGCATGGCGACGTAGATCCGGGCCTGGTCCGGCGTGCTCGCCACCTTGACGACGGTGCTGATCGGCTCGTTCATGTCGGCTCCTGGGTGGTCTCCGTCGGAGCGGGGTCCGCAGCGGACGGCGCTGGGGTCGCTCCCTCGCCCTGGTCCGACTCGCCGTCGTCCGACTCGACTTCTACGACCGGGTCGTCGTCGAGTTCGTCGAAGGAGCCGTCGTGGTCACGGGACCGGTCGTCCGCGCCGTGGCCAGCGCCGACGGGCGCCGACATGGCTTCGTGCGTGAGGTCGCGGAGCGCGCCGGCCGGGTTCGCCATGGCGTGCGGCACCTTGGCGACGTTCTTGACCTCGCGCGCGGTGTCCGAGATCGCCTTCTTCACGTCGCGGATCTCGCCGTCCCGGTCGATCTGGTCCTTGAAGTCCTGGAAGCTGCGCTTCAGCTGCGCGACGACCCTGCCGAGGCTCCGGCCAGCGTCGGGCAGGTTCCGGCCGTAGAGCAGGAGCCCGATGAAGAACAGGAGGAACATCTCCTGCCAGCCGATCGACGAGAACAGCGCGAGCACAGCGCGTCGATCATAGCGCCAACCGGATCGTCGCGCCCCGCGGGATCGCGCCGCGGCCGAGCGCGACTTTCGTCGGAGCGGGGCGCCACGCGGCGGGCGGGGCGTCGCCTCGGACGCTGCCCGTCGGAAGAACTGGACCGGCGTCGTCCTGCTCCGTACCTTCTTTCGCCCCCATGAGCGACAAGCCCATCTTCGCCGTCGAGCGGCTGACCAAGAGCTACCAGGGCAAGAAGCCCGTCCTGAACGACATCAGCCTCGTCTTCCTCGAGGGCGCCAAGATCGGCGTCATCGGCCAGAACGGCGCGGGCAAGTCGACCCTGCTCCGGATCATGGCCGGCGAGGACAAAGAGTACGACGGCGTCGCGCGCCTCGCCGACGGCAAGACCGTCGGCTACGTGCCGCAGGAGCCCAAGCTCATCGAGGACCTGACCGTGCGCGAGAACGTCGAGAAGGCGGTCGAGCCGATCCGGAACCTGCTCAAGCAGCACGAAGAGGTCTCGATGAAGCTCGCCGAGGACCTCCCGCCGGCCGAGATGGACAAGGTGATGGCGGAGTTCGAGCGCTTGCAGGGCGAGATCGACGCCAAGGACGCGTGGGAGATCGACCGCTACGTCGAGACCGCGATGACCAAGCTGCACCTGCCGCCTGGCGAGAAGAACGTCGCGGCGTGCTCCGGCGGCGAGCGTCGCCGCGTGGCGCTCTGCCGCACGCTCCTCGAGGCGCCGGACCTGCTGCTGCTGGACGAGCCGACCAACCACCTCGACGTCGAGACCGTGCGCTGGCTCGAGGAGCAGCTCGCGAACTACAAGGGCACGGTCGTCGTCATCACGCACGACCGCTTCTTCCTCGACAACGTCGTCGGCTGGATGCTCGAGGTCTGGCACGGGCGCGCGATCCCGTACCAAGGCAACTACTCCGAGTACCTGATCCAGCGCGCCAAGCGCATGGCCTCGCAGGAGCAGGCGCAGCAGAAGCGTGCCAAGTTCCTGGAGCGTGAGCTCGACTGGATCCGCATGAACCCGAAGGCGCGCGCCACCAAGAACA
Source organism: Planctomycetota bacterium (assembly GCA_049889335.1). Lineage (GTDB taxonomy): Bacteria > Planctomycetota > UBA1135 > UBA1135 > UBA2386. The sequence goes on from JBMHDP010000237.1 coordinate 21,069, forward strand.
AGTCGCGCCTGAAGAACTACGACAAGATGATGGAGGAGGAGGTCGAGCAGGCCGACGACTCCGTCGAGCTGCAGATCCCGGCGGGCAAGCGCCTCGGCGACACGATCATCCGCTTCGAGAAGGTCTACTTCTCCTACGACGGCGAGAAGGACGTGCTCGAGAACGTCTCCTTCGACATGCAGCCGGGAGACATCCTCGGGATCGTCGGGCCGAACGGCACCGGCAAGACCACCTGCCTCAAGCTGATCACCGGCCGCCTCGAGCCGCAGCAGGGCAAGGTCACCGTCGGCAAGACGGTGGACCTGTGCCACGTCGACCAGGAGCGCGAGACGCTCGACCCCGACCGGACCGTCTGGGAGGAGATCGCCGACAGCCAGGACATCATCAAGCTGGGCAAGCAGGAGATGAACAGCCGCAGCTACGTTGCGAAGTTCAACTTCACCGGCCCCGACCAACAGCAGAAGGTCGGCTCGCTGTCGGGCGGTCAGCGCAACCGCGTGCAGCTCGCCAAGATGCTCCGGCGCGGCGGCAACATGATCCTGCTGGACGAGCCGACCAACGACCTGGACCTCGACACGCTGCGCGTGCTCGAAGAGGGCATCCAGAACTTCCCTGGCTGCATGGTGATCGTCTCCCACGACCGCTACTTCCTCGACCGCGTCTGCACCAAGATCCTCGACCTCGGCAACTACGAGCCGGGCAAGTTCCTCGACAGCCTGTAAGGAGCGGGGCTTCTAGGAGCGGGGGAGGCGCCGCCTCAGCGGCGCCGGAAGCCGAGCAGCAGCCCGGTCGCGCCGAGTCCGGCCGCCGGCAGGCTTCCGAGCACGAAGCCCCGGAAGCTCGCGATGTCGCGCTCGACGCGCGCGACCCACGACGCGAACAGGTCGTTGATCGCGTGCCAGTCGACGTGCACGAGGTCGGCCTGGGCGAGCGCGAAGGTCATGACGAGCCAGAAGCCCACGGCGATCGCGGCGAGCTTGAGCACGGCCCGGACGAACAAGCCGATACAAAAACCTGCGACGAAGCTGAAGCCGACGCGGAACACGCCCTTGGACGTGGGCTCGGTCGCGGCGGTCTCGGCGCCCGACGCGTCGCCGGCCGGCGCCGTGGTGGTGCCGTCCGGCACGAGGCCGGCGCCGAGCGCGGTCGAGGGGTCCGCTACGGAAGAGTCCGTAGGAACATCTCCAGCGACCAGGGTCCAAACCCCGCCTCCGACCGAGGCGAGGACGGCGAGACCGAGCATGGATTTTTCCCACGCCGGCGTCGCCGCCCAGCGCCGTCGCCAGCGGCCCACGTCGCCGCCCGTCCCCGTGCGTCTGTCGCCCTTGTCTGCTGCGCTCGCCATCGTCCGCGCGATGATCGTGCCATCGGCGCGCGAACGCCACTGCTGAGCATCCTCGCTCGACTTTGCGCTTCTTCCGCGACGACGTCGCCGCCAACATCCCGCCGATGAACAAAGTGCTCTCCTCGTTCGTCGCGGCCGCCCTCGGTGTGAGCGTGTGCGCGCAAGACAAGGTCACCCTGACCAACGGCGACGTGCTCACCGGTGAGATCGTCTCGATGGCCGACGGCAAGATCACGATCCAGTCGCCCGTGCTCGACGAGGTCGTCGTCGCCGTCGCTGACGTCACCGACCTGGTGACCGCCGCGCCCGTGGTGCTGCAGACGCAGGACGGCGAGCGCATGGAGCGTCGCATCCTGGGCATCGAGAACGACAGCTTCCGACTGTCCGGAGGCGGCGCCGACGAGCTCCCGGTGATGAGCCTGGGCATGATCAACCCGCCCGAGAAGACGGCGCCGAAGTGGACCGGCTCGCTCAAGCTCACCGCGCTCTACACCAGCGGCAACACGCGCCGCGAGTCGGGCGGGCTGCTGTTCGACGCGTCGCGCACGACGGACTGGGACCGCATCACGCTCGACGGGATCTGGAACTACGGCACCGACGAGGACGCAGCCGGAGTCAAGACGCTCACCCAGCGCCGCGCCGGCGGCGGCGCGAAGTACGACTACTTCCTCAACAAGCGCTGGTACGCGCTCGGCACCGCGCGGGCGCTCGGGGACACGCTGGCGGACCTCGACCTCCGCCTGACGATCGGCGCGGGCGCGGGCTACACGATCATCGACGACGGCACGACGCTGCTGTTGTCCGAGGCCGGCTTCTCGTACTACAGCGAGGACTACCGGCAGCCCGGCCTCGCGACGGAGGAGACGGTCACCCTGCGCCTCGCCTACCGCCTCGAGCACCAGCTGAGCGAGCAGACCAAGATCGTGCACCGCGTCGAGGCGTTCCCGTCCATCGAGGACGGCAGCGACTTCTACCTGCAGGCGGTGACCGAGCTGTCGACGTCGCTGACCGACAGCATGGTCGCGTCCCTCGCGCACACGCTCGACTACGACAACACGCCCGCGGCAGGCCGGAAGAGCGCCGACAACCGGGTCTTCCTCACCGTCGGCTGGAGCTTCTAGTAGTCGTACGAGTAGCGGTCGCTCACGGTCGCGCCCCCGAAGCGGTTGCGCCGGCCGCGCGCGCCGCCGAACGTCGGCTGGAAGTCGAGGCGGAACGTCACCTCGTCGATGAACGGGTTGTAGGCCGCGGTGACGCCGATGATCCAGTCGTGGTCGCGCCGCTGCAGGCCCGCTGAGTAGCGGAGGAACTCGTCGCGCTCCAGGTCGCGCTGGGCCTGACCGAACACCGTCCAGCGGTCGAAGATCTGCGTGCGCGCGCCGACCCCGAGCACGCCGTCGAAGCGCGCGTCCTCGCGGTACTCGACGACCCAGTCGAGTCCGGCGACAGGGCCGAACGTCAGCTCGGTGTCGAGGGTCTGCATGCCGCGCGCCCAGTCGAGGTCGCCGTAGTGCGCGAGCGCGAAGTTCTCGAAGGGCAACCAGCTGACGTTGGGCCGCAGCAGCACGTCGTAGAAGAACAGCCCCAGCGTCTCGCCGCGGTTGTCGCGCTCGCTGTTCGGCAGCACGTCCTGCGCGAGGTCCAAGAAGACGAAGTCGCGCGGCTCGCGACCGGCGTCGGTCTCGACCGTCTTCTGCAACAGGTTGCGGACCTCGAAGCGGACGAGCTCGCGTTCGGTCAGCAGGTCGATCGTGTCGTAGCCGAGCTGGTAGAGGCGCGTCGGGTCGACGCGGTCGAACTGGAACAACGACCCGGGCGCGTCGTCGACGCGGTAGCGGTTGCGATAGGTGATGCGAGGAGCGATGACGTGTCGCAGGGCGTCCGGCGCTCCGTCCGCGTCCAGCCAGCGCCAGGTCTTCGACAGCCGCGCGCCGACCTGGATCCCTGCCTCGAGGGCGACGCGCCCCTCGTCGTCGCCGCTGGGTGTGTTGTCGTAGAAGGTGCCGCGTCCGCTCACGTAGGGGCGCACGTTGAGGGCGCCGAGGCGGAACGGCGCGGAGAGCTCGACCTGCTGGTCGGCGCGGAGCGTGCGGTCGCTGATCCGGAAGCCGGCGCGGTCGTCGTAGTCGCTGCGGCGCTGCCCGACCTGGGCCTCCAGGTCGAGCACGATCGGCGTCTCCCAGGGCGTCTCGGCGATCGGCTGGGCGAGCCACTGGTAGGTCGCGACCGGCAGCTCTTCGACGAAGCGGTCGGCGAGGTAGCGGTCGTCGCGGTAGCTGAAGTCGCTCAGGTTGAAGCGGGTGCCGAGCGTCAGCAGGTGGTTGCCGTCGGCGTGGTGCAGGTACGCGCTCGTCTCAGGGAGCTCGTCGCGACGGTAGGGGTCGATGAAGAACTCGCTGTAGACGCCTGCGTCGGACGCGTAGAAGGCCTGCAGGTCGAGGTGCGTGTTCTCGCCCAGGTGCACGCGGTTGGCCGTTCGGACCACCGCGCGGTCGCCGGGAGCGATCGGCGTGCCGTCCAGCTCGCGGCGGATCTCGCGGACGTTCGGGCCCTCATCGTTGATGTAGAGACCCTCGACGCGGCCCTCGTACAGCCCTGGGACCCGGTAGGTCAGGCTGGGTTCGAGCAGGCCGCCGCGCTCCTGGATCCAGCCGACGCCGAGCTCCCAGTCGCCGCGGAATTCGCCGGCCGGTCGGCCGGTGAGCCAGTTGTGCAGCGCGCCGCCGGTGTCGTTCCACGGCAGCCCAAACACGACGCCGAGCTGGGCACCCAGCGCGTTGGAGTAGGCGCCGGACACGCTCTTGATCGGGAACTCGCTCTGGCTGCCGGTGAACACCCGCGCGTCGGGGATCGGCAGCAGGTCGACGCCGCCGATCTGCACCGTCTGCCCGCGCGAGACGACCTCGAACTCGCCGACCCGCTCGATGATCTCGGCCTCTTCGACGTGCAGCGCCGCGTGTGGCGTCGCCGCGGTGCACGTGGTCAACGTCAGGTCCTGGCCGACCCAGCGCGGGCCCTGCTTCACCAGCCGGGGACCGCGCACCACCAGCTCCTGGCTGAGCGCGCCCGCGCCGGATCGGTACCGCAGCTCGGCGTTCTCGACGACGACGCGGTCGTCGACCGGCGAGATCCACAGCCGGTCGCAGCGGAGCACCTCGACGCCTCGCTGGACGACGACGACGCCGCCTTCGCAGTACAGGTAGCGGAACAGCCGCAGCGCGTCGCCGTCGATCGGGGCGCCGTCCGGCGCATGGCCGACGGCCTGCAGCGTGCGCTGCAGCCGCGCGCGGATCGCGTCGGCGCTGAGCCTGCGGCGCGGCGCCGGCGCCGGCAGCGACCTCGTCGGCAGGCCGCTGGTCGAGCGCCGGTCGACCGCGCCCTCGAACGTCTCCAGGTCGTGGAGGACCAGGAGGTTCTCGCCGCGCAGGGTCAGCCCGAGCGCCTCGACCTCGAACACGAACCCGCCCTGCGCCTGGACCTCGTAGTAGTCGTCGCGCTTGCGGGATCGGAAGGCGCCGTTGAGCAGCTTGTAGTCGGCGCCGGGCGCCTGGGACCGGGCGCCGTCGGCCAGCACCGCGGCTAGGAGCGCGGCGGTCAGCAGCGGCGCCCTGCTCACCTCCCCTCCGGCGCGGCGGCGTCGACGATCGGGGCGGTCCGCTGCGCGCTGCTCGGCCCGGTGCTGACCTCCCACGTCTGGTAGTTGACGGAGATGTCCCGGGCGCGGAGCTCGCGGCCGTCGGGCGTGGTCACCACCGCGGCCGCCGGATCGCTGGCGACGCACGTCTCGCGCAGCAGGTCCAGCGCGACCTTCGCGGCCTGCGCTCGCAGCTGGGTCCAGTCGACGTGCACGTCCTGGCCCTCGACGCGGGCGATCAGCCCGCTCTGGAGCTGGCGGTTCATGACCAGCGAGCGCGCGTCGATGCGGAGGCCGTCGGGGTCGAACGCGCCGGCCGGCGTCAGACCCGCCGCCTCGACCGGCCCGGTGAACCGCACGGCGTCGGGGTCGACGTGGATGTCGCCGCGGCAGGTCGCGCTCATGTGCGAGAGCAGGCCGCGGTCGCCGGACTCGTGCAGCGTCATCGCCGGCGAGATCCGGGCCGACCTGCCGTCGAAGGCGCCCAGGGCCGACAGCTGGATCTGGCCTTCGTTGCGGACGCGCACCCGCGCCCCGCGCAGCTCGACGTCGCGCCCCTCGTGCGTCCGGCGCACGACGGCGGGCGACAGCTCGTCGGGGTCCCCGACGAACAGGGCGGCCGCGTTGCCCTGGCTGATCAGCAGCCGGTGAGCGTCGCCCTCGACGTGGCCCTGCAGCTCGTCGTCGAGCTCGAACGCGTGCACGTCGTCGACCAGCAGCCACGGGCGCGACAGTCCGCGCGTGGCCAAGCCGGACATCGCGCCGCCGCCGCCGAAGTGCGCCCCGGCGGCTTCGGGCGTCACGACGAACGGCAGCACGCGGAGCCGGTCGGCCGTGCTCCGCACGGTGGCGGGCTCTGCGGAGCCGGTCTGCGGCACCACCGCGTAGATCTGCGCGGGCTGCTCACGGTCGCCGCGCGCGTCGACCAGCGCGGCGCGGCCCCCGGCGTGGTGCAGGTCCACGCGCGGACCGCGCACCTCGACCTGGTAGGAGGAGGCCGCCGCGCCGGGCGCGGACCAGGTCCGCTTCAAGCGGGGCGTGCGCTCGACCTCGGGGAGCTCGTTCCAGGGCGGCGCGTCGACGGCGTTGGGCAGCAAGCGCAGCGAGCGCGGCCCCGTCTGCAGGATGCGGGGAGCCCTCGCGACGAGGCGCTCACCGGCGCGCGCGAAGGTGGCCTGCACGGGCAGTCCGGCGACGTCCATCGCCGCGAGCTGATCGCCCACGAGCGTGGCCGCGAGCGTCCGCACGCTGCGGAGCTCGGTCTCCTGGCGCGCGAAGCGGGCCGCGATCTCGTCGAACGGGGCGCGCAGGTCCAAGTCGGTGCGGTCGCCCGCGCGCACGACGTCGCACGCGCCGCGTCCCTCGACCCGGACGTCGCCGTGGCGCAGCTCGTAGCGGTGCGCGCGCCACCGCGGGTCTGCGTCGCTGCGCGCCGGTCCGAGGCGCGCGCGCTCTGCGGTGTCGGTGACGGTCAGGACGAGGCCGTCGCTGCCCGTCGCCACCAGCGCAGGCCGGGCGGACCGCGCCGCGGTCGCGGGCGCGCCCGCCTGCACGAGCTCGATCTCGCCCTCGCCTCGCACGACGCCGGACTGCGTGTCCGATCGCCGCGAGACCACGATGCCGTCGCTCGCGCGCAGCGTCCGCGCGCCGCCGACGAGCTCCGCGCGGCCCGTGAAGACGACCACCTGCTGCGCCTCGAACGACCGCGTCGTCCATCGCGGGAAGCCGACCGCGCGGTGCAGCGCGCCGACCGAGTCTCCGGGGCGCACGAGGTGGATCCGCCGCGGCGACCGCCCGACGAGCGTCGCGCTGTCGGACCGCGCGCTCCCCAGGGTCGCCTGCTCGACCCGGGACGCGCCGCCGTGAGCGGTCACGACGTAGGGGTCGCCGAGCGGGCCGGGCCGGACGGTGACCTTGGGCGTCGAGACGTGCACCCCGGGGAGGTCGATCGTCGCGGGCGCGCCGACCAGCCGCAGCCGCTGCCAGATCAACCGGCCGCGGTTGGCGCCGACCTCGACCCCTGCGACCGGCTGGTCCTGCGATCGCAGCAGCCACCCGAGGAACTGGTTGCCCCGCGCGCGCGACGGCCCGGCGCCGGCGTCCTCGGCGCGCGCCCCCGGGAGCGCGATCGCGCCGCGCTCGAGGTCGAGCTCCACGTCCTCGTCGAGCGTCACCCTCGCGACCCCGGTGCCCAGGTCCTCGACGTAGTTGAGCCGTCCCGCGGCGCGCACCTTCAGGTCCGCGGCCTCGAGGAGCGGGTCGGTCAGGATCGTCACCGATAGCTGGCGCAGGTTGCTGTCCTTGCTGCGCGGCAGGCGCGTGCGCGCGCCGCGGCCGGTCAGCGTCGCCGGGCGGTCGCCCTCGAGCCGCAGCGAGACGGGCTGATTGGCAGCCGTCGTCAGCTGGATCTCGTCTTCGCCGACGTTGACCTTGGCGTCGCCCAGCTTCAGACGCATGCCCTCCAGACGACCGCCCGGCTCGCCCGTGACGACCGCGTCGCGCAGGTCGACCTCCTTTTGCTCTTCGAGGCGTGGCTGGCCGTTCTTGTCCCGACCCAGCTCCAGGAACGCGCGGCTCGCGCGCACGGTGGCGGCGTGGCGGTTGTCGTCGAACAGCTCGAGCCGCACGTCGGTCAGCTGCTGGAGGCCGTCGCCGATCGGGCGGCTGTCCTCGGCGCGCAGCACGTAGACGGTCTCCTTGCGGATCGCGCCGCCGCCGACGTCGACCTCGCGGCGCCTGGGGTAGACCAGCTTGCCCGACTGCGAGACGGTCGTTTGGATCTTGCCGTTGTCGACGCGCACGCCAGGCGGCGCGTCCTGCGCCCGGTCCCGCTTCCGGGCTCGGGCCTGGTCGGTCTCGGCGCGCACCGCGACGTCGTCGCCGATCGCCAGCTTGAGCGCCACGAGCCCGACGGCGAGCAGCGCCAAGAACGCGACGACGCGCTTCACGGCCTGCCGTCCTTGTCGACGACCTGTTGCCAGACGCCGCGCGTCTTCAGCAGCTCCTCGATGACGTCGCGCACCGCGCCGAAGCCGCCGCTGCGGCGGCTCACGAACTGGGCTTGCTGGAGCACCTCGGGCCGGGCCTCGGGCACGGTGGCGGCGAAGCCGACCCGGCGGAGCACCGGCAGGTCGAGGAGGTCGTCTCCCACGTAGGCGACGTGGCGGGGGTCGAGCTCCTGCCGGGACAGCAGCTCGTCGAACGCGGCCGCCTTGTCGACGCGTCCGAGCACGACGTCGTGGACGCCGAGCTCCTCGGCGCGGCGGCGCACGATGTCGCCGCCCCGCCCGGAGAGGAACCCCGAGCGGCCGCCGTGGCGGTGCCAGTAGACGATGCCGGCCGCGTCGTGCACGTGCAACGACTTGTATTCGCGCCCGTCGAAGTCGAAGTGCACGCGCCCGTCGGTCAGCACGCCGTCGACGTCGAGCAGCAGGAAGCGGATCTCGCGGAGCGTGTCGTCGTCGGGACGCGGGCGCCCGGGCGTTGGGGAGCCGGCGGTCATCCGATCTTGAGGTTGAGCAAGTCCTGGACGTCCAGCAGCCCGACGAGGCGCCCCTCGCCGTCGACGACGGGGAGCTGGTCGATCGCGAACTGGTGCAGCAGCGCGAGCGCCTCCAGGGCGAAGGTGTCGGCGGAGATCGAGCGCGGGCTCGGGGTCATCGCGGCGTCGACGCGCAGCTCGCGCGGGTTGGAGAGCCCGTCCTCGATCAGCCTGCGGAGGTCGCCGTCGGTGAAGAAGCCCACCAGTCGGCCGTCTCGGTCGACCACGCTGGCTGCGCCCGGACGTCCGGGCGTGCGCGTCATGACCTCGATGGCGCGGAGCACGGTGGCGTCGTCCTGGACGCACGGGTTGCGGTCCCCGGTGCGCATCAGCTCGCCGACCTTCATCAGCTTGCGGCCGAGGTCGCCGCCCGGGTGGAACCTCGCGAAGTCCTCCGGACCGAACGCGCGCCCCTCCTGCACGACCAGCGCGAGCGCGTCTCCGAGCGCGAGCATCGCGGTCGTCGAGGCGCTGGGCGCGAGCCCGTGTGGGCCCGGCTCGGAGATCCGACCCAGCGCGAGCACGACGTCGCTGTGGCGGCCCAGGGTCGAGTCCAGGTCCTGGGTGACCGCGACCACCGTGGCGCCGCACGCCTTGACGTGCGGCAGCATGACCAGGACCTCCTCGGTCTCGCCGGACTTGGAGAAGGCGAGCAGCAGGTCCCCCGCGTCGACGCGCCCGAGGTCGCCGTGGATGGCTTCGGCCGGGTGGAGGAAGATCGACGGCGTCCCGGTCGACGCGAGCGTGGCGGAGACCTTCTGGGCGATGAAGCCCGCCTTGCCCATGCCGGTCGTCACGACGCGGCCTCGCAGCCCGAGGACCATGTCCAGGGCGCGCACGAAGGGCTCGCCGAGGCCGTCCGCCACCTGGCGGACCGCGGCGGCCTCGCACTCGACGATCTGCCGCGCGCGTTCGATCCGAGGGTCCATCAGGACGCAGAGACTATCAGGAGCGGGGCGACGAAGCCGCTGCGGAAGTCCCGCCAGCAGCGGCCGCGCTCACGCGAGCGGCGGCGCCCCGGCGAGGCGCCACGCCTGCTCGAGGTCGGCGGCGGTGGCCCGGTCGAACGCGCCCTCGTCCACGTAGCAGAACCGGCCCCAGTACTCGGCCGCGCCGAGCGCGGCCTCGAAGTAGGGCCGCGGCGTCTGGAGCGTTCGCGGCACGACCCACGCGGCGTCGGGGGTCAGCACGGCGTTCCAGGTCGGCGTGAGCCGGGCGTCGGCGAGCATCGTGAGGGCCGCGGCGCAGCCGTCGACGGGGCCCCGCAGCCCGATGACGCAGAGCTCCAGGTCCTTGGCCACGAGGCTGCAGCCGCGGGGCAGGTCGATCGGCGCGGCCGCGACCGGACGCTCCGGGACGTGCTCGAGCAGCGGCAGGCGCTCGCCCAGCAGGTGCGCGTGCGCGCGCGGGATCGTCGCCGCAGCGCCGACGTTGTTGAGCAGCGCGGTCCCGTCGCTGCGCCGCACCCAGTCGAGCGTCGCCCGCCAGAACCCGAGGTCGGGTTCGCGCGCGGGCTGCGACATCCAGAGGATCCGCTGGTCGACGCCGAACGGGAACCGGTTCGGCGTCAGCGCCAGGGTCTCGCTCCGCCAGTAGCTCTCCTGCTCCAGGATCCGGGCCGCCGGGCTCCTGGCGAACGGCGGGGGCCGGTCGCGATCGTGGCTCGAACGCGCGGCGCGCTCCGGGAGCCAGACCAGCTCCGCCGCGCTGCCGTGGAGCGGCAGGCTGCGTGACCGGCCCGGTGCGTAGGCGACGAGGTCATCGGGCAGCGTCAACGGCAGCGAGATCATCCAGCGACCGGATGTACTGCGCCGCGCCGTCGGTCTCAACCGGCACGCCATCGTCGATTGCCCCCGTCCACGGGCGCCGCTACGGTGGACGGCGTCGCCCGCGCCCCCCGGCGGCCTCCTCCCCGACCCGACCTGTGCGCATCGTCTTCTTCGGTACTGGTGACTTCGCCATCCCTGCGCTCCGCGCGCTGAAGGAGAGCGGGCTGTCGCCGCAGCTGGTCGTCACCAAGCCGGACGCGCCGCGTGGTCGGGGCCGCAAGATCTACGACGCCGAGGTCAAGCTCGCCGCCCAGGACCTCGAGCTCGCCTACGCGCAGCCCGCGGACCCCCACGCGCCCGAGTTCCTCGACCAGGTTCGAGCGCTGCAGCCCGAGGTCGGGGTCGTGATCAGCTACGGCGTGATCCTCAAGCCCGACCTGCTCACGGCGCCCGCCATGGGCATGATCAACGCGCACGCGTCGCTGCTGCCCCTCTACCGCGGCGCGGCGCCCATCCAGCGCTGCCTGCGCGACGGCCACGCGCGCACGGGCGTCACGGTGATGAAGATCGCCGACGAGCTCGACGCGGGCGACGTCATCCTGACGTCGGAGACCGAGATCGGCGCGACCGAGAACGCCGGTCAGCTGCGCGCGCGCCTCGCAGAGCTCTCGGGCAGCGCGCTGGTCGACGCGCTCCGGAAGCTGGCGGACGGCTCGGCCACCTTCACGCCGCAGGACCACGCGAAGGCCACCTACGCGCCCAAGATCGAGAAGGAGCACGGCGTCATCGACTGGAGCCTGCCCGCGGTCGAGGTCGACCTGCTGGTGCGCGCGATGACCCCGAAGCCCGGCGCGCAGACGCGGCTCGGCAACAAGCGCTTCATCGTGATGGAGGGCACGGTCGAGCAGGACCTCTACGGCATGGGCATTCCGGGCGCCCTGCAGTCCTCCGGGGAGGAGGGCATCCGGGTCTGCACGGGCAAGGACCTCTACCGCATCACGCGCATCAAGCCCGACAACGGCCGGAACATGACCGCGGGTGAGTTCGTGCGCGGCCACTCGATCGCGCCCGACGCGCGGTTCGGCTGAGGCGCGTGGCCGTCAGCGCGCGGAGCGTCGCGCAGCGCGCGCTCGCCGCGCTGCAGGCGGGTCGCAGCCAGCGGCTGCGCAAGACGCTCGACAGCAGCAAGCTCGCAGGCCGTGAGCTCGCCTTCGCCTATGAGCTGTCGCACGGGGCGCTGCGACGCGAGCGCCTGCTCGACCACGTGCTGCAGGGCGTCGCGCACCGGGGCCTCCCGAAGAGCGCCCCGCTGCGCGCTGCGCTCCGCCTCGGGGTCTACCAGCTGCTGTTCGTCCCCGGCATGCCCGCGCACGCCGCCGTCCACGAGACGGTGGCGTTGCTCCGCGACAACAAGGGCTTCGCCAACGCGCTGCTGCGACGCATCGCGAGGATGGTGAAGGACCGTCCGGCCGACGAAGACCGCCCGAGCGCCGAGCTGCCGCTGGGCGACGCGCGCGCGTTGGAGCTGCCTGCGCCGCTGCCCGTCGACGAGGTGGAGCGGCTGGCGGTCGTGCACTCGCTGCCGTCCTGGCTCGCCGAGCGCTTCGCTGCCCAGCACGGCCTCGCCGGTCTGCGTCAGATCGCGGGCGCGGCCAGCGCGATCCCGAGCGTCTACCTGCGCGCGCGCGCGCCGGCCGAAGCGCTCGCGACGGCGCTCGCCGCCGAGGACGTCACGGTCGCGGCGGCCGACGGCGGGCGGCTGCTGCGCTGGACCGGCGGGTCGTCGCCGTTCGGCACCGCGTCGTTCCGCGCCGGAGAGTTCGTGGCGCAGGACCCGACCGCGTTCGCGGCCGCGGCGGCGGTCCCGTGCGGTCCCGGCGATCAGGTGATCGACCTGTGCGCGGCGCCCGGCACGAAGACCACGCTGCTCGCAGAGAAGGTCGGCGTCGGCGGCAGGGTCTTCGCGCACGACCCGGACGCGCGGCGGCGGGAGCGTGTCGTCGAGAACGTGACCCGGCTCCGGCTCCAAGAGCTGGTCGAGGTGGTCGCCGACGCCGAGTCGCTCGCGCCCGCAGACTGCGTGCTCGCCGACGTCCCCTGCTCGAACACCGGCGTGCTCGGCCGCCGGGTCGAGGTCCGCGGCAGGCTGACGCCGGCTGCGTTCGCAGAGCTCGAGCGCCTGCAGCGCGCGCTGCTCCGGCAGGCGGTGGCGTTGACGCGTCCGGGCGGCTTCGTCGTCTACTCCACCTGTTCGATCGACCGCCAGGAGAACGACGACGTCGTCGCGGCTGCGCGGCGTGACGACTCCGACCTGCAGCTGGTCTCGTCTGCGCTGACGCTGCCCGCGGCCGGGCAGCACGACGGCGGTTTCCACGCGGTGCTGCGGCGCGGCGACCCGATCGGATAGAACGAGCATTCATGGCATCGCGTAGTTCCTCTCGCCGCACCTCAAGCTCGTCCCGCGCCCGCGCTGGCTCCACCCGTCGCCGCCACGCCTCCAGCTCGGGCAACAACCAGCTTCCGATGATCCTCGGCGGCGTCGGAGCGCTGGCGCTGATCGTCGCGCTCGTGCTGATGAGCAGCGGCTCCGGCGGCGACGCGGAGCCGGATCAGGGCGCGCGCCAGCCGCAGCGGAGCCAGCCCGCGGCGCCGGCCGCGGCGACGCCCACCGACCTGAAGATGGCGAGCGCGAGCGCCGGCAAGCCCCCTGGGCGGCCCGCGCCGACGCTGACGCGCGAGATGCTGCAGAAGGCCAACGTCATGGTCGACGCCGCCAAGGCGCTCAACAACGAGGGGACGCGGCTGCGCAACGCCGGCGACAACCGCGGCGCGCGCAGCAAGCAGTCCGAGGCCAAGCGCAAGCTCGACGAGGCGATCGAGTTCCTCGCAGCGCCCTCTGCGTGGCAGGAGGAGGCGGACCTCGAGGGCTGGGCGATGCCGGCGGAGTACGTCACCCTGGGCAACCTCTACGTGCGGATCGCGAAGTACCAGAAGCGCATCCGGATGGGCGGGGGCAAGTGAGCGCTCGCTGAGGTCCGATGCTGCTCGGCTACCACACCAACAGCCTGCAGAACCACCGGCTCGACGACGCGCTCGACCTCGTCGCCGGCCACGGCTTCCGCGCGGTCGCGATCACGCCGGACACCTGCCACCTGGACCCGGACGCGACCGACGACGACGCGCTGCGGCGCCTCCGCGGCCGCCTCGAAGCGCTCGACCTCCGACCGGTCATGGAGACCGGCGCGCGCTTTCTCCTCGACCCGGCTCACAAGCACGAGCCGACGCTGATGACGGCCGATCCGGCGCGCCGCGAACAGCGGCTCTCCTTCTACCGGCGGGTCGCGGAGATGGGGCAGCGACTCGGGGCCGAGGTCGTGTCGTTCTGGACCGGGATCGACCGCGCGCCCGGGCCGGACAGCGCCGACCGGCTCCGTGACGGCGTAGCGGCGGCGTGCCGCGTGATCCGCGACGAGGGGCTCCGGCCCGCCCTCGAGCCAGAGCCCGGCATGGCCCTGGAGACGGTCGCCGGATACCTGCAGCTTCGGGACGAGATGGGTTCGACCGCACCGGACCTGACCCTAGATGTCGGTCATCTTTACGCGGTTTGGGAGGGGGATCCGGACAAAGTGATCTCCTCGGCGGCCCCTTTTCTGGCCCAGGTGCACCTCGAGGACCACCGCCGTGGGGTCCACGAACACCTGCTCCCCGGCGCCGGCGAGGTGGACTTCGACATGGTCCTAAACGCCTTGTCAAAAGCAGGATATAGAGGTCCGGCGTGCTTCGAACTGTCGCGCCACAGCCACTGCGCGCCGACCGCGCTGGCAGCTTGCCGCGAGCTCTGGGAGCGCCGAAGCCCGCCACCTCGGCGTTGACGGCGCTCCGGTCGGGTCTACTCTACCCGCCGGTTGCTGCGCTAGGCCGGCGCCTCCACCACGGACCCCATGCGACTCTGTCCTTCCCACGACGGCTCTGCGTCTCCGCTGATCACACACCGGATCGGGGCCGACGTGTGCCTGTCCCGTCAGAGCGGCAACTTCCACAAGTGCCATCGCTGTGTCTACCGGGGTCAGTCGGCCGATTGGCAGCCGGAGGAAGAGGTCGCGTTCCGCGTCACCCAGGGCGAGGACCCGGCGCCAAGTGACGTCAAGCGCGTCGAGATCCCGCGTCCGAGCGCGCCGAAGCCGCAGCCGCAGCAGGCCTCCGCGAACGGCTAGGGGCCGTCGCAGGGCGCATCCGAGCGCGCTCAGTCCCGATAGCGGGCGAGCACCTGGCGGAGCGCGCGGTCCGCGTGCTCGTACTCCGTCGCCAGGCGCGGCGCCAGCGCCTTGGACTCTTTGAGCCGGCGCGAGCGGGTCGAGGTCTGAAGCCGTTCGCAGACGTCCTGGACGAGGCGTGCGCCGAGGGTCCCGGACGAGCCCTTGAGCGAGTGGGCGGCGCGCTCCGCCTTCTCGAAGTCGCCGGTCGCGAGGCCTTCCTCGACCGCAGCGACCTTGGAAGGGCTGTCGTCCAGGAACATCTGGATCAGGTCCAGCAGCAGCTCGGGGTCGCCGTCGGCTGCGTACGACAGGAGCTCATCCAGTACTGCGTGGTCCAGAACGTCTTGCATGTGCCTCCGTCAGGCGAGATCGACCCGCTGCGGGCGCAACTTGATCCTGGAAGGAGACGCTCGGCTGCGCCCGTTGGCATGGCAGCGACGCCTCAGGCGCCGGCGGCAGCGGCGCGGACCTCGTCGTCCGTGAGCAGGCGCTTGCTGGACTTGCCGGCGTCCAGGACCCGCCCGACGACCTCGTCGGTGGGGTCGATCCCGAGCCGCTCGAGCACGAACGAGGCGTTGCTGCGCCCGGCCATGGGCCCGACCGCGATCTTCTGCTCGAGGCCGACCATGTGGGCCGGGACGCCCGAGTAGACGGAGTCGGCGAGCTCGGTGTCGCCCTTTCGGAAGGCCTTGATCACGGCCGCGGCGTGCACGCCGGTGCCGGTCTCGAACGCGTCCTTGCCGAGCACGGGGTAGTTGTGCGGGATCTCGACCTCCAGCGCTTCGGCGGCGGCCTCGACGTAGCCCGGCAGCGTGGTCAGGTCGTTGTCGATCCAGCCGAGCAGGCGGCAGTTGACCAGCAGCTGGTCCATCGGCGCGTTGCCGGCGCGCTCGCCGACGCCGAGCGCCGTGCCGTGCACGCGGTCCGCGCCGGCTTCGATCGCCGCGAGGCTGTTGGCGATGCCGAGGTCGCGGTCGCGGTGACCGTGCCAGTCGACGCCGATCGTCGCGTCGTGCTCGTCCGCGAGCGCGCGCACGAACCGGACGACGGCCGCCGCGCCGGGCGGGGTGGCGTGGCCGACCGTGTCGCAGACGCAGAGCCGCCGCGCGCCGAGCTCGATGGCCGTCGAGTAGAGGGCCCGCACCGTGTCGGGCATCGCGCGCGTCGTGTCCTCGGTGACGTACATCACCGGCAGGTCGTGGTCGCGGGCGAAGCGGAGGGCGTCGCGCGTGTTCTGCAGCATCCGTTCGAGCGTCCAGTCCTCCGCGTACTGGCGGATGTAGCTGCTCCCGATGAAGGCGCACACCTCGATCGGGATGCCCGCCTTCTGGGTCATCTCGACGACCGGCTCGATGTCGCTGACCACGGTGCGGCAGGCGACGTTGACGCCGATCTTGAGGCCGTTGTCCGCGATGTGCTTGGCGAGCTTGAGGATGTCCTCACGCGGGCGGCCGCCGGCGCCGGGGAGGCCGACGTTGGCGGTGTGGATACCCAGCTTGTCCATGCGCTCGATCAGGTCGATCTTGAGGTCGAGCGACGGGTCGCTGACCGCCGGCGACTGCAGGCCGTCGCGAAGGGTCTCGTCGTCGAATTGCAGCGGGCGGCTCGGCTTGAAGCTGCCGTCGGTCTGGTTCCAGTCGTGGATGAGGTCCGCGATGCGTTCCATGGGGCGAGCATTATGCCGCAACGCCCCGACGCGAAACCGCTCGATTGGAGAAGTTACGGGCGCGACCGCTGCCGTCGCGGCTGCGTCCGCGCGCCGCCTCGGCGTGCGCTCTGCGGCCGGATCGGCGATGCTTCGTCCACGGAGTTCTGCGGCGTCGCGGCGGTCCTGGCCGCGCTCGCGCGCGACGCGGTCGCCGCGAGCCGGCGCGGACCGCTCCTCCTCCAGTCCTGATAGCCCAGACGGCGACGATGATCCAGACGGCGACGATGATGACGACGGTGCGCGACGCGGTCTGCGTCGCCGCGGTCGCCGTGCTCACCGTTCAAGGTCTGCGGCGCTTCGTCGGGGACCGCTACCTCGTGCCGTCGGACAGCATGCAGCCGGTCCTCTACGGCGACCCGACCGCAGGGGACGTCGTGTTCGTCGACAAGCTCGCCCGCGCGGCGGACTACGGCCGCGGCGACCTCGTCGTGGTCGCCAACCCGGAGGCGCCGGGGCGACAGCTCGTGAAGCGCGTCGTGGCGTCCGGCGACGAGGAGCGCTGCTGGGTCGACATCCGCAAGGGCGACGTCTGGCTGGGCGAGGACGCGCAGCGGATGCGGCGCGAGGTCAAGGAGCCGCGCGCGGCGATGACGCGGAGCGTGACCTGGGCGGTCGCCGGCGCGCCGGGCGCCTCGCGCGCGCTGCTCGACCTGAGCGCGGCCGTCGCGGCCGACGGCGGCTGGCGCCTGCCGCC
>JBMHDP010000238.1:0-3803 GCA_049889335.1 Planctomycetota bacterium
CCGCTCCGGCCCCGGCATACTGCTCGGCCCTCAGAGCGCCATGACCGAGCAGAAGCAGACCTACGACCCCGCCGCCATCGAGCCCAAGTGGCAGCAGTTCTGGAGCGAGCACAAGGTGTTCCGCGCCAAGAACCCGGGCGAGCCCGACTTCGACCCCGAGCAGCCGAAGTTCTACGCGCTCGACATGTTTCCGTATCCGTCGGCGTCCGGCCTGCACGTCGGCCACCCGGAGGGCTACACGGCGACGGACATCGTGTCGCGCTACAAGCGCGCGACGGGCCACAACGTGCTCCACCCGATGGGTTGGGACGCGTTCGGGCTGCCCGCCGAGCAGTACGCGATCCAGACCAACACGCACCCGTCGACGACCACCGCGGCGAACATCGAGACGTTCCGGCGGCAGCTGCAGACGCTCGGCTTCAGCTACGACTGGGACCGAGAGATCGGCACGTGCGACCCCGACTACTTCAAGTGGACGCAGTGGATCTTCAAGGTGCTCCACCGGCGGGGTCTCGCCTACGAGTCGAACGCGCCGGTCTGGTGGTGCGAGGAGCTCGGCACCGTGCTCGCGAACGACGAGGTCATCAACGGCCGCAGTGAGCGCGGGGACCACCCCTGTGAGCGGCGGCCGCTGCGGCAGTGGGTGCTGAAGATCACCGACTACGCCGAGCGGCTCCTGCAGGACCTCGCGGGGCTCGACTGGTCGGAGTCGCTCAAGACGATGCAGCGCGAGTGGATCGGCAAGAGCGAGGGCGCGGAGATCGAGTTCGACGTCGAGGGTCACGACGGCGCGCGGCTGCGGGTGTTCACGACCCGCGCGGACACGCTGTTCGGCGCGTCGTTCATGGTGCTCGCGCCCGAGCACCCGATGGTCGCGCAGGTGACGACGGACGAGCAGCGCGACGCCGTCGACGGCTACATCAAGGCCGCCGCGGCCAAGAGCGAGCTGGAGCGCACCGACCTCGCCAAGGACAAGACCGGCGTGTTCACCGGCGCCTACGCGCGCAACCCGCTGTTCGCCGCCGACGACCCCCAGGGGCGGGTGCCGA
Source organism: Planctomycetota bacterium (assembly GCA_049889335.1). Lineage (GTDB taxonomy): Bacteria > Planctomycetota > UBA1135 > UBA1135 > UBA2386. The sequence continues at coordinate 1,050 of JBMHDP010000238.1, forward strand.
TCTGGATCGCTGACTACGTGATCGTCAGCTACGGCACGGGCGCGATCATGGCCGTGCCGGCGGGGGACGAGCGGGACTTCGAGTTCGCGCAGAAGTTCGGCGTCGACATCCCCGGGATCTTCGCGCCGGAGACGGGCGACGAGGAGCGCGACGCCCGCGTCGCCGCTGGCGAGGAGTGCTGCACCGACGAGGCGCCCTACGCCGAGCACTGCCGGACCCCTGACGGCGCGATCGCGCTGGCCGGGCTGTCGATGGCCGAGGGCAAGCGGGCGATCGTCGACTGGCTGGTCGCGGCGGGGCGCGGCGAGGCGATGACGACCTACAAGATCCGCGACTGGCTGTTCAGCCGGCAGCGCTACTGGGGCGAGCCGTTCCCGGTCCTGCACACCGCGGACGGCGGCGTCGAGCTGGTCCCGGACGAGCGCCTGCCGGTCGAGCTGCCCGAGATGGACGACTTCCAACCCGGCGGTCAGCCCGAGTCGCCGCTGATCCGCGCCGAAGACTGGGTGGCGACGAAGGACTCGCAGGGGCGGCCGGCGCAGCGCGAGATCAACACCATGCCTGGCGCCGCCGGCTCGAGCTGGTACTTCCTGCGGTTCTGCGATCCGAAGAACGACGAGGAATTCTGCAGCCGCGCCGCGAGCGACTACTGGCTGCCGGTCGACCTCTACGTCGGCGGCACCGAGCACGCGGTCGGCCACCTGCTCTACTCGCGCTTCTGGACCAAGGTGCTGCACGACGACGGGCACGTCTCCGTCGTGGAGCCGTTCCACAAGCTCTACAACCAGGGGATGATCCAGGCGTTCGCCTACCAGGACGCCCGCGGCGCGGTCGTGCCCACCGCGCAGACGCGCGCCGAAGGCGACCAGGTCGTGCACGCCGAGACCGGGGAGCCGCTGACGCAGACCGTCACCAAGATGTCGAAGCGCTACGGCAACGTCGTCAACCCGGACGACGTGGTCGGCGAGTTCGGGGCCGACACGCTGCGGCTCTACGAGATGTACATGGGGCCGCTCGCGGACAGCAAGCCGTGGAACCCCAAGGACGTGCCCGGCGTGCACCGCTTCCTGCAGCGGGTCTGGCGGCTCTGCGTGCCCGAGCGGGCCGCGGACGGGCGCGTGCACGGCTGGCTCACGGCAGACCGCGAGGGGGACGCGGGGCTCGAGCGCCAGCTGCACCGCACGGTGCACAAGGTGACCGGCGACATCGAGCGCATGGCGTTCAACACGGCGATCGCTGCGATGATGATCTTCGTCAACGAGGCGACCAAGCGCGCGGATCAGCTCTCCCGCGATCAGCTGCTGCGCTTCGTGCAGCTGCTGCAACCCTTCGCGCCGCACCTCGCAGAGGAGCTGTGGGAGCGGCTCGGCGGCGGCGGCTCGCTGAGCTACGCTGCGTGGCCCGGCTATGACGAGGCGATGCTCGTCGACGACGAGGTGGAGATCGCCGTCCAGGTGCTCGGCAAGGTCCGCGCCCGCGTCAGGCTGCCCCGAGACTGCGGCGAGGAGGACGCCGTCGCGGCGGCGAAGGAGGCCGCCGAGAAGTGGCTACGCGGGAAGAGCATCGTGAAGGTGGTCTTTGTGCGAAGAAAATTGGTCAACTTCGTGGCCAAGTAGGCGGTCTGGCGGAACCTACTCCAAGGCGGTGAAATCAAGAACTTTGCGTCGTTCGAGGGTGGTGATATTTGCCCGATGAGCTCCAAGTCGTCGTTCGTGAGGGGGTTGCGGGAATCCAAATCTCGCAGAAACTCGCTGGAACAAGAAGGAGCACATGAAGACACTACTGATTACGTCGTTTCTGGGGGCGACGGCTACTACGGCGATGGTCGTACCGGGGGAGTCCATGCGTGCCATGGGCCTCCAGCTGGCGCAGCCTGCGGGCGCGGCGCTGGACGCGTCGCCTGCGGCCAACGGTCAGACCTGGTCCTGGACCGGTCCTGCCGACGGCACCCCGATCCTCATCGACGTCGACGGGGACGGCGTCATGGACACCGGGGCGTCCGGCCAGTGCGTCGTCATCACCGACGCGCAGGTGCACCGGGACGCGACCGTGGACTGTGACTGGTCCGTGGACATCGTGGACTCCTCGGGTCCGCGCTGGCGGCTGCAGAACAGCTACCCGGCCGGCCACGTGAGCGCCCTCGACTCGCAGTTCTTCCGCACGCCGATCGTGCTGCCCGCGGGCTCGGATCTCGTGATCCAGGCCGACGGGGTGCCCTCGGACGCGGCATGGACGCCGACGGTGACCCTGATCGGTCGCGTCGTCGACCTCGACTGAGCTCAGCGGGGGCCGCGTAAGGCTTGGGGTCCGGAGCGCTCAGGAGAGACGAGCGCGCCGGGCTGTGTTACCTTCTGGCGGGAGCGACTAGGGCTTCCACAGGAGAGATGCGGTGACCGTACCATCGAGCGAATCCCCGTCCGCGCCGGCCGCCAAGCCGTTCAACCGGCGGCTGCTGGCGCAGGGCCGCGCGCTGCCCCCCGGAGGGGAGCAGCGGGTCCCTGCGCGTGCGCACTTCGCGACGCAGGAGCGGATCGGCTTCGCGTTGGCGCTGGCGGCGCTCTACGGCGTGGTCTACGGCGTGCGCCTGGTTTTCGCCAACGGCCCGGACGGCGCGGCGCGGGGCGACTTCGTGACGCCGCTGTATGTCGTGCTCGGCGTGGCTGTCGCGCTCGCCGCGGTCGTCCGCCTGGCCGGGCGCGGGCCGCGTCGGTCGCCGCGGCCGCGTCGCGCGCGGCGCGATGGCTGACGGGTCCG
>JBMHDP010000239.1:0-6352 GCA_049889335.1 Planctomycetota bacterium
CCCCCCCCGCCGCGGGCCGGGCGGGTCGGGGCACGGGCGGCCCCCGCCCCCCGCCCCCCCGCGCGCGCGGGGCGGGGGGTCGCCGGGCGTCGCTTTCGCGGCAGCCTGCTGCGGCCGGACGCGGGACGCCCTAGACTGGGCGCGACCCCCTGTCCGACTCCGCATCATGTACTCCTACCGGAAGCTCTCCGCCGTCCTCTTCTTGAGCCTGGGTCTCGCCGCGCCGGCGCTGCGCGCGCAGACCAACGAGGCGACGCTGACCAAGAACTGCGTCAGCGTGCTGCTCAAATTCGCCAACAAGGCCAAGTCCAAGAAGGTCGGCCCGCGGGCCCTGCAGGCGCTGAACCTGGTCCTCGAATACGACCCGGACCAGAAGCGGGCCCGCAGCGAGCTGGGCTTCCGCAAGGTCAAGGGCGAGTGGGTCGGCCTGCCCAAGGAGAAGCGCAAGAAGTGGCGGGACAAGGCCAAGTACGCCGACCGCTACAAGATCCTGGAGGAGTGGGCGAAGACGGCGACGGCGCTGAGCACGCAGCACAGCAAGCTCGGCCTGCAGCTCAAGGAGGCCGGGGACACCGCGCGGTCCATCTACCACCTCGAGAAGGCGGTCTACTACAACCCCAACAACGAGGCGGCCAACCTCGCGCTCGGCTACAAGCAGGGCGACGGCTTCTACGGGACCGACGAGCAGCTCGCGTTCGCGGAGCGGATGAAGGAGGTCGAGGTCAAGGCCGTCGAGTTCGCGCGCAAGGACTACGAGGTGCAGGAGCTGTCGCCGGACCAGCCGCCGGTCGAGTTCCGCAACCTGACCGACAACGCGCCGGCGTGGATGATGGAGCCGAGCTTCGAGATCCACGGCGCCAAGAGCCCGCGCTTCTGCGTCTGGGTGCGGGGCTCGCAGCAGCTCGCCAACGACTGCTGCATGTGGGCCGAGCGCGCGACGGACTTCATGGTCTGGCTGATCGGCGACAAGCAGGCCAAGCGGCTTCGCTTCGCCGAGCGCGCCACCGGTCGCTGGGCGTGGCAGGGCTTCCTCGCCACGTCGCGCGAGCGTGAGGAGTTCCTCAAGGCCAACCCGCAGGTGCTGGGCGGCCGCTCGGTGCAGGAGGGGATGCAGTTCGCCAACAACGTCTGGCGCGCCCAGGACGGCGTCGCGGTCATGAAGGTCGGCTCGTCGCCGCGCCGCATCCACGACGCCCTGATCGCCTACGTCGTAATGGACGGCCTCGGCCTGCAGCGCAACGACGGCATCGGCCAGGGGCTGATCCACGCGATCTGCTGGTACCTCAAGTCCACGTCGATCTCGAAGTGGGGAGCGATCCCCGAGGGCACCGTCGGGGAGGACGGCCTGGAGCTCCCGGAGGGGACGAACTGGTGGATGCGGACGATCCGCGACCAGGCCGTCTCCAACCAGGACTGGCCGCTGGCGCAGGTCCCGCGCGAGCGGCTCAGTCGCTTCCGCAACGACTGCCGGCTCAAGGGGTGGAGCCTGATGACCTGGATGGTGGCCGCCTACCCCGACAAGTGGCTGCCGTTCTTCCTGGCGCTGCCCGACGCCGACGAGAAGGTGCCGACGCTCGAGGACGTCGAGGAGATCGTCGTCGAGGTGTTCGGCAAGTCGAGCGAGGAGATCGACGCGGAGTGGCGCGAGTGGGCGCGCGGAGACAGCGGCGTCGCCTTCGCGACCGGCTACGGGCCGCCGCTGCTGCCCGAGCGGCCGAGCGACATCGAGCTGACCGCGCTCGAGCAGATCAACCTCGTACGTTCGCAGCTGATCGGCTACACGTGGGCCGCCAACGGCAACATGACCGAGGGCGAGTGGGTGACCCTCGGGGAGTGCGAGATGGACGCGGAGACGACCATCGGCTGCGACCTGCACTCGAAGTACGTGTCGAACCACCCGGACCTCGTCAACGACCCGGACGGCAAGATCCACGAGGAAGACCCGGCGCACGAGGACTTCACCCGGCGGGGGCAGCAGGCGGGCGGCGGCAACATCGTCACCAGCACCGGGCGCGCCACCAAGGCGTTCGCGCGGGACTCCGTGGACGGCTGGATCTCGGCGCCGTTCCACCGCTTCCCGATGCTGCGTCACAACATCAAGCGCCTTGGCTACAGCCACGTGGACGGCGAGGAGCTGTCGGTCTCCGTGCTCGACATGGGGTCGCTCGAGGAGCCGTACGACCCCGCGACCGCGCCGCGGCTGGTGGTCTGGCCCGCCAAGGACATGAAGGGCGTGCCGACCCACTTCGGCAGCCCGGAGTGGCCGAACCCGCTCGCCGACCAGCCTGAGGACGAGCAGGACGTGACCAAGTGCGGCTACGTCGTGAGCGTGCAGCTGCAGCGTCAGCTGGCCGGCCAGATCGGCGAGTGCGACATCACGCTGTGGGAGTCGCGGAAGGGCGGCCGGCCGCCGGCGAAGAACTTCGTCGCCAAGCGGAGCAAGGAGATGACCGCCTGGGCGGCGCGCTGCAAGAAGCAGGTCGAGGGCTACAAGCACACGCCCAAGGTGCCGCTCAACAAGAAGCGGGATCAGCGCGACGTGCTCTTCTTCATCCCCAAGGAGCCGCTCAAGGCCGGGAAGACCTACCAGGCGCGAGCCCTGATGCAGCTGGGGCCTGCCAGCCCACTGGTGATGGTCTGGGAGTTCACCTGCGGTCGCCAGAAGGAAGGCCTCAAGCTGAAGTAACGGCGCTCAAGGTGTGCGGGGGGCGCGCTCGATGGGTGTGCTTGCATCGGTCGACGGCCGGAGCAGAATGGGGCCGATACCTTCTCCCGTAATTCCAAGAGCCACATCGCATGACCTCGCGCGTCGACGAAATCCTCAGCTGGTACGAATCCGATCACCCCGGCGTCCTGAAGAACCTCCGCTGGATGATGGACACGGGCGCGCTCGCGGGCACCGGTAAGTTCGTCATCCTGCCGGTGGACCAAGGCTTCGAGCACGGGCCCGCGCGGACGTTCGCGAAGAACGCGCCGGGCTACGACCCGCACTACCACTTCGAGCTGGCGCTGCAGGCCGGCTGCAACGCCTACGCCGCGCCGCTCGGCTTCCTCGAGGCGGGCGCGCGCAAGTATGCGGGGCAGATCCCGCTGATCCTCAAGCTCAACAACAGCGACTCGCTCTACTCGAACGCCGACCCCAAGCCCGCCGTCACGGCGTCCGTCCAGGACGCGCTGCGCCTCGGCTGCGCGGCCATCGGCTTCACGATCTACCCCGGCTCGTGCGAGCGGAACGAGATGTACATGGAGCTCCGCGAGATCGCGGAGGAGGCCAAGGCCTGCGGGCTGGCCGTGGTCGTCTGGAGCTACCCGCGCGGCAGCGGCCTGAGCAAGGTCGGTGAGACCTCGGTCGACGTCTGCGCCTACGCCGCGCAGATCGCCGCGCAGCTCGGCGCCCACATCATCAAGGTGAAGCCGCCGACGGCGGACCTCGAGCAGGACGCCGCGCGCAAGGTCTACGAGTCCGAGGGCATCCCGGTCAGCACGCTGGCCGAGCGCACGCAGCACGTGCTCCAGGCGGCCTTCGGCGGCCGCCGCATCACCATCTTCTCGGGCGGCGCGGCCAAGGGGACCGACGCGGTCCTCGAGGAGATCCAGGGGCTGGCCGACGGCGGCGCCTTCGGCTCGATCATGGGCCGCAACGCCTTCCAGCGCCCGCTGCCCGAGGCGCTCGAGCTCCTGAAGAGCGTGCAGGGTATCTACCGCGACGCCAAGTGACCGGCGGGCGGCCGGTGGCCGCCGGGTAGCATGGGCCCATGCGTCCCTGGAGCCTCGCCGCCACCTCTCTGCTCGTCGGGACGGCGGCCTGCGTCGTCGACCCCACCGCCGCCCCGAGGACGCCTTCGGGGCGCGCCCCTGCGCCCGTCGCCCGCCCCTCCGCAGGGCCGGCTGCCGCGGCCGCGGGGCTCCACGGTCGCCTGGAGCGGCATGACGGGCTCCGTGTCCTGCGGCTCTGGGGCACGCCCGCCGAGCGCGGCTACGCGCACGGGGCCCTGCTCGCCGACGACATCGCGCAGATCATGCGGCTGGAGTTCGCCGCGAGGTTCGCGGCTGCGCCCGGGCTGCTCGATCAAGCGCGCGCGGCGCTGCCGCGGCTGATCGAGTACCCGGACGACGTCCGCGCGGAGCTCGACGCGCTCTGGCGGGGCGTGCGCGCGGCCGGGGTGGACCTCGACATGCCCGCGCTCGGGCGGTCCTTCGACCGGGCCGACCTGGACGTCGCGAACGCGCTCGACGTGTTCGGGTTGATGGGCTGCAGCGGCTTCACCGTCTGGGGAGACGACGTCGTCGGCGGCGGCGTGCTGACCGCGCGGAACTTCGACTGGCCGTTGACCGGCGCACACATGCTCGCGCAGACGCTGCTCATCGTGCAACGGCTCCCCGACGGTCGGCAGACCGCGTCCCTGTCGTGGCCGGGCTACGTCGGCACCGTGACGGGCGTCAGCGACGACGGCGTCGCCGCGTCGCTGCACGTCGGGTCGGCGCAGCCGCGGTTGCCCGAGCCGTCCTCGTGGCCGGCCTCGATCGCGGCGCGCCAGGTCCTGGAGTCGTCCGCGCGCGGGGAGGGGCGGCTGGCCCAGGCGCAGGCCTACATCGAGTACACGAGCCCGCCGATCGGATTCCTCACCCACGTGGTGCTGCCGGACGTCCCGGCGCAGGGTTCGCCTGCGGCCGTCTTCGAGGCCGACGCCCGCCGCTGCGTGCGTGGCAGGAGCGACCAGGGCGCGGTCGTCGTGACCAACCACTTCCTGTCCCGCCGGGACGGCGCCGGGGCGTCGGGCGACAGCCTCGGCCGGCACCAGGCTCTGCAGCAGCGGCTCGGGGACTGCGCCGCGCTGGGGGACCGGCGGGTCGACGTCGCCGAGGCGTGGCGCGCGCTCGCGGGCGTCGAGGCGGGCGGCGGGCGCTTCTTCGGCACGCTCCACGCGCTCGTGTTCCGCCATGAGCCGTGGGTGTTCGAGGTGCGGGTCGGGGCGCTCGACGCGGACGGCGCGGTGCTCGCTGCGCCGAGCGGCGGACGGCGTCACCGGCTCTCGCGGGAGGAGGTCTTCGGGGCCGCGGACGGCGCCTGGCGGAACCCGGATCCGGCGGGTGCGGACGGGCCCGCGGCTCGCTAATCTGTGCGCCGGATGGTGGACGCGAACCAGAACGACCCCGCCCGGGGCAACGGCCTGCCGGCCTTCCTGATGGGCTTCGTGCCCGGCCTGCTGCAGTGGCAGCTGGGCCAGAAGCCGCGCGCCGTGGCGGCGTTCGGGAGCTGCACCGCGGTGCTGTTCCTCGGCTGGTTGGTGGTCGGGGAACGCCTGTTCTACTGGGGGCTCGCGGTCCCCGACGGGGCCTCGTCGTTCGACAACTTCGCGCAGCTCGGCCTGCCGGTGCTGCCCGAGATCCTCAACCTGCCGGCCCAGGTGCTGGGCGCGCTGCTCTCCTTCGACGGCTCGGCGACCGGGCTCCGCATGCAGCGGCTGCCCCGCGACCTGGAGCACATCGCCGGCTGGGTCACGGCCGCCTCGGGCATGCTCGCCGCGTTCTGGGCGGCCGCGGGTCACTGGCAGCTCCGGCTCCGGCGCGACGGCGCCCAGGGGGCCGCGCCCGTCGCCGACCCCGCCCTCTGCGCCGGGCTGTCCTGGCTGGTGCCGGGGCTCGGCCACGCCAAGGCCGGCCAGAAGGACAAAGGCGTCGTCATGGGCGCGGCCGTCGCGGTGGTGTTCGCGCTGGGGCTCGTGTTCAGCGACGGCCACGCCGTGGACCGCGCGCAGTACGGGGTCTGGTGGATCGGTCAGAACCTGTTCGGCGGCGGCTCGCTGTTCGCGGCGCTGGTGACGGGGCCGATGCGCAGCGTCGCCACGCCGGTCGACCTCGACCTCGGGATCGTGCTCTGCACGGTCGCGGGACTCATGAACCTCGTCGTCATGTGTGACGCCTACACCGTCGCCGAGCGGTCGGTGTTCCCGCTCCCTGCGGGCGGGGCAGCGACGGCGGGAGAAGGAGGCGAAGCCTGATGGAGCTGCTCTTCCGGATCGCGGTGTTCGTGCCGGTGCTCTTCCTGGTCGCGCTGGTCGTCGTCGGTCAGCAGCACGCGACCGGCGCCGAGACGGTCCGGGCTGCGGTCGCCCGCACGGGCCGCTGGGCGCTCTGGAGCGCCGTGCTGCTGGTCGTGATGACGGCGCTCGAGCTGCTGTTCATCGGTTGGTGATCGGGGCTTCCTGATCGGGGCTTCCTGATCGGGGGTTGGTGATCGGCGGCCGGCGATACCCGCCGGCGCCCCCCGCCGGGGTTCGCCGGCTGGTCACGCCCGTGCCCGCGTCACCCCCCGCCACAGGTGTCCCCCGCGCTGTTGGGCCGGGCCTCC